>JAJECE010000090.1 GCA_022822185.1 Rhodothermales bacterium | reverse complement strand
CTCGGCGGTCTCAGGGGTCGGCTCCACATAATCCAGAAATGGATACACACGCTCAATCCTGTATACATCATACCTCGCGGCCTTTCGATCAAAGCCGGATAGATTTGTTTTCGCCGCTGTTTCTCCAATTGGAATTCCCGGGACAAACTGCACCACAACAACATGATCCATGAAGTCGGGCTTCCGTTCCTGTGCGGAGGCCACATGCGAAAACCCTGAGAAGAGCAGGATGAACAGGAAGGTTTGACGGAGTTTATTATTGGTCAACATGGTTCAAGTATTGATTGGTTCGTTAAAGACTTATTTGAATAACGGATATGTGATGAAGATTATTTTCAGAGATCATGTATTGTTCGTCCATGAAAAATGTATCCCCGTTGGAATTCCGGTCAAATTTCATTCACTTTGGAGGACTCGTTCAATGAACAGATTACCGCTTGTACGCCCTTCGCAGACACAAGTCTCTACTTGAAAAAGGACTTTCAATCAAGCAGGTTCTGCTGTCGATTGGGATTGGATTCTCCTTAATGCATCCCAACCCAGTTCCTGAACGATTCTCTGGTATAGACGCTGGAACCCTGACGGGAGTCACACAGAATCCATCCTGAACACCCCGATTGATGAGAGGATCCAGCAGATCCCCCCGGCATACGATCAACGACCTCCATGGAATACCATTTTCCGGAAAGGACACCATTTCTGCACAACGATATCAGATCAGAGTGTCACTTCGTTGACGGATGTATCTCCCGAACAGCCCCATCCGCTGAAACAGATTCACGGAGGAACCCCACCCGAACCGCAGATCCCCGGATGGATACATTCAGTCTGCCAAACCAAACTGGACCTTGGTGTCATGAACCAGTTCCTCGGCTTCCGCACGCGTGGGAGCCTCCGCATAAATCCGAAGGACCGGCTCCGTCCCCGAAGGACGGACCAGCAGCCATCCGTCTTCCATTAAATGCTTGAAACCGTCCAGCGTGTCCATCGCCTGTACACTCCGGCCTGCAATATGACGCAATCCATTGTTCTGGCGCAGGGCCTGGATGATCTCTGACTGCTTCTCGGTGTGCACATCGGAGCGGTAATAGGCATGCGGACCAAACTCATCAAACAACTCCTGTACCAGAGCGGTGAGAGACTTGCCCCGATGCATGAGCATCTGCAGCAGTACAAGCGCTACATAAATACCGTCCCGCTCCGGAATATGCCCCGCCACCGCAATGCCCCCCGATTCCTCTCCACCGACAAGCACACTGGTCTCCAGGAAACGCGGTGCCACATATTTGAATCCAATCGGATAGGTTTCCACCGGTAATCCCCAGGCAACGCCCATCTTTTCCAGGATCGCCGAAGTGGCAAATGTACGTACGATTGCACCGTGCTGTTTTTGCTGCCTGTGCAAATGCGCCGCCAAAAGCGCCATCACCAGATGGGATGTAACCACATTCCCTTTCTCATCTACGATACCGATCCGGTCCGCATCCCCATCATGTGCAATCCCGATGGCGGCATTCTCCTGCACCACACAACGCATCAACTCCTGCATGTTCCGCTCTATCGGTTCCGGCGACCTTCCTCCAAAACCGGGATTGATTTCACCGTGAATCTCTGTGACCAGCGGATCTCCCAGAAGTGCGGACAGGATCCCCTGACCTGCCCCGTACATTGGATCATGCACCACCCGAAGATCCATGGATTCCAGATCAAACATCCCCCGCAAATGCTCTACATACTCCGTCTTGATATCCCGCTCTAGGATCTCCCCTCCCCCATAAGAGACCGAATTTTGCAGGTTCGGCATGATCAAACTCTCAATTTCCCGGGTCATCTTCTGCGTGGCCGATCCCCCAAATTTTGCCTTAACCTTATAGCCGCTATACTCGGGCGGATTATGGCTGGCGGTAATCACCACTCCCAGATCTACCTCCTGTAATTTTTGAGTGCCCCAACTGATTGCCGGAGTGGGGGTTGGTCCGGTGGTTAGCACGGCGGTGCCCCCTTCGTCTGCAATCACCTGTGCCACATGCTCTGCAAAGAGGTGTCCCATAAAGCGTGTATCATACCCAACAAGGATACCCGGGCGATTCACTCCCGATTGTTTGAGCCACTGCACAGTTGCACGGGCAATTCGCGTCAGATTCTCAAACGTAAACTCCCGTCCAATAACGGCACGCCAGCCGTCTGTGCCAAAACGTATCGTGTCATTCATGCGGATCCACCGGCAGATAATGCCTCATTTACAATGGATTGTGCTTCCTCTATAATCCAGGCTAAATGTTCCTCGCCCAGAAAACTTTCCGCATAGATCTTGTACAGGTCCTCCGTCCCGGACGGCCTTGCGGCAAACCATCCGTTTTTGGTGGTCACTTTGAGGCCGCCAATCGCCTGATCATTGCCGGGGGCTCTGGTGAGTCTGGATTCAATTGGCTCGCCTGCCAGCACACGGGCTGTTACGTGATGCGGAGACAGTCCGGCCAGCATTTCTTTTTGACGGGGAGTCGCAGGCGAATCCATTCTGAGATAGGCAGGCGCCCCAAAACGTTCGGTCAGTGCCTGATAATGCTGCGCAGGATCAAGCCCGGTTGCCGCAAGAATTTCCGCCGCCAAGAGCCCTAGAATGATTCCGTCCTTATCCGTCGTCCAGACCGTCCCGTCCCTTCGAAGGAAGGATGCCCCCGCACTTTCTTCACCTGCAAAGCCACAGGTTCCGTCATGCAATCCCTCCACAAACCACTTGAATCCGACCGGCACCTCAAATAACTCCCGCTCCAAATCCTCTGCAACCCGATCAATCATAGAACTTGATACAAGTGTTTTGGCAAAGCGGGCCTTGTTTGACCACGCTGAGCGGTGCTCAAGTAAATACTTGCCCGCCACGGCCAGATAATGATTGGGGTTCATCAGCCCGCCCTCCCTGGTCACAATCCCATGCCGATCCACATCTGGATCATTCCCGAACGCAATGTCATATCCCTCCACCTTTGCAACCATACGCCCCATCGCAAATTTAGACGAACAATCCATGCGAACCTTGCCATCATGGTCTAGCGGCATGAATGCAAATGCCGGATCAACCGCACGGTTTACCACCTCAATATGCAGGTTGTAGTGCTCTGCAATCGGCTCCCAGTAATGCACCGCAGCACCTCCCAT
The DNA here is from genome assembly GCA_022822185.1 of Rhodothermales bacterium. Classification (GTDB taxonomy): domain Bacteria; phylum Bacteroidota; class Rhodothermia; order Rhodothermales; family Bin80; genus Bin80. The sequence goes on along the minus strand of JAJECE010000090.1, from coordinate 33,738 downwards.
CGGATCCACTCCAATCAATAATCCTGCATCACGAATCAGATCCATATCCACGACCGACGAAAGATCGCTGATGTACGGAGTCATCAGATCCTTCTCTACGGTGATCGCTGCATTTCTAGCCCGTTCGACTGAAATTCGTTTGACTCCCTTCAATCCGTTTGCCATTAACGACCGCGCCCGCTCTTGGATTGCCTTGGTAAACGCACTGGATGCAGGGCCGCCATGGGGCGGATTGTATTTGAAGCCGCCGTCTTCCGGCGGATTGTGTGAAGGGGTAAAGATCACCGCATCGGCTAGATACTCCGAATGGTTCCGATTCCATTCCAGCACGGCATGAGAAATTACCGGGGTCGGAACATACCCCGCCCCGATCACCACTTCCAGACCATTCGCAGCGAAGACTTCTATCGCCGTCTCACTGGCAGGGTCGGATAAAGCATGCGTATCCCTTCCGAGGATGATTGGGCCTGTTGCCGAACGAAGTTCACTGACCGCCTGGCTGATTGCCAAAATATGGGACTCGTTAAAGGTGCCCCTGAGCGAAGATCCACGGTGGCCTGATGTCCCAAAGGTCACCTCCCCCGATGGGATTCCTGTATAGTATGTGCGGATTAAACGAGGAATATCCTCTGCCTCAATACGCATGTTCGGTTCCAAATTAATGATCAAAGTTCATGAGTTCTCTTGCACTCTGCAGCATCGCATCGGTCACGTCGGAGCCCGTAATGAGTTTTGCGACCTGTTCGAGCGACTCTTCATCGCTTAACTGCCGGATCTGGGTCGTGGTTCTGCCTTCCGAAACGTGCTTCTCGACCACATAGTGCGCCTGTGCCAATGCAGCAATTTGCGGCAAATGTGTGATGGCGATAATTTGGTGATATTTCGCTAACTCTGCCATACTCTTCCCCACTTTACGTGCAATCGCACCACTGACACCGACATCTATTTCATCAAACACCAGACTGGAAAGTCGGTCATTTTCCGCCAGAACCCGTTTAATGGCCAACATGATCCGACTGACCTCTCCCCCCGAAGCAATACGTGCAAGCGGCCGGTAATCTTCCCCCACATTTGTCGTAATCAAAAACACCACATCATCCATCCCGTGCGGATAGGCCCTGTAATGCTGTTTCTGGCCGCCCGCCGCCTCCCGTGTAATCCATCCTGCGGGATCAATGTGCACTTGAAGTTGCACCCGAAGTTTACCCGCTGCCATCCCAAGGCTTGCAAACTCGGCTGTAATGGCAGATTCAATCTCTTTTGCGGCTTCGTGACGCCTGGCAGACAACCGGTTTGCCACCTCGGAGAGAATTTCTCTGGCTTCGGTCAGATCTTTCGCTACGTTTTCAAGCGCTGTGTCATAGTTCACTGCTATCTCGTATTCTTTTCCAATCCGTTCGCGATAATCCAGCACTGCTTCCATACTGCCCCCATATTTTCGCTTTAACGTGTCCAGTTCCCCTAGCCGGTCATGAATTTCCTGCAATCTGTGTTCACTGAACTCAATCCGTGCATTATAATCCTGCAGGATTGCCGCAATTTCTGTAACTGAGATCTGCGCCTGTTCAATCTCCTGACGGGCCGTATCCAACGCCGGATCAATACGTACAAGGTTTTCAAGTTCATTCTGTGCAATCCCAAGCTGATCTGCGGTAGAATCTTCACGGGCATACAGCATGGAATGCAGTGATGCTGTAGCACGATAGAGTTGTTCGGCATGTTCGAGCCGATTCATCTCCTGCCGAAATGTATCCTCTTCCGCTTCCTGTGGCGCGACCGCATCAATCTCTTCAATTTCATAGGCCAACCTTTCCCGGGCTGCCTCCAGACTGGTCTGGCGGGTTTGAAGCGTTTCATATTCTCTGCGCAGGTCATGAGCCCGCACATACGCCTGTTCATATTCTGACCGTATCCCTGCAAGCCCGCCAAAACTGTCAAGCATCCCCAAATGGGTTTCCTCCCTGAGCAGGGATTGGTGTTCATGCTGCCCGTGCAGGTCAATCATCTGCGCGGCAACCCGTCGCATCACTGGAAGGGTCGCTGGCGCGTCATTGATATAGCCGCGGCTGTGCGTTCTTGCAATCTCCCGTCTCATGATCAGTACCGGCTGTGCCGGGATCTCATATTCTTCCAGAATCTCCCCCAGATCCGACACAGTTCTCCCCTCAAATATCCCTTCAATGACCGCTTTCCGGGCACCGGACCGGATGGTATCTGCGGATGCACGCTCCCCCAGGATCAACTTGAGTGCACCAACCAGAATAGACTTCCCTGCACCGGTTTCTCCGGTCAGAATATTGAGCCCACCCTCAAATTCCACCTCAAGCTCATCAATGATGGCGTAATCCCGTATGTAGAGGGTACGCAGCATCAGGTTTCCCCCTTTATTCGCGTCCGCAGCAGAACTTGTACTTCTTCCCGCTTCCACACGGACATGGTGCATTCCTGCCAATACGCTCACCGGCCAGAACCGGCTGCCGCTTTGCACTTGGATCCCGGCTGGCTCCGTTGGATTGCGCAGGAGCGACTCCAAAGGAGGGGGATGCAGAACGATGCCTGGCCTGTGCCCGCTTTCGATCCATACGGCTGGTCTGCTTCGTATTTGCACCTGTGCGCCGTTCCACGACCGGGCCCGCCCGGAATACAAACGTCACCACATTCTCCCCAATCTGCTCAATCACCTCCGAGAAAAGCCGAAAGGCCTCCATCTTGTACTCCACCAGCGGATCACGCTGCCCGTATGCCCGGAGGCCAATCCCCTCCTTGACCTCATCCAGGGAGCGCAAATGCTCGGTCCAGTACTCATCAATCAGCGAAAGCATGGCCGTCTTTTCGAGGCTGTCATTCATCTCCTGCCCCCCGGTTGCAACGACATCCTCAATGCGAACCACCGTCCGCAGCCTGCGGTGTCCATCCGAAAAATCCACAAAAGCCCGTTCCGGCTTATTTTCTGCATCACTCTCCTGAACGGTCTTCATGCTCTGAAAAAAAGGCTCTGCCAGCGCCCGGCGCTTACGCTCATAGTACTCTACCGCCTTATTGAACGCGTCCTCGGTCACCCCATCCTCCCCCAGATCGAAAAACCGCTGACGATCAATCTCGTAGTCAAAGGAGAGCAGCCGGCGAAACTCTTCCCGCAGTTCATCCATCTCCCCTTCACCGTGATGGCGCTGCACGAGCCGCTCCATCAGTTTGTACAGCATATCCAGAATCTCGCCCCGAAAGCGCTCCCCTTTCAGGGCATGCATGCGACGATCATAGATCACCTCACGCTGAGAGTTCAGTACATCATCATACTCCAGTTGCCGTTTCCGAATGGCAAAATTGTTCTGTTCCACTTTTTTCTGTGCACGCTCAATGCTCTTGGTGACCCACGGATGTGTGATCACCGCGCCCTCTTCAAGTTTGAGCCGATCCATGACCCCTGCCACCCGATCCGGCCCGAACAGTCGCATCAGATCATCTTCGAGCGATACATAGAACTGACTTTCTCCAGGGTCTCCCTGCCGCCCGGACCGGCCCCGAAGCTGCAGGTCAATGCGCCTGCTTTCGTGCCGCTCCGTCCCGATAATTGCGAGTCCCCCCAGTTTCACAATCCCGGCACCGAGTTTAATATCGGTGCCGCGCCCGGCCATATTCGTTGCAATCGTAACTGCGCCGCGCTTGCCTGCCTCGGCCACAATCAAGGACTCTTGCTTTGCACGATCCCGCTTGGCGTTAAGTACATTATGCCGAATGCGTGCGTGCTTCAGCATTCTGCTCAGGGTTTCGGATACCTCAACTGATGTCGTACCCACCAGGACCGGCTGTCCCCGGTCATGGTATTCTTCAATCTTATCAATGACCGCGCGGTACTTCTCCCGTTTTGACCGGAAGACCAGATCATCCAGATCCCCCCTTGCAATGGGTTTATTGGTTGGAACCACTACAACATCCATCTTATAGATCTTGTGGAACTCTTCCGCTTCGGTTTCCGCAGTCCCGGTCATGCCTGCGAGTTTGCTGTACATGCGAAAGTAGTTCTGGAGCGTAATGGTGGCATAGGTCTGGGTTGCCGCCTGGACTTTCACTCCCTCTTTCGCCTCAATCGCCTGATGCAGACCATCAGAATACCGCCGCCCTGAAAGAACCCGTCCGGTGTGCGTATCCACGATCTGCACTTTGCCGTCCTGAACAATGTACTCGGTATCGCGCTCGTAGAGTGTGTAGGCCTTTAAGAGTTGCTCAATTGCGTGGAGTCTCTCGGCCCGCTCTGAGTAGGTGGAGTACAGTTTTCGCGTCTGTTCATCCAGAGTATTCTTCAAAACGCGCAGGTCATTCTGCAGCTTATGCTCCCGTTTCTCTTCAGAAAGATCCTCCCGTCCCCGAATGGACTCATACAACTTCTGTTTATGGGATTCATAGTCCCGCTTGAGCCGGGCTGTCTCTTCGCCGACATCTGGAAGAATAAACAGGTTTACATCCTCGCCTGCTGCCCGTGCAATGAATTCGCGTCCCTGATCCGTCGGCTCCAGTGCATGCTGTTTCTCGTCCAGTGCATAATGCATTTCATCATCCACAATCGGCATCCGCTTCGCATTATCCTGCAGATAGAAGTACTCGGTCTTGCGCCGCAGCTGCTCAACACCCGGCTCCTGCAAAAGCTTCGTAAGCCGCCGATTACGCGGAAAACCACGGGATGCACGCAAAAGCGCCAGTCCCGCCTCCGCTTCAAATTCTTTTGCTTCCTTTTCCTCCCCGCGTTCAAGGGCTAGGTCGCGGGACTTCAGATTCTTTTCGGCTTCTGCCACAAAACCTGCGACCAGCCGTTTCTGCGCCTGTACCAGTCGGTTAACGGCAGGCTTGAGTTCATCAAACCGGCTCTTGTTTGCCTGCGGAACGGGTCCGCTGATGATCAGCGGCGTTCGTGCTTCATCCACCAGGACCGAGTCCACTTCGTCCACAATCGCGAAGTGATGTCCCCGCTGCACAAGCTGCTTGGGATCAATCACAAACGAGTTGTCCCGCAGGTAGTCAAAGCCAAACTCGTTGTTGGTCCCGTAGGTGATATCTGCACGATACGCCTTGCGGCGGCCCTCTGAATGTGCATCATAGCCGTCAATCACGTCAACCGTCAATCCAAGGAATTCGAAGATCGGCCCCATCCATTCGGCATCCCGCTGTGCCAGATAGGGGTTGACCGTAATCAGGTGCACCCCGCGGCCCAGCAATGCATTCAGGTAGACCGGTGCGACGGCGACGAGGGTTTTTCCCTCGCCTGTTTTCATCTCGGCAATATTGCCTCTGTGAAGCACAGCGCCCCCAATTAACTGTACATCATAGGGGATCATCTGCCATTGAATCATTGTGCCCCCGGCCTCCCATTCATTGGACCAGACGGCCCAGGATCCTTCAATTTCGGGATATGCACGGCGGCTGCGGATGGCGCGGTCATGATCGGTTGCACGGACTTTCAGAGACCCCCTTTCGGTCAGTCGCCGGCAGACCTCCTTCACCAGTGCAAAGGCTTCCGGGAGAATCTCATCCAGGGTTTCTTCGGCAACCTCCAGCCATTCATCTTCGAGTTCGTCCAACTCCTCAAAATACTCCTGCCGATCCTCCAAAGTCAGCAGCGCTTCCGAATCTCCCTCTCTATATCCGGTTCGCAGGGCCGTCTGGATCTCCTGCTTTCGTTCCTCAATCTCCGCAACGGCCGTTCGAATCCTCTCCCGATAGACTTCGGTGCGACCTCGCAACTCGTCATCTGACAACGCTTGCACTACCGGGGTCGCCTCATGGATCTGGACAACCACCGGTTCATACTTGCGATTAATTTCGCGCTGATTTTTATCACCGAAAAGTTGATTAATAAAATTCAACATAGAGTTAACTGATTTTCAATACCCGCGCCTGACCTGCCGCTGTGTACTTAGCGAGAGGCGAGCTGTGGTGTACCGTCTGTGGTACGCACATCAGCGAAGGGCGTTTAACGCACCTTTACCCTGGATCCGTTCCCCCTCCCTGCGTGTACACGGGATAATTCGTGTATCTTCTACTATGATCAAGCGAAGTATTTCGTTCTGGCTGTGCATTGTTGCCGGTTTCCTCGCCGCCGCAGATGCACCGGGGCAGACACTATCAAGTTTTGATTTTTTGCGACTTGAACCCTCTGCACAGGCGGCGGCACTCGGCGGCACTATCCTGCATGCCAGTTCCCCCCAGAGCAGTGCCATCCTGTATAATCCGGCACTGCTAAGTCCGGTCGCCGACGGCAGCCTTTCGGTGTCATGGCTGAATCATTTAAGTGACCTGCAGTCCGGTACTGTCACCTATGCGCGGGATTTCGGCAAACTGGGTATGGCGGGGCTGGGCGTGCGATTCTTTCACTGGGGCGACATAGACCGAGCCGATGCAGATGGCGAGCGTACCGGTTCGCTCACCTCCAGCAATACTGCGCTTTCGGCAGGACTGTCTCGTCTCTGGCGCTCCCGCTTTCGGTACGGGGCAAACCTGCATCTCGCCTACACCTCCATTGCAGAGTTCAACGCGCTGGCCGTTGCCATGGATGCTGGGTTGGTATACCATATTGCGGATCAGGGATTTACCACCTCTGTGGCCGCCGTAAACATTGGGCAGTCTCTTTCCCGTCTTGGACAATCTAGAGAGGCCATGCCTCTGGATTTGCGTGCAGCGGTCTCCAAGCGGCTCCGGCATATCCCGGTGCTTGTTGGGCTCACCGTCTATAATCTGCAGCACATCCATGAGGTGAGCGCACTGGATGAGGGGTTCCGGCATGCCATTTTCAGTCTTGAATTCCAGGCTATTCCCGCCTTTGATCTCCGAGTAGGCTATAACCACCGTAAGCGAAACCTTAAATCTGACCGCCGGCTGGATATGGCAGGGACCAACGTTGGTTTCGGCCTGCAGATTCGGCGCTTTGAACTGGATTACTCGTTCAGTTCCTGGTCCTTTGCGGGATTACATCAGTTCACGATCACCACCCGCTTCAATACGAGGGATCAATAAGCCCTCGTTCCTTGAGGTCATTTAAGCGATGATAGAGAATCCAGGGGCGGGTCCGTTCTTTGAGTGCACTTCGCGTAACTCCTTTCTGGATCTGAAATAAGATGGAGGTATGCACCAGGCTCTGCGGAGTGATTCCTGGACGTGTAATCATTGCGCGATCAAGTATTAAGCGCATACGGGATCGAACCGTGCGGACCTTCATCCGCCCATACGACTCCCGGGGACCCAGTGACTGAAAGAGCGGATGTCTGGACAAAATTGGCCGCCGCCGCGTCGCAAGATACGCTCGCAGACTCCGATAGGTCTCCCCGTCCAGCGGTACAATGCGTCTCCCATCCTTCTCACGAATATTCAGTTCTTTGCCCATCAGGGTGTGCTCGAGGTCCTCGTAATTACATTTTACGATCTCCCCTTCCGACAGGCCCTCCAGCAGCATACAACAGAGGATTGCCCGATCACGCAACTGTATGGGAGCGTTCCCTACGGCAACCTCAAATAATTTGACAATCTCTTCTTCGGTCAGGATCCCACGCCCTGCGGGGCGGATCTCACGTTCAATCGTGATGTTTTTGGCTGGATCTTCCTCCAGCAACCCCTCCTTGACCAGGAACATGAAAAATTGCCGCATTGCGGTCAGGTAGGTCAGAATCGTCCTGTAGGCAACCTTCCGTTCTGTTTTCAGATAGATTGGAAACTTCTCCAGATTTTTCTGGGAAAGTTCCAGACTCCCCTCCTGCGCTATCGCCCACAACTTGAATACGTCCAACGCATTCTTATAGGTCTGCACGGTGGCGGGCGATTTCTTCTGCGAAAGTGTACTCACAAAAAAATCGATCCGGGCAAGAACCGCGTCGATTGACAGGGTCTTGACTAAGTCATCATCTTTTAACATGGATAAATTCCAGAAATTCTATCCAGAACTGCCCAATTTATGAAACATCTGTGGATCAATTTCACGAGTCCCTGAAGTCCCCGGCATGAATGCTCCTGACCGTGCAACTGCGTCAACCCTCTGCAGCGATTGCCAATCCATCCACGCGGCATCCGTACATGGATGCGAAGAAATGGTTCCGCAACCGTTGCACTCGCAGCGTCAATGGAAAGTGGCCGGTCTTACCAGCAGATTCGCACAATTCTTCCGTGCTCTCGCAGGCAGGTCCGCACGGAACATCTACGAGACACATTTGAACCCAACAGGACCAAAACCTGCTCCCAAGCCTCCAGATGATCGATGATCAGATCCTACCTAAAATTCCAGTTGCTTACCCGGTAGTTGCGGCTTGCAAATAATCAGTTTTTTCCCATTGGAGCACTCCAGTTTCTGGTTCAATGATAGGAGGCCTCCGTCGAATGTGTGGAGTACTTGAATATTACAATTCCCTTGTAATACAGACAAAATGCCACATGAATTGCATCTCCACATCCCCCCTGTGCCAAACGAGAATGATTTTTTTGGAGATCCCTCGCTATGATACCCACTGCCTGTGTTACGTTTAATACGGTCACATACCGATCAACGTAATCCTCAAATGAAATATCCTCACCACCAGACAACTCCAGTCTGTCTCCGTGCTTCGGGTCATCCTTGAATACCTCAGCCAAGGTTATTGCAGACATGTTTAATTGCGCCTCTCCACGCTGGACAGGTTCAAAAACAAATTCAATCGACCTGATCCTTTCAGACTCAATTCTTTGGATCAAATCAATCCAGATACATGAATCCCAATAGTATTTGGAAGTTTTCTTGGACGGATTAAGAATTGCCCCCATCCCAGCGTTTTCGCAAATACTCCTTTGCAGACATTCCCCCGGTGAAATCCGGGTCAAACAATTCCCCAACTGATCGGTCAGGGGGTATCTCTACCTCACGAAGGTAGCCATCCTTTACCCCATCTAAATAGCGACCAAGCCGATCAAAGACCAGTTCACCGCGAACCCGCACTCGCTTCCCCCTCCAGGCATCCTCTGCCGTCAGGATTGCCTTCCATTTGTTTATTTCAGAATCTGCCAGACTACACCAGATTTTTTTGTCCCAGCTTGGCTCATCAATCTTGAGTACCGGCTTACCGTTGCGTCTGATTATTCCAATAATCTCACCATCAATCTCTCCCAGTTCACATCCTTTGGCCGCCTTGCCCTTATAGAGATGCGGGTAGATGTCAGAGGATGGAAATTCCAGAATCTTTGCAGCATTCCCCGCGGACTCAGGCACGAACGTAATCGAACGCCGAATTGGACCCAGAACACAAATCGCTTCAGACACGCCTCTGGAGGTGCGCTTTAGCATACGGATTGCCTTTTTTTGCAAGGACTCACTTACGCCCACGGAACATCGCCTCCCCGATAAAACATCATCACATAGACGGGCAAAGCTTCTTGCATTTTCCTCTACACTCTCGTAATCAAGAACATGCGTGCGTGAATTATACGGCAGGCATTCAACGATCAGCGGATTTTCCCTGACGATAGATTTGATATTGAGCGAAATATCATCGGCATCCACTTTCAATATGCTAAAAAAGTCCATAGCGATCCCTAGTGCCTCATGAACATCAAGCACTCCATCGACTCCACCTGGTGCTGCCACGGATATTTTATATACCTCTTGTATCATCCTTTCTCTTCATATGTATATACACTCAAGAACGCAAGTTCACGGAATGGTCCCTGTGACGCAAGGATTGAAACGAATGGTCACAAGGCAGACCTTTCGCATAGATCCTGACCGTAAACTGCAACGTCTGCCTGCGCTCTCCTAAATCCGCCCGCACTGTACAACTGCTCACAAATCCATATGCGGATCCAGATTTTCAATCACTTCCGTGCACCGGCGAAGGTAGGCAATCCCCATCGCACCATCAATAATCCGATGGTCATACGAGAGCGACAGAATCATCATGTGCCGGATCGCAATGCTGTCCCCATGATCAGGATGCTCCACCACTACTGGACGCTTTATGATCGTTCCCGTTGCTAAGATTGCGACCTGGGGCTGCAGGATGATCGGCGTTCCCATCAATGAACCAAGCGAGCCGACATTGGTCAGGGTAAACGTCCCGCCCTGCAAGTCATCGGGAAGCAATTCGGATGCCCGTGCGCGATGGGCCAGATCACTGGCCGCATGAGCAAGCCCGGTAATACTTAACCGCCCGGCATTACGGATCACCGGGACAATCAATCCCGACTGCTCCAGTGCAACCGCAACTCCGATATGATGGTCTTTCCGTACAAGAATCTTGTCTCCTTCGACCGAACTGTTGAGCAGCGGGAAGTCGCGGAGCGCTTCCACTGCAGCATGGATTAAAAAGGGAGCATACGTCAGTTTTACACCATCACGTTCAAAGAAAGCCTTCTTGTTCGCTTCCCGCACCCGCACCAGCCTTGTAGCATCCACCTCTGCGAACGAGGTCACATGTGCGGCCGTACGCCGCGACTCCATCATGTGCTCGGCAATGAGTTGGCGCATCCGATCCATCCGGATGACTTCCACCCGGTCTCCTGCCTTGCTCGCCTCCCGGTGAGCAGAGGGGACCGGCGGTTTTCCGGCATATCGCACGACCTGCTTCGGCGGCCTGGAAACAGGGGCTGCCGTTCGGGATTTCAGGTGATTGACCATGTCTTTTTTTGTGATCCGTCCGGCACGCCCGGATCCCTGAATCGAAGAGAGTTCCTCCCGGGAAATGTTCTCCGCCTCCGCAATACTGCGAACCAGCGGACTCAGGAATCGACCATCCCCCAGGTGCCGGCTCCCCTCCGGCTCGGAAGGCTCTAGTAATTCAGTGTCCGGTTCCGGCTCGGATACCGGCGTACGCTCGGACGCAGAGACTCGCACATGCTCACTGCCCTCCGCCCCGATGATGGCAATCGTAGTCCCGACATCCACGGTCTCTCCTTCGGGCACCAGAATGGCCCGCACAACCCCGGAAGCCGGAGCAGGTACATCCGTGTCGACCTTGTCGGTTCCGATCTCCAGGAGCGTCTCATCCAGTTCGACGGTGTCCCCTTCCTGCTTATGCCAGACGACAACCGTCCCTTCGGTAATGCTCTCCCCCATCTTCGGCATCACAACGGGAGTATCCTCAGCGGCCAATGTAGATGAAACCGGTGCAGGTTCAGGTTCAGTTGCACTGGAATCCGCAGATGCAAGAGGCGGTGCGGGGGCATCCCCGTCCTCCGCTTCCGTATGAATGACGGCAATCACATGCCCGACCGGCACGGTCTCCCCCTCCGGGGTAAGAATTTTCCCGACAACCCCCTTCACCGGTGCAGGAACATCCGTATCTACTTTATCTGTCCCAATCTCCAGGAGTGTCTCATCCAGTTCAACAGGATCTCCCTCTTGCTTATGCCATACAATAACCGTCCCTTCGGTAATACTCTCGCCCATCTTGGGCATCGGGACTTCAACCTTTGCCATAACATCAAAATTTTGGACCGATAGATCGTACCCGTTCCCCCGCAACTTGTTTGCGTCAGAGCATCGGTGCAATCACAAGAGCAACCACGGCAATGAGTTTGATCAGAATATTCAGACTTGGACCCGAGGTATCCTTAAACGGATCTCCGACCGTATCGCCAACGATTGCCGCCTTGTGTGCTTCGCTGCCCTTGCCGAACCTCACACCATCAAACTCCACCCCCCCTTCAATCCGTTTTTTCGCATTATCCCATGCACCGCCGGCATTCGACTGAAAGATCGCAAACAGGACCCCCGATACCGTCACACCAACCAGCAGTCCTCCCAGCATATCCTTGCTGATCAATCCAATCACGACCGGAAGCACAATCGCCAACAGACCGGGGGCAACCATTTCACGAATGGCGGCCGCAGTGGAAATATCTACGCACTTGGCATATTCGGCCGGTGCCGTTCCTTCCCGCAGTCCCGGGATTTCGTTGAACTGCCGCCCCACTTCGACAATCATATCCGCAGACGCACGCCCGACCGCGGCCATTGCCATCGCACTGAACACATAGGGCAATGTCGCTCCAATCAGGAGACCTGCAAGGATATTGGGCTGGGCCACATTAATCGTCTCAATCCCGGTCTGCTGCATGAATGCTGCAAAGAGCGCAAGCGCGGTCAGAGCGGCCGAGCCAATGGCAAACCCCTTTCCGATGGCAGCAGTTGTATTCCCGACAGCGTCCAGTTTGTCGGTCCGCTCCCGCACCTCGGCAGGGAGGTGCGTCATTTCTGCGATGCCTCCGGCATTATCACTGATCGGGCCGTAGGCATCCACCGCGAGCTGGATCCCGGTGACCGACAACATTCCAACCGCCGCAATCGCGATCCCATACAGACCTGCTGTACTGAACGCGCCAATAATCGCCAATGCAAGCACAACCGCCGGGATGCCCGTTGAATACATCCCGGTTCCCAGTCCGGAAATGATATTCGTTGCCGCACCCGTGACACTCTGCTTTGCGATCCGCAGGGTGGGCTGGGTGTTGGTGGCGGTAAAATACTCGGTCGCCAGACCGATCAAAACACCTGCAGCCAGGCCAATCAGCATGGCCAGAAATACCCCCAGCGCCGTATAGACCCGCTCTCCGACAATACTCGTTGTCGCCGTCCACTCGCCGGGCAGCATCCAGGAAATCACGAAGAACGCAGCGACCGCCATGACTGCACTTGCACCAAATTCGCCCAGATTCAGCCCGCGCTGAGGGTTGCCCCCCTCTTTGACGCGGACAAAATAGGAGGCCAGAACAGAGACCAGAATTCCGACCGCCCCCAGAACCAGAGGCAGCAGTACTGCACTGAGACTTCCCAGCGCCGCACTAGAACCGTCAAAGACCGTCAGGAACCCGGCCCCCAGGACCATCGCACCGATGATGGATCCCACATAGCTTTCAAACAGATCCGCCCCCATGCCGGCAACATCCCCCACATTGTCTCCCACATTGTCGGCAATCGTTGCGGGATTCCGGGGATCATCTTCGGGAATCCCCTCATAGACCTTTCCGGCAAGATCGGCCCCCACATCCGCGGCCTTGGTATAGATCCCTCCCCCGACACGTGCAAATAATGCAATGGAGGAGGCGCCGAGCGAAAATCCGGAAATCACCTCAATCACCCGAATCGTCGTCCAGTCCGTCAACCCGTTGTAGGCCAAAAACAGACCGCCCAGTCCCAGGATCCCGAGTCCCACCACACACAACCCCATCACGAGGCCGCCGGAGAACGCAATCTCCAGCGCCGGTGCAAGTCCGGTCCGGGCGGCATTGGTGGTACGGACATTCGCTTTGGTGGCAACCCGCATGCCGATAAACCCTGCTGCACCACTGCAAAATGCACCGACAAAAAAGGAGACCGCCACCATTGGCGACTGTCCAGACTCCGCACCACCTGCCAGACCGGTAAAGACCAGAATGGCCGCCACAGAAACCACAAAGACGGCAATGACACGATATTCACGATTCAGGAAGGCCTGCGCCCCCCGGGCGATATGCCCGGCAATGACGACCATCTGCTCTGTGCCCGGATCCTGCCTGGAGATCCAGCGTGCCCGCATCCAGGCAAATACGAGTGCGATCACACCACAGGTGCACACCAAAAGAATGAGAGGAATAGGTTGCATAAATGTAGGAATTCAAATAGGTCGCATTGCGAAGAACACATCTTCAAACGACCATTTAATGGTTTAAGTAGTGAATGATACCTGAATTATCCAGGCGCTTCATCCGAATCTGATTCGGCAGCCTGGATGCGACGGTTAAAACGGTTCATGGCAGGCACCACCCCTTCGGCAACAAACGCCAAAGCGGCATCCCGCGCATGATTGAGCATCTGCCCCATTGTTACGCGCTCGCTCTCATTAAAGTGCGAGAGTACATAATCTTTCTGTCTGCCCCGCTGAAACGCCTGACCAATCCCGACGCGTAACCTTGGGATCTGCTCATCTTGCAGGGCATCTATAATATTCTGCATCCCGTTATGCCCGCCGGCGCTTCCGCCTTGGCGCAGCCTTAGCGTGCCAGCGGGCAAATGTAAATCATCCAGCACGATCAGAAAATCCCGTCCGCTGAGTCGCATGCGCCGCTGAAAACCGCGGGCGGATTCTCCGCTTCGGTTCATCCAGGTCTGCGGCTTCGCAACCGTGAAGGCACGCCCTCTCCACCGTCCTTTCCCTGCAACCGAATTGGTCGGGGAGTGGGGACGCAAGGCGATCCTGCACCGCTCTGCAATCCGGTCAATCACCTGATAACCGACGTTATGACGTGTTCCCTCATATTCAGGGCCTGGATTCCCTAATCCAAGAATCACGCACTGTTTCTGTGGCATTCAACAACCGAAACCGGCCTGTCCGGCACTTATTCCTCCGTCTCCTCGTCTGCCGCCTCTACATCTTCCTCCACCTCCTCGGTCTCTTCCACAGTGCGTGGACGCACAACCGACATCAAAATCTGATCTCCCGGCGCAAGGAATTCCAGGGTCTCCTCCTCAAGGTCACGCAGATAGATTGAATCCCCGATATCGACCTTGCTGACATCAATGTCAATCTGTTTGGGAATATCCCGTGGAAAACAGCTGACCGCCAGCTCATTCAGGACAAATCTAGGCGATCCTCCCTTTGACTGCCCCACAGAAACCCCCATGAAATTGATTGGCACCGACAAGGTCACTTTCTCCCCCGCCTGAAGCGCCTGAAAATCAACATGCATGGGACGATCTGTGACCGGATGATAGTCCACATCCTTGACAATGCATTCCCATGATTCGTCCCCTAGGCTGATGTTCACGATATGGGTCCGGTTGGTAAAGATGAGTGGATGCAGGCTTCGCTCACTCGTCACAAAGGGGTGCGCATCTACATGGCGCCCATAAAGAATACAGGGGACATCCCCTGCCCTGCGTGCTGCCCTGGCCGAAGCTTTCCCCGGCATACGGGCCTGTGCTGAAATCGAAATCACATTCATGGATTTTAAACTAGTTGAATAACGTTGAAACGGAATCATCCGTTGAAATGCGCCGGATGGCATCTGCGAACATCTCGGCAACACTGACCACCTCAATGCGGTCAGACTTCTTCTTCAGTGGAACACTGTCGGTCACCAGGAGCTTACTCAGAACCGAAGCATTGATCCGCTCATAGGCTTTGCCCGACAGCAGCGGATGCGTACAGGCCGCCATGATCTCATGGGCACCAGCATCCCGGAGTGCATTGGCCGCATTGGTCAGCGTTCCGGCAGTATCAATGATGTCGTCGATCAAAAGCACATTGCGTCCTTTGACCTCGCCAATAATATTCATGATCTCTGCTTCATTCGGATGGGGTCTGCGCTTATCAATGACTGCAAGATCTGCATCCAGTCGATTGGCATAGGCACGGGCCATCTTGATTGCTCCGACATCCGGTGCGACAACCACCAGGTTTGTCAGACGAATTTTCTGAAAATAGCCTGCAAATACTGCCGAGGCATACAAATGATCCACAGGCACATTAAAAAACCCCTGGATCTGCGATGCGTGCAGGTCCATGGTGAGCAGCCGATTGATCCCGGCGGTCTGGAGCAGGTCGGCCATGAGCTTGGCCGCAATGGGAACTCTTGGCTGATCCTTCCGCTCCTGACGGGCATATCCAAAGTATGGAACGACTGCATTGATCCGGTCCGCAGAGGCACGCTTGGCCGCATCAATCAGAAGCAGCAGTTCCATCCAGTTGTCCGCGTTCGGATACGTACTCTGCACAATGAACAGATCCCTTCCCCGGATAGATTCCTGATACTTGGCGTATAACTCCCCGTCTGAAAACACCACACGGCTCAATTTGCCGAGTGGCTGACCGTACGATTCGGCAATCTTTTCTGCGAGTGCAGGGTTACTACTACCCGTAAAGATCCCAATGGGGAGTTCTCCATTCCGATATGACATCGACTTATGTATTGCAGTACTGAAATAGAAAGAGTTGCCCGGGGAGGACTCGAACCTCCACCGACGGCTCCAAAGGCCGCTGTCCTGCCATTAGACGACCGGGCAATCGTGTCGTATTGTGCCACTTTGGGGGACGAAACTGCAAAGATAAAAACATTTTGGCATTCCTTCGCTTAAATTTGTATGAATAATTGATGAATTTTCCGGTTATCGGCATTATTGGGGGAATGGGACCGCAAGCGGGGCTTGATCTGGCGGCTAAAGTGATTGCGGAAACCCAGGCCACAACGGATCAGGATCACCTGCCTGTGGCGCTGCTGTCCTACAGCCATCTGATTGGAGACCGGAGCGCATATGTATTTGGGGAACCGGTTTTGAATCCCGCGATTGCGATTTCCTCCATTGCCCGCAAGCTTTCTGAATTGGGGGTCTATGTTGCGGGAATTCCCTGTAACTCTGCACATGCCCCGCAAATTTTTAATATATTGACCGGCTGTCTGGAAGGCACTGGCATCCGCATCCTGCATCTGATTCAGGAGACGATCCGGTATATCCAGGAAACCCTGCCAGATTTGAACCGGATCGGATGTTTATCTACGCTCAGCGTTCATCGTCTAGGCCTGTACCGGTCTGCATTGGAAAACGCCGGCTACACCCCCATCATGCCACCCGATGAAATTGCCGAACAAGTGGTTCACCGGGCCATCTTTGATCCGGAGTACGGCATTAAAGCGCAATCGGCCCCGACTACCAGAACCGCACAGAGCATGGTGTACTCCGCCCTGGACGAATGTCGCAAGAGAGGGGCGGAGGCCGTCATCCTGGGATGCACCGAATTGCCGCTTGCAGTGAGCAGTGCGGAGGGCCTGCCTCTGATTGATCCTGCCCGCGCTCTAGCGCGTGCACTGATCCGTGAAACCACCCCGCAAAAACTTCGCCCCCTTTAGAATTTTACATGATCGCAGTAGAACCCAAAAAGAGGCGACTGCCTCCACCATACCGATCTCCCTCTGCGGTGTACTCCAGCGTTCCGGCAGATTTTGCCCCCATAATTCGGCGTGCTATTGATCGAATTTCCTCAATAGGTCCGTCTCAAGTCGTAACTTTGGGTACGATGCGTATGCCAATGCACAGCTTAGGATTCATCTGTCGCTCCTGATGCCACGAACTTTGATTACTGGTGGTGCCGGTTTTCTTGGGTCTCATTTATGTGACCGGCTGCTGAAAGACGGGCATGATGTGGTCTGTATGGATAACTTCCTGACCGGATCCCCCGACAACATTGCACATTTGGCCGGGCACTCCCGCTTCAATTTTCTTGAGCATGATGTGACCGAATATATCACGATAGAGGGGGCACTCGACTATGTATTGCATTTTGCCAGTCCGGCCTCGCCCATTGATTATCTACGCCTTCCGATCCAGACGCTCAAGGTCGGGGCACTTGGTACCCACAATGCGCTTGGACTCACCAAAGCAAAGAATGCCTGTTTCCTTCTGGCATCCACCAGCGAGGTTTATGGAGATCCGATCACACATCCGCAGAAAGAAACGTACTGGGGAAATGTTAATCCGGTTGGACTCCGGGGGGTCTATGATGAGGCAAAACGGTTTGCCGAGGCAATCACCATGGCTTATCACCGTCATCATAATTTACAGACACGCATTGTGCGTATTTTCAACACGTATGGCCCCCGTATGCGCCTCAATGACGGCAGGGCACTCCCGGCATTTATGCGTCAGGCACTTGTTGGAGCCCCAATCACGGTTCACGGAACGGGAGAACAGACCCGCTCATTCACCTATGTAGATGACACGATTGACGGGATCGTGCGACTTCTGCGCAGCAAGGTTACCTCCCCCGTCAATATTGGATGCAGGGATGAAATCTCCATCCTTGCGTTTGCAAAAGAAATTATTGCGCTGGTTGGCAGTAAAAGCGCAATCATCCATGATCCACTTCCTGAAGATGACCCCAAAAATCGTCAGCCCGATATCTCCATGGCAAACCGGCTCCTGGGCTGGTGTCCCAAAGTGGACAGGACGGAGGGGCTCCAGCGTACCCTCTCTTATGTTCTTCAGAAAATCGGCCAAGCATCCTGACCCATGCATCTAACCCATCCTGATGCATCCATTTATGTTGCCGGGCACAGAGGGCTGCTTGGACGTGCACTGGTCAAGAAACTCCGCACACATGGGTACAGAAACCTGCTCCTTCGAACCCGTGAAGAACTGGACCTGCGGTGCCAGCACTCGGTCAACTCCTTCTTTGAATCGGAGCGGCCGGAATTTGTGATCCTGGCGGCAGCCCGGGTTGGAGGGATTCTTGCCAATGACCGATATCCGGCAGATTTTCTGGGAGATAACCTCCTGATCCAGAACCATGTTCTGGATGCCGCAAGAAAGAACGGGATAAAGCGTCTCCTTTTTCTCGGAAGCACCTGCATCTATCCCCGGGAGGCCGAGCAGCCGATGCAGGAAACGGCTCTGCTCAGCGGACCGCTTGAAGTGACCAACCGGTGGTATGCGGTTGCCAAGATTACCGGAGTCGTGCAGTGTCAGGCGCTCCGCCGTCAGCATGGCAGTGATTTTGTGACGGTCATGGCAACCAACCTCTACGGACCGGGAGACAATTTTGACCTCGCCTCCAGTCACGTACTGCCGGCACTCATGCGAAAACTTCACGAAGCGCATACATCCGGGCAGAAACGCATCTCGGTCTGGGGATCCGGAAGCCCCCGCAGAGAATTTCTCTACAGTGAAGACATGGCCGATGCCTGTGTCTTCGTGCTGGAAACGCCCGAAGAACACCTCTTGCGCGTTGCTCCCGATTCCATGCTGAATGTAGGCTGTGGAGCCGATCTCAGTATCCGGGAATTGTGTGATCTTCTTCAGAACGTCATGGGAACCGGCTGTGCGCTTGACTTTGACCGTTCCAAACCGGACGGCACCCCGCGTAAACTGGTTGACGTTTCACGTCTGATGAAATTGGGATGGAAGGCTCCCACTTCCCTGCAGGATGGGATTCAGAAGACGTATGCGTGGTATAAGTCCGAGTGTCAATGAAAACGAAAACAGCCCTCATCACCGGTGTGACCGGTCAGGACGGTGCCTACCTGTCCGAACTCCTTCTTGGCAAGGGATACACAGTTCATGGCGTAAAACGCCGTGCGAGTCTCTTTAATACGCAGCGGATCGACCATTTATACACGGATCCACATGTGGACCATGCACAATTTCATCTCCATTACGGGGATCTGACCGATTCGACGAACATCATTCGTATTGTGCAGGAGGTTCAGCCGGACGAGATTTATAATCTGGGCGCACAGAGCCATGTTCAGGTCAGCTTTGACACCCCCGAGTACACTGCGAATGCGGATGCCGTCGGTGTTTTAAGGCTGTTGGAGGCCGTCCGCATCCTGGGGCTGACCGATCAAGTTCGCTTTTATCAGGCCTCCACGAGTGAACTCTTCGGGAATGCACCGCCCCCGCAATCCGAAACAACTCCGTTCCGCCCCCGCAGCCCCTACGGCGCAGCAAAACTCTACGCCTACTGGATCACCGTCAACTACCGGGAGGCCTACGGGATGTACACCTGTAACGGGATTCTTTTTAACCATGAGAGCCCACTGCGCGGGGAGACCTTTGTGACCCGCAAAATTACCCGGGCTGCCGCTCGGATCCAACTCGGGATTGATCAGAAGCTATACCTCGGAAACCTGAATGCGAAACGGGACTGGGGGCATGCCCGCGACTATGTGGAGGGGATGTGGAGAATGCTGCAGCAGGAAAGTCCGCGGGACTATGTACTGGCGACCGGACAGACCACCTCCGTACGAGATTTCTGCTCCCTGGCCTTCACAGAGATCGGCCTTCCGCTGGAGTGGAAAGGTACCGGAAAAGATGAAAAGGGGTACTGCAAAAAGACCGGACGTGCCTTCGTTGAGGTGGATCCCCGGTATTATCGACCCGCAGAGGTGGATCACTTACTCGGGGATCCTTCGCTTGCCTGCAAGGACCTCGGCTGGAAACCCACCACACCTTTCGATAAATTGGTCCAGGAAATGGTCCAGGAGGATCTCCGGCGGGAACAGGCTATTCATTCAGCGGATCCATCTCCCATGCAACCCTGATCTTACCCGAAACTGTACTTTTTGCACATGCATGAACCCCTGAACGGGATCGTTCTGGCCGGCGGCACCGGCAGTCGATTATACCCGCTGACCAAAGTCACCAACAAGCACTTACTGCCTGTAGGCCGGTACCCTATGATTTATCACCCACTCATGCGGCTCCGGGAAGCGGGAATCACGCGGGTTGCCGTGGTCACCAGTCCTGAACACATGGGCGATGTGGTCAACCTTCTTGGAAGTGGACGAGAGCTTGGTCTAGATCTGACCTACCGTGTGCAGGACCAGCCTGGCGGCATCGCACAGGCACTGGGACTATGCGAGAATTTCGCCGGCGGCAAGCCCTTTCTGGTCGTCCTTGGGGATAACATCCTGGAAGACAGTCTGATGGAGGAGGCAGAGATCTTTCGGCAGCAGCAAAGAGGGGCCCGTATCCTTTTGAAAGCCGTTCAGGATCCCGAACGTTACGGGGTCCCGAGATTTGAGGGAGAGGAGATTGTCGAAATCATCGAAAAACCTGCATCGCCCCCCAGCCGGTATGCGGTAACAGGGTTGTATTTTTATGATGCGCAGGTCTTTGACTTTATCCGCACGCTCTCTCCGAGTCGTCGCGGCGAATACGAGGTCAGCGACCTGAACTCTGCCTACGTTAAACACAGCACCTTAACCTACGGCGTGCTGAATGGATGGTGGGGAGACGCGGGAACGCTTGCGGGATGGCATCATGCAAATGAACTCGCACATGGTCTTATTTACCCGGCACTACATCCTGAAGTATAAATGAACTGGACCCCGGGGAACGTACACGACTGCATCGTACGGCTACTGCGTTGTTATACAGATGAGCGCGGCTGGCTGTCCGAGATCTTTCGACACGATGAACTGGAACCGAAATTCCACCCCGTAATGGCGTATGTTTCACTGACCTGTGCAGGCATCACCCGCGGCCCGCATGAGCATCGTGACCAGACAGATCTTTTTGCGTTTTTGAACGGCTCCTTCCGACTCTATTTATGGGATCCCCGTAAGGACTCCCCGACCTATGGAACGCGGCAGGTGCTGGATACGGGAGCAGAATCGCCGACTACGGTCATGGTTCCTCCAGGCGTAATCCACGCGTACCGCAATACGGGTACATCCGATGCACTTGTCCTCAACTGCCCGAACCGGCTCTATGCCGGAGAAGGCAGACTAGACCCGGTAGATGAAATCCGCTGGGAAGAACGTCCTGACCACAACCTAATTCTCGACTAAACCGTGAAGCTAATTATTCCCATGGCGGGGCGCGGCAAGCGTTTACGCCCTCAGTCGTCCATCACCCCGAAGCCGCTCATGACCGTACGCGGTCAATGTATGGTTGAGCGTATCATAGAAAAATTCACCCACACATTGCCCCGCCCGATTACGGATGGGATCTTCATTCTTGGACCGGGATTTGATCGCAAGGCGTACGAGATCCTGGATGCTGTTTGTCAGCGGCATAAAATCCGTCCCCACTATGTGATTCAGGAGGAGGCCAGGGGGACGGCCCACGCCGTAATCTGTGCACGGAATTTTTTGGAGGGAGAGGGCGTAGTCGTCTACGCCGACACGGTCTTTGACATGGATCCGGTTCACAATCTGGAACGCAGTGATGTTGTCGCGTGGATCAAAGAGATCGAAGATCCCAGCCGGTTCGGGGTTGCCGTGCGGGAAGGAGATCAGGTTACCGCATTCGTGGAAAAACCGAAAGAGTTCATCTCCAACGAGGCACTCATCGGAATCTACTATGTGCAGCATCTGGAAAAGTTAAAGGCCGCAATCCAGGTACTCTTTGATAAAAATATCTGTGGCAATGGCGGTGAATATTATCTGACCGATGCCTTCGACGGCATGTTAAAGGATGGATTGGTTTTTCGGACAGCAGCGGTGAACGCGTGGCTGGACTGCGGAACCCTGGATGCCTTTATGGACACGACCCGCTATCTGCTGGATCACGAGCCGCAGAGGAGTCCCCGCCCCGGCTGCTCGAATTCCATCCTTCACGAGCCCGTCCATATCGCCGAAGATGCGATCATTGAAAACTCCATTCTGGGGCCTTATGTGAGTGTAGAGGCCGGGGCAAATATCCGTAATTCGATCCTCCGTGACACTATCATTTTTGAATCCGCACAGGTTCAGAATTCGGTACTTCGAGACTCCATGATTGGTGCACACAGTGTCGTTACCGGCAGGCCGGATAAAGTCAATGTTGGGGACCAGTCTCATCTGGAATAATGTCTGTGCATGTACTGCAGATCCACCCGAGTGACAATGTCGCGGTTGTGCTGGCCTCTGTACCGGCAGGCGCAGAGGCCCTGCCCGGCTGTGTGACGCAGACCCCCATTCCGGCAAAACACAAGATCGTCACCAGACCCATCCGGCAATCGCACCCCGTTACCATGTACGGTGTCACGGTCGGACAGGCCCTTCGTGACCTCTCTCCCGGTGACCGGCTAAGCCGGACAGATCTGATCCATGACACCTCTGATTACCGGATAAAAGAGAAACATCCAATTCCAGACTGGAGTCCCCCGGATGTCTCAAGATGGCAAAATACCGTGTTCCAGGGCTATCACCGGTCGGACGGACAGGTGGGCACGGCGAATTATTGGATCGTGATGCCAATGGTGTTCTGTGAGAACCGGAATATTGATGTGCTCCGCCGCGCGTTTGAGGATGAACTGGGGTATGGGATGGTCACGGAATACCGCCAACAGGTTGCGGCGCTGGCTCATGCGCACCGCACTGGAAATCCTTCAGTGACCCTTGAAAAAATCTCGGCCGGATCGAGACTTTTTGAGCATGTGGACGGAATACAATTTCTTCCTCATCAGCTGGGCTGTGGTGGAACGCGGCAAGATGCCCAATCGCTCTGCGGGCTGTTCGCCGGATATCTGAACCACCCCAATGTATGCGGCGCAACGGTGCTGAGTCTTGGATGCGAGAATGCGGAAGTGGATCGGCTGATGGAGGAAGTGCATACTCGTAACCCGGCATTTGATAAGCCGCTGCATGTATTCCGGCAACAGTCCTTTGCCAGTGCGGATGCGCTCATCACACAGGCCATTCGCGACACTTTTGCGGGCCTCCAGAAGTCTGACCAGCTTCGCCGGGCCCCCGCCCCACTCAGCAGACTCACTTTGGGGCTGGAATGCGGCGGCTCCGATGGATTCAGCGGGATCACCGCAAATCCTGCCATAGGATATGCGACAGACTTGCTGATGGCACTTGGGGGTAGCGCCATTCTGGGGGAGTTCCCGGAACTCTGCGGTCAGGAACAGTCCCTGATTGACCGCTGTATTGATCCCTCACTCGCAAACCGCTTTGTACACTTAATGGAATCCTATTCCACCTTGGCGGAAGCGGTTGGGTCGGGCTTTGATATGAATCCGACTCCGGGAAATATCCGGGACGGATTATTAACCGATGCAATGAAGAGCGCCGGTGCTGCACGCAAAGGAGGCACTTCCCCCATCACGGCGGTTCTGGACTATCCTGAATATGCGACCGAGCCTGGGCTGAACCTCCTTTGCACACCGGGCGGTGATGTGGAGTCAACGACGGCCATTGCGGGAGCAGGTGCCCAGATTATCCTCTTCTCCACAGGAATGGGGACACCAACGGGGAATGCGGTTGCACCGGTGATCAAGATCAGCAGCAATTCCCGTCTCGCCAGCCGGATTCCGGACTTGATTGATCTGGATGCCGGAGGCATCCTTGAGGGTAAGGAAACGATTGAATCTGTCGGCGGGCAGATTCTGGATCTGGCTGTGAAGGTCGCAAGTGGGGATCTGATTCCGGCTTCGGTGCGCCTAGGGCAGAAGGATTTTATTCCATGGAAACGCGGGATCTCTCTGTAGCAAAAGATCACGAAATTGTTCCGATGCAGGGAGTTTGAATGAGCATCCATCTCAACTCAATCCCCGTTACAAATACGGCAGCTCTGCCCCCTGCGTCTTTCGCAACCTCCTTCTACAATGTACCGCATGCCTCCCGAACCTGATCCTCCTGCATAAATGAAGGGAATTATATACTCAACCGTAAATCGACATCGGCTTGAGCATCCGATCAAGCTTTTGAGGGTAATTACCTCGTACGGATACATGTCATGCAGCTGTTGGGTATTGACTGGAAACGGCCTTGCGTTTTGCGCCAAAGTCCTCCCGCTTGGCTGCTTCGTTGCCTTACGCTGCATGGTTCACCCCCTTCGCTCCATTCCCATTACAGGAATTTCCACACTACTACGGGATGATCCGCCCCTGTGGAGTGCGTTGGTACTCAATGCCTTGCGGGGATTGCCCGCTTGACACGCTCCCTTCACATCACCCCGACAGGTTCCCACGTTCCATACAAGGGCCACATCGCAGTCTCGTCATGTATATGCCGGAGGCCAGTTAGACAGTAAGCAGGCACCCGCCAACCTCGTCCCGGAACGGATATACGACCCCGGTTTTGACCGTCATCTATGATTCACTTTCGTTCGACTCTACGATGAACACCTGACAGGTTCCTACACCTGCCTTTTCCCGACACGCTCACCACGACACCTCTTAAATGCCTCAGCTGTGGGTGGTTTACAACCCCGCCTGCACAGCGGTTGTGGAGGACCTGCCTCCATCCCTTGTACAGTTTCATACATTGTGGCTAAGTCATTGCCTTACCTCCATGTATTTTGCTCGTGGCACACGTGGAGTAGCCGGGGGGATTTTCTTATCGTTACCGTGAAGGGATTCGCAGGCTGGTTGACACATTTGAGTTTTTTTCGTATAATGAACGGCTTACAAACCACTCCGAAGAGTTTTACTATGGTACGCAACGCTGGAGGAGTTGCGAATTTGGTCATGGCCAAGCGCAAAGCAGACGGATTGACAGAGGTCTATTCGTCCCCACCGGTACCAGTTCTGGAAATTGCGGAGCAGAATGGTGTCAACGTAATCTTTGCCAATTTTGGGTCCAGTTCAGAGCGCGTCGCTGGATATTGCGATTTCAGAAAGGCCAAGTTGTTCGTCAATGCCGCCGACAGCCCACGGAGGCAAAGCTTTACAATTGCACACGAATTAGGACATTGGGTCATGCATCGAAGTATTTTCGGGGAAAATCCAAAGACCTATCCGGTGCTTCCGCGGTTCAGCAGGCCGAGCAACAATAGTCCGCATGAGAAAGAGGCCAACAAATTCGCCGCCCATCTTCTTGCCCCCGATCATCTTTTGAAGCCAGTTCTAAATCCAACTGTGAGCGCTGGTACGCTGGCAGACATTTTCTTCGTGTCAAGAACAATGATAGAGATCAGAATGAAGGATAGGTAGGAATGAGTGGAGTGTCCAGTGAGGGCGGGAATATCCAAAATGTTTTCCCAAGAGGGCTGGACGAGATTCCATCTCCCGATCCAGACGGCGGGGAGCGTTACGTTACCTCGTTTGATTCCCAAGAGTTGGAATCACAGACAAAATACGAACACTGCAAGGGGGGTCAGCAGTATTATAAACACAAAGGTCAGTAGTCTCGGTTCTTGTTGTGGGCCATTGGTTGTATGATTGGTTACCAGATGATCATCCTAGTTCTTGTAGGATTCAGAGTACTTGACTTTAAAGATTATGATTGGCTTTTGCCTGCCTTACTCGTCCAGAATCTGGCCCAAATTGTTGGTTTGGCGAGTTACGCGGTCAAACACTTGTTCAGTGACATAACGCTCAGAAACGGCGGTAGACGAAATGGGTGATTCGATAATTACAGTTAAGTACATAACTACCTAAATGATCTACCCAGTGATTCGGAGCAGTCTGGATCACGGCAGGAGTAACGCTTCCCTCTGATTCGTGGTCCGTTTCCTGTCCGCATCCTGGATCTCGCCGTCTGGGCGTATTCTCGCCATGATATCCACGCTGGGGATTGGGGGATGCTTCCTGATGGAGTTCCTGGGACTGACTATCGGCGATCAAATGGCTCAAAGTTCATGGATTGTCGTTCAAAGTGTGACGATGGGTTCGCATGTCGGTCTACGTTAAACCGATAATGCTTACATTTAGGGGGATGAATCCTGATTTTGCACATAATCCACTCCCTTGACTGACACCTCAATTTGGAATACTATACAGATGAGTACGCATCATTCTTCAAGCAACGGCCATTACAAAAACGGCGAATCCGGTCAGGATAAACCCGAAGAGAATAAACCTGATCCGCTCAGAGATCCACTCCGTAGATTGCAGGAATGGGTGGATGACGATTCCGCACTCAATCCCTGCCCGATTCCCAGCGCCCAGGAACTTGCCGAATACGAGAAGGTGCTTCCTGGTGCGGCCGGACGAATTTTGGAATTGGCCGAAAAAGGACATAAACTGAATACGCTTCGAAGTTATGCAAGACTTCGATTGCATCGCCACCTGATCTACCTAGCCTCGTGCATCGCTTTTGTGCTGATGTCTGTGGCCGTGATCGGGATGTTCCGGGCGGCACCATGGTATGTGATCATTCCATTCGCCTTCTCTGGATCCATTCCCTTTATCCTGATTGAGATCATCGGGATCGGAAAATAACGCGGATCCCGCAGGCGACCGCGACATCCCAAAAACCGAGGGTTGCACCGCAGCCGAAGATCCGAAAAAATTTTCCGGCGGGATGCGCTCTTTCTGCGCTCTGAGGCGTTTATGGCGCATCTGTCCGATTGCCTGATTTTCGATCTCCTTTATTGCCTGTAAAAACCTGCGATTTCCATGAAATACAAAGCAAAACCATGTACGCCGAATGACACCGATCTGATCTTCTCCACAAGCCAGTGGCTGCCCGCCCCCCTTGAAGAAACCTTTGCTTTTTTCGGAGAGGCTCGTAATCTGGAGCGAATTACACCTCCTTTTCTGCGTTTCCGCATTATGACACCGGGAGCCATCGAGATGCGCCCAGGCGCCCTGATCGACTACCAGTTGCGCGTACGCGGATTACCGATCCACTGGCAAACCGAAATCACCGACTGGAATCCTCCAGACAGCTTTACCGATGTGCAACTCCGCGGGCCATACCGGAAATGGGTCCATCAGCATACTTTTTGTTCCGAAAATGGAGGGACAAGGGTGGAGGACACCATCCATTATCTCGTGCCCGGGGGAACACTGATTGATCGGCTCATCATTCGCCCTGACTTGCGAAGGATCTTTGGATACCGGCGCACAAAAATTGAGGAATTATTTGAGGGTTCCTGACCGGAACATCCTGAAAATGAGTCCGCATCCATCTCTTGTGCACCTCCAGAAAACGGATCAGCAAGACGGAATACCCTGTCAGAGTTGTTTCAAAAACGCTAATAGGTCCGCCAGTTTCTGTGGGTCCGGAATTAGTTCTTCCGGCATCCCTGAAACCGTCAGCGGGCGCACACTCCCAATCTCTGAACGAGGGATCGTGGTATCGGTTTGTTCTGCAATAAGCCGCACTGCCGAGGAGGTTTCCGAGGTAATTACACCATGCAGTGTATCCCCTGCTGTAGTCACCACCTGCCACAGTTCAAAACCGCTGGAGATGGATCTGGATGGATTCTGGATTGCATCAATCAGCATATGATCCGGCCAGTGACGGACGGTGGCCAGATCCGGGCCAAATCCACGTGTATGACAGGATGCACAGGCCGTAGCAAATATCGAAGCCCCCGATGAAAGGTCTCCCACCAGATCGCCGACCACTTTCCCACGCGCCTCATTGGTAATCTGGAGCAGTGCACGGGCACGGCTGCGGGTTGGCTCGGGCGTGTCACGCATCAGCCGCACGCGCTGATTCCAGGATAGATCTGCAACCGAAACCACCCCGGTCTCCAACGCTTCCACCAGAAGGGCTGCGCGATCAGCATTACTGAATGTTTCCAAAGCGGTGTGCCGCAGTTGTGGCGTTAAGCGTGCCCATTGATCCAGAATATGTGTCGCAACCTCTACCCCACCCCTCCGGCGGAGTCCCTTTAACACCTCAAGCTGCATCTCCAGCGGAACCTCATTCTTGAACAGTGTAAGTAATACCTCCGGCCCCGTTGGTGCGACCGATAAGAGGCGTACTGCCCGCAGACGTTGCATCGTGGAGATTTTGGGAGTTTGCGCCAGCTGATATGCATCGCTTACAACATCCGGTGCCAAGCTGCCTGACGGCAGGATTGACAGAATGGCACGCGCAATCTCCTCGTCCCCTGTTTGCCACATCCGTGCAATCAAATCTTTTGCCTGGGAAGCCGAGGCGCTTGCATTGGCCGAAGCCATGCCTCGGAGTACCGCTGCATGCCACCACTGGTCACGGTCCGAAGCAAGGACGCTCGCAAGAGGCACCGCTGCACGCTGCTCCCGAACCATGACCTCCGTAATTTTTTCTACGAATGAAGGATGATCCGGGCGGCGCAGGGCGATCATGAACAGCCGATCTGATGGCATGGAAAGCAGCGCCGCCACCTGCACCCATTCATCGTGCAGATCCTGTCGTAGAATCTGCTCCTGCACCCGCAAAACATCCCCGGAATCTCCATGGAGCATAACCCCCAGCGTCATTAATACCTGATAACGTACCCTCGCATCATGATCATTGGCGAGTTCCGTAAGAAAGGGACGTAAAACATCCCCGCCTTGCGGGCTGAGCTCCGCCAGACGGACCGCATTCTCCCGAACACGGGGATGGGGATCCTCTATTCCGACACGGATATCCTGCGTGCGCAGGGCATCCAGCCCCTGCAAAGCCCACAGGATGTGAAGTCGCCCCTCGGGCTGCGTTTCCCGGTAGAGTTGTTCTCTCAGCAGCGGTATGGCCGCCGTATCTCGCTCGGACACCAGCATTCGCTGCGCCGTCATTCTCCACCATCCATTTGCATCCGCTAAGCGGTGGACACGTTCGGCCGTGTCCATTGGCTTCAGGGCATCCAGCCAGGATGGCGCTGGCGTTCCATCTGGAACAATGCGATAAATCCTGCCCCGTGCAGTCCCCTGCGTCAGATTCCCCGCCTCAACCACCGCATCATCCATCCACTCCGGATGCTCAATGATCTGTCGATAGTAGTCAACAACATACAACGCTCCGTCCGGCCCCACGGTGAAATTTACGGGCCGGAACCAACTGTCCGTGGAAGCCAGAAA
The DNA here is from genome assembly GCA_022822185.1 of Rhodothermales bacterium. Lineage (GTDB taxonomy): Bacteria > Bacteroidota > Rhodothermia > Rhodothermales > Bin80 > Bin80. Next base: position 4,612 of record JAJECE010000090.1, on the reverse strand, counting down.
CTCTTTTCCCTCCTGAATACGGGAGGCAATAAATCCGCTGCCGTCTGCCTGGACCCGGTTCACATGAACCAGATTGTGTACCGGCTCCGCCGTAAAGGTGATATCCGCATCATACGGAGCCGGAAACAAACCGCCATGATACCATGTGATTCCACACGCAGAGGTCATTACTCCCCGATCTGTGAGAAGTTGATGTTCCGGATTGACTGTAATTGGAAATATCTGGGATGCACCGCCATGATCTGACGAAATCTGCGTTGCATTCTTCACCGCAACCGACAGGTTATGCTCCAGATATGGCGCTGCCAGCGCCTCGTAATAGTGATGGCGACTGTTATCGTTCAGAAAATGTCGCCCCCATGGATCAAAGGTGTGACCAAACTGTGATTTTCCGCTCCGCATCTCAAGCTCAAATGTGTCCGGCCGGAACCGGATATTCCGGTCCAGTCCGTTCGGAGGCAGTCGGGGCCCTTCCGGCTGTGATGAAAAAAAGATCTCCCCACCCGTATCCCCGAACGGATCCGCATACTTTTCTGTCCAGGAAATCGTACCGTTATTGGCAATGTAGATCCAGTTATCAAGGCCATAAAGCGGGGTATTGGCATTATGTTGCGGATTGCTCAGAGCAAATCCCGTCAGGATCACTTCACGAACATCTGCCACTCCATCCGTATCGGTATCTTCCAGATAAAGCACATCCGGTGGATCCGTTACGAGTACCCCCTTCTTCCAGCGCATCACACCGTTCGGGAGTCTGAGCCCTTCAGCAAAAAGAGTCGCCGTATCCGGATAACCGTCTCCATCGGAGTCCTGCAACAACTTCACGCGCCCGGAACCCCCGGTATCCAACGGATACCCCGGCATCTCTACTACGTAGACCCGCCCCCGTTCGTCAATCGTCATTGCGACGGGATCCTGCACGAGCGGCTCCGCAGCGAACCGTTCAACCCTGAACCCCTCTTCCACCTCCATTGTGTTGATTGCTTCATCCGGAGCATACGGAGGCCCGGCTGGAGAGGCACAACTCCACAGCAGGACCGGTAACAGTAACGGGAAGGATCTGTACATGCTACGGATATAGCGTTGCAATGCCATGCGGGAGCGTATACACCTGTCTCATTTCTTCCAATGAGAGATCCCGGTTGAAGAAGGCCAGATCGTCGATCTGCCCCTTGAACTGTAACCCAATCTGTACAAGGACATCCTCAGGATTCCAGGTAATTGCCTGATCTCGCCCCTCCAATACGCCAGCAGGCTCCCCGTTAAGATACGCGAGGAGTACCGCATGCTCCGGGTCGGTATTGAACCTCTGCAACACCAGAGCCACATGCGTCCATGCATCCCGCTTGAACGGAGGAGACGACACCGTGATCATTGGCATCACTCCCGGTGCCATTTCCTCCCACGGCTGGCCATCAGGATTCCATCTTTCACGGTCTGCAAACGCAGCAAAGCGAAATTTCCTCGGACGGTTGCGTGTAAAGTCCACAAATATAGCCCCATCGTCCCAGGCCCGTGAGGTAATCTGTATCGGATCGCACCACTGCCCCTCAGCCAGATCCTGATTGGGATCCAGTTTCAACCAGAAGGAGATGGTTGCATTCCAGCCCTTGGAGGCATAGGGAAAATTATCCTGCGCCTTAAAATAGTACAGTGCTTCGGCGTATCTGGAAAAGTCCAGAGCACCGCCGTAGCGTCCACCGTGCGCGTCAATGGAGACCACCCCCTCCGGCAGGGCAGCCGGACGTGCATCATCACGCTCCTCCCACGCCTGCGTCCGATAAAGGACCGGGTCCCCTGCCGCAATGCCTGCAGTTGAAACTGAATCGAAAGATGCATGGAACGTAAGTGCATCCTTCAGCGGCAGGAACTGGATCAGAAAAAGTAGAGCAATCATGTTCGTGAAGGCATTCAAAAAAACGCAGACCCTGTAGACCACCCCAAACCTTGCGGGCAGCGAACGCATCTCTCATGATCAGGATGACCATCGACTGGATCTGTTTTTCAGATAGTCAGAGATTTAAGCGCTTCAACTCATCCACGGCATAGCCGGCGGCCCTTGCGGTCAGGGCCATATAGGTAATCGACGGGTTCTGACATGCTGAAGATGTCATGCATGCACCATCGGTCACAAATACATTGGGAACAGCGTGGCACTGATTATGCGCATTTAATACGCTGGTAGCCGGATCATGTCCCATCCGGGCGGTTCCCATCTCGTGGATTCCCAGTCCCGGCTCCGCACCAAGACCATCTTCTGTATAATGGTCATAGATCTCTATATTCTTTGCGCCTGCGGCATCCAGCATTTCTGCGGCGGATTGTTTCATGTCTTCCCGCATGGCGAATTCGTTCTCGCCCCATTTACAGTGGATCCGCAGGACCGGAATCCCCCATGCATCCGTCACCGACTCATCAAGGGTTACATAGTTGTCAAATTTCGGCAATGCTTCCCCGAATGCCTCCAGAACCATTTCCCAGGGGCCCGGCGTTCTGAGTGTCTGTTTGAGTTCCGCACCAAAGCCCTGCACCGGGCGGTTCCAGGAGGATCGGGTCGCCTCTCCCTGATATCCGAAGCCTCGGAGGTAATCACTGCGCCGGGTCTTTCTGGAGATATTTCGAAACCGGGGGATATAGATCCCATTCGGGCGTTTCCCCTGAAAGTACCGATCCTCACCTCCCGGCAACTCACCGGTGGCACCAATCTGAAAGTGATGATCCATCAAATAGTGCCCTAGTACCCCGCTATCATTTGCAAGACCATCGGGAAAGCGGGGGGAGGTTGAGTTCAGCATGATCTGCGTCGTCCCCAGTGCGGAGGCGCACAGGAAAATCATTCGGGCATACGCCTCCCGCATGACTCCGGTGGTGCGGTCTATGTACCGAACCCCGGTCGCCTTTCCCTGCGTTTCGTCATAAATGACACTGTGCACAATACTTTCCGGCTGCAGGGTCAGCCGGCCCGTTGCAAGTGCAGCGGGCAGTGTTGCACTCAGGCTGCTGAAATAAGCCCCTGCGGAGCATCCTCGGTAGCATTCGCCACAGTAGTGGCATGCTGCCCGGCCATTATGAGGCTGGGTAAGGATTGCGGCCCGGCCGATCGTCAATAACCGGTCATCAAAAAATTTGGCGATTGCTTCCTGTACACGCTCTTCTGCCCAGTTCAGGGGCATCGGAGGTAGAAAAATACCATCCGGGCACTGTGAAAGGCCTTCGGGTTGCCCGGTAATCCCCGCAAATCGCTCTACATGGTCATACCAAGGTGCAATCTCTTCGTACCGGATCGGCCAGTCAATACCCATACCATCCTGTGCATTCGCCTCAAAATCCATTGCCCCCCACCGGTAACACTGGCGGGCCCACAAAAGTGAACGTCCACCCACAACATCCGCCCGGATCCAGGTAAATGGATCCCCTTCTATGTAGGGATTCTCCTGATCATTAATAAAGAAATGTTCCGTGTGCTCTGCAAAGGCATAGGTCCGGGATTGAATTGCATACTGCTGCTGGTGCAGGCGGGATCCCTTGCTGTTGCGGGCCGGGAATTCCCAATTTTCAAGGTGTTCCGTAACGTATCCAGCACCGTGCACCAGATTATATCCCCGCTCCAGAAGTAACACATTCAGGCCTGCCTCCGTGAGTTCTTTTGCCGCGAACCCTCCGCTGATCCCGGAGCCCACTACGATGACATCCGTAACCTCCGGGGCACGGGATACATAAGTAATTTTCTGATTCATAATCTTATCAGATATTCGAATTCACGTACAAAAATACATTATCTAAAGTAAACACCCTCCCCACACATCCATACACAGTCACCATATCTTAGGACATAGCACTACAACTTAACCCAAGTTTGTTGATTTGTAGTGATATGGAGCACAGATTTTTTCCAGTCCCGTTTTTGGGCTTTTTTGACGGGGTATAGGCTTTCCCAAGTTCCCCCATCATGGCAATCTGATTTGAGGTGGTTTTTACATCTGTTTGATTGGGTTTCCCGCATCCATACGGAATTTGTTACCTGATGCGTATAAAACTACCGGTATGCATAAATTTTTCCTCCACCGAGGCAGCAATGATACGATACATATACAGCCCAGAAGGAAGCCCTTGACCGTCTAGTGACAAACTATGCTCCCACCCAGCAGACAAAATCTGTGCAGGTACCGTAAGTATGCGCCGTCCAGTTAGGTCCATCACCTCAATTTCCACGCGTGCAGGTTGAGGAAGATCAATCAACAAGCGTGTGGACGCTTGAAATGGATTCGGATAATTGCCATGCACCATAAAGGATTCCGGTAAAGAAACCTGCTGCTGACTGGCCACCGGAGAAAATACATCAATTGTAAACAGTAAACTGTCAGAAGATCCATTTACATCGGTCGCTTTGTATTTGTAGGATTGTGAATGGTCTGTGATCATCGTGGGCGTTCCCGACAAAACACGCGTGCCGGCGTTAAATGCCAGTCCCTCCAGAAGTGTGGGAGTAACATCATACCTGATCGGGGCTGCGCCCCCCGAAACTTCTGGAAACGTAACCGGCATCATAGACTGTCCGCGTGCAAGAGATTGATGGTTGATCGCCCCCTGAAATGCTACCTCCTGCGCAACT
>JAJECE010000092.1 GCA_022822185.1 Rhodothermales bacterium | reverse complement strand
TCATATTTATCTTCCTGTTGGCAGGTTTGTTTGGATTAGCACTTGTTTGACGGGGTTTTCTATGGCAGAGGCATCTAAATGTCATTCAAATCATGGCAGATCAACTTATGAACAGGATATGCGGATGGATTCAAGCAATGTGAGCGGTGGTGAACAGAAAACCTTCCATTACTTCTCAAAAACATGTCAATGGGAACGCTAGAACGATGGCCAACTTCTCAAAGCAAGAGTATCAAGAGAGCTGGTTCACATGGAACATCTCAAACTGGACAACACAATCAGAAATAGAGCGACACAATTTGCCGGGAACCACTATATCGGTCATATACCTTCTCGTCTGGATGGAGATACCTTCACTCCAGATCCCAGATGTATGGAAGACAGCCTTAAGGCAGTACCTGATTTTGTGCTATTGATCAAGTTCCATAGATTAACTCAAACAAGGCGGCAACGATGACAAGTTAGATTCCATCACTTTATTCACATGATCTATCCATTCGTATGACGGGTAGCAAAAATTCTCCAATGCTTCGTGCTGAAACTGAAGCCTCAAACCAGTCGGTTGCAGGTTGGTTTTTTATCGGCCTCATCTTAGGAGTAATCGGGATACTGATAGCGTATCTCCGTTCGCCAAAAGTATCCGTAAACTCTGATAGCAGATTATGAAGGTGATGCTAGATATCTCTTCGAAAAAGCCTATATTGATGCTCTTAAATCCAGGCAAGTCAAGTTTGCATGGATAGGGTTTGTTTGCGGTTTCTTTGTGTCCATATTATTTCTGCTGTAGATTTTTGAGCGCCCATTGACTCTCGTCAAGGACATATATTATGAGATGCTTGTTATTTCTTTCCGCTCTGATATTTCTCATGTCAGAGAATTCAGTTAATATTGCAGCACAGGATATTAATCAATTATATCAAGCAGCTGAGTCAGGCAATGCGGATGCTCAATGGAACTTGGGAATTGCCTACGTAAATGGTCGCGGAATAGAGGCGAACAATGAAAAGGCACTGAAATGGTTTCGACTCGCCGCCGAGCAAGGACACGCCAATGCACAATACAGCCTTGGAGGGGCCTACTATAACGGGAACGGCGTTCCGAAAAACTATCCAGAGGCTTTGAAGTGGTTTCAACGCGCAGCTGAGCAAGGACACGGATACGCGCAAGGTAGTCTTGGATTTATGTATTACAACGGGGAAGGTACCCCACAAAACTATCCAGAGGCTTTGAAATGGTGGAAACTCACAGCCGAGCAAGGACACGCCAGAGCGCAAAAAAATCTTGGAATTATGTACGAGAACGGTGACGGCATACCCGAGAACTATCCCGAGGCGATTAAGTGGTATCGCCTTGCAGCCGAACAGGGGGATACCACGGCGCAACGTAAAATCGGGAAGATGTATGACGATGGAAGAGGCATTCCAAAGAACGAAAAAGAGGCTATGCAATGGTACGAACTAATCGCCGAAAGGGGTAATAGCAGTGATCATTATTCTTTAGGAATGGAGTACATGAACAGAAGAATATTCCCACGCAAGGATCAGATGTGGAATGATTGTAGTGATTGTAATTATTTCAATATGAGAGCCTATGCATGGTTAAGTATTGCGGCTCAGGAAGAGCATCGGTTAGCACTTAACCGAAGAAATTTACTTCGTGAGTCGTACATGACATCTGATCAGGTAATTGAGGCGCAACATCTGTCAGCAGAAATCCTCAATCGTATTGAATCTACAAATTCGCAAGACTAAACGCAGACTCCGAGTCATATCCATTAGACTCAAAACGTAACTTGGAGTCCCATGTGTAATGCCCGGCCCGGCCCCGGTAAGCCCAGCTGGGGGAGAACCACCTCATCGGTTATGTTATTGACCCGGGTGAAGAGTTCCGCGGAATACCCCCGGTACAGGAGCAGCCAGGCAATGCGGGCATTCGTGACCAGCGAATTCGGGAGGGCAATCCGCTGGTTGTCTTCGCCTAATCCATAGGCCTGGCCGGAATAGGCACTCTCCAAGACGACCGAAATCCCCCCGCCAAACCGGTAATTCATATTGCACCGTCCAATCCAGGATGGCTTCTCGATAAGCGGCCGGCTGCCGTCAGGATTCAGTTCACGGGCACGCATCCCCGTCAGGCTGCAACCAAGTAACAGACTAGGGAGCACCCTGGAACTGACGGTCGCTTCAATACCGAATACCCGACTCCCCTCAAGATTGACCCGCTTGCGCCGAGCCCGGGTCTCCCCCTCCAGGAGAACCATCTCCTGACCAATTGTATTGTAAGTCCGGTTGAAGAACGCAATGGCTTCGGCGGTGGTTTCGCCCCGCTCAACCTCAATCGCCGCCTCGGTGAGAAGAGAAGATTCCGGCTTTAAGTCCGGGTTCAGCAGAAAACGCCCTAGCGCCTCCCCGAATAACTCCCGCATGGTCGGAAAACGCGTCTTACGTCCGATTACGCCCCGAATCGTCACACCGGGATAAACCTCATTGGAAAGCCCCATCGTGACCCCCAGTCCTGTCTGCGGACCGCGCTCAGGCTTATCTCCTGTCTTGGGAGTTGCAAGAACATCCACACTTGCCCCGATCATCACATTCACAAACCCGGATCTGGTGTACTCAATGCCGTTGCTGAGAATACGCTGCGAAAAAACTCTGTAGAGGGACGGCCCCTGCACTTCGATGTCTTTCTGCTTATGCGTGGAGGACAGAAGATTGATTGCCGCCCGAAGGGATCCGGAGTTCGGAAAATCACGCAGATACGTGAGCCGCGCACCGTACGTGTCATCCTCATCAACCTGGGTCTCCACCTGCTCAGAATAAGATTTATCGGAGTACTGTGCAATGGTCTGGCCAAATCTGCTTGCCCATGCTGCGCCGCGCAGAGTTCCGTCCAAAAAAGGAAATTGACCACTGAGAATCGCCATATTCGTACCCCAGTCTGGATACCGCCAGTATCGTACATTGGCCTTGCCTGGATCCACATGCCCCTCCGGAGCAATCCCCTTCTTCCCATCAAAGCGCAGCAGCGACAACCCAATGCTCCCCTCTTCCCCAACCTTGAACGAAAATTGTCCAAATGCAGATCGCATCTGGCGGTCGGTATTGGTTCGCAGGTCATTGGAGTCTTGACTGTAAGGCAGATCCGCACCCTGGGGAAGGCGAAAGCCATCCTGATCTGAACCCCCCACAAAAACCGTCGATTGGAAGCGCTCCGTACGGCGAAGCCAAGTCATCCGGGCCTGCCTCGAACCATAGGAGCCAAGGATCCCCGATAACTGAGAAAAACTCCCTGGATTGCGGAGCTGTCTGGAGGTCAGGTTGATTGCGCCACCAAGGACATTCGCTCCATACAGCACGGATGGGACCCCTTTGGCAATCGAGATTTCCCCGACCACCTCCGAGGGAATGAGACTTAAGTCTATCCGATTGTCCCAGGGGATATTGAGCAGTGCACCATCAAAAAACAGGCTCACCTGCCGCTCCCCTGCCCCCCGTAAATAGATCAGGGATTCCCCCCGGGAGTTCGTCTGTAAGTGCGCAGACGGAATCTGCCGCAGCACTGGATCAATAGAGGCAGCATCTGCCTGGGCAATTCCAGCCAGACGAACCTGCTGCATTGTGGAGATAGACGAAACGCTAGGGGACTCCCCGGACGAGCGTACCACTATATCCCCTAGTTCATAGTGGATCAGTGAATCCGTTGGAACCTGCGCCTGCACTGTGCCGGCAAGACACAAAGAAAAGAATATCCTCAGGATCATAGGTCCATGAGTGATCCACTTGTGGTCCGGTTCAGGGAACTACTCGGTAGGTTCCGATTCCATGTCGGTCAACAGATCCCGGAGTTCTGGAACATGCCATGAACGGTTGTAATAATGGGGGCGGATCTGCCAGCGGCCTTCTTCGACTGCCTGCCTCTCTGCGGTAACTCCAAGATGGATTCCCAGATCATGGACGACCAAATTTCTCTGATGCTCCTTCAATTCCCGTTCACTGATGATTGCGCCAAGCGCACGATGCAGCGGCCGATAACGATCCTGACCAACCCAGTTTGTCACAAAATTATCTTGAATCGCCGTGACCTCCTCCACCAGCTTCATCTGTTTCTTGTTCATCTCCATGTACCCATCCAGAATCGCCTGCATACGCTCACGGTAAGGCACTAATTCAGGATGCATTTCGGCGGCCTCGGTCAACATTGCTGATTCAACTTCAATCGTCGCAGTTTCAGCGGTGACCTGCTCGGCAGCCGCCAATACACTCGCAGCAACCTGATCATCGGTGCTGCCGCCATAGGTCCTGCATCCTGTGAGGATTAAAACTCCAATTAACAGTGGTATGCAGCAGTATTTAGTCTCGGCCAATTGCATCAGATAACAGTTTCGTCGGGGATGGTAACGTTCTTTGGAATCACAACAACTCCATCACGGATATAGAAATTTTCTCCGTCATGCTCTTGTACGCCCTCCTTATTGCGTATGATGCATTTATTTCCAATACGCACATTCTTGTCTACGATGGTGCCCTCAATAAAGGTATGATCTCCTACGCCAGGCTGTTCCGGCCCCTCAACACGTTCACGGGAGGCCTTTCCGTGCCACGGATAATAATCGGCTCCCAACAGGACGGAACTGCGGATTGTAGTGTGGTCGCCGATATGTGACCGGATTCCGATCACAGACTGATCAATGGAACTGTTCCCGATTACGCTTCCCTCGGAGACAAGACTGTCCGTGAGGGTTGCCCCGGATATCTTTGCAGGTGCAAGCATCCGCGCATTCGTGTACAGTCTCATATTGGGGTTGTAGAGTGTAAAACCGGGCTGGGGCTCCGCTAACATCAGACTGGCATCATAGTAGGAGCGGATGGTTCCGATGTCACTCCAGTATCCCTCATACGGATAACTGACGACCTTCACTTTCTCAATCGCCCGGGGAAGAATCTGCTTCCCGAAATCATGATCATTCGGATGCCGGTCAAGCGCATTAAAGAGTACTTCACTGTTAAAGACATAAATCCCCATGGAGGCCAGATACACCCGGCCGGCCGCCTCCATCGCTTCACTGACCATACTGAACTTTCCCGTGAGATCCTGGGGTTTTTCGTGGAATTCCGTGATTTCCTGATGCTCATCGGTTTTGAGGATCCCAAACCCGGATGCCTCTTCTGCATTAACCGGGATGGTCGCAACGGTCACCACTGCGTCACTAGACGCATGATGATCCAGGATTTTGCGATAGTCCATGGAATAAAGTTGGTCGCCCGATAAGATCAGCACATGCTTCTGACGGTAAATAGAGATGTGCGGAATACACTGACGGACGGCATCCGCCGTCCCTTGAAACCAGTTGGCAGAACGCTGAGTCTGCTCTGCGGCCATGACCGTCACAAACCCGCGCCGATAATTATCAAACCGGTAGGTATGTGCGAGATGACGGTTCAAACTGGCAGAATTAAACTGCGTCAGCACGAAAATCTTGTTGATATTTGAGTTGATACAGTTGGAAACCTGAACGTCAATCAGCCGGTACTTCCCCGCTAGCGGCACGGCCGGCTTTGAACGAAGAAGCGTAAGCGGAAATAACCGCGAACCGGCTCCGCCTCCGAGAATGACAGCAATGCAATCAGTCATGTGAGTTTCGATGATTCATAGAAAGATGAGACGATCCTGTAATCAATTAGAGAATTCTATGTGAATAAAAACGGGCTGTCAGCGGGAGACAGATGGCGGATGGGCATAATATTGCAGTGGCGTTCACGCTGCTTCGTGCACTAGCCCGCGGTCAGACAATGGCATCTCCATCGGGCGGATAGACGTATCCCGGTCGGGGCCGTATTCATCCACGAACCAGTTGTGCATGGATGGGATCGGAACAATATAGTCCCCGTCTCGCTCGTCCAGTATCCCCTTGCGGAATGCCTTGTCGAAGATGGCATCAGCCTTGGCCTCGCTACCTAAATCCTCTTTGAGTACGGCTACAAGGTCTTTCCGCGCGAAACGCTTTCCCTCCGGGATTGTAAAGAGAAAACTTGCAATTGCCTCACGCTGCATTCGAGTCAATCCCTTTGCTCTCCGCGTATAGTACTGTACCCGTCGTTCACGTCCTTCTTCCAGCACATCCTTCAGCCCTGTCGGGGTCATCTTGCCCGCGTTCGCCCCCAGGTACCGTATTGCAGGCTTCATGTACGCCAGAATGTGCTGGGGCCAGCCGTTCGTTTCCGGCGAGATTTTGTCAATCCAGGGATTGGGATTCCCCTCTGCCCCACCCTCATTGACGAGCCAATCTTTGATCACCAACCGCGTGGATGCTTCACTGAGCAGACCCAGGCCAATGAATGCGTCTCCTTCTATCCGTGACACCGCCAGAGATTCAAACACACTTTTGGTAAAACCCAAACCACACGCAAGCAAAATCACAGGACGCTTAACTTTCCCGTTGTGGATATTATCAAGCAGTAAGCGGGTTCGAGTGCGCCGATCACTTGGGTGGGGCGGAATGTCCTCCGCTAGACACTGCGCCTCATCCAGAATGAGGAGCAGTGCCTCTTTCCCGTCCTTTAGCACATCCAGCGTGGTGCGCGGGGTCTCTATTTTTTTTGATTCGTATCCCCCGCCCGCCTTCATACTCCCCACTCCTGGCACATCCACTCCCCCCTCCAGATGCCCGCTCCATCCGCCTTCCTTCTGCTTCGTCTCCTGATCCAGTGATTGAAGCAGCGTGTTCGTGTCCCAGAGATCGAAAGAATTGATTTCTGCGGTTTCCCATTTCGCCAACTCCGCAATACGCCGGCACTCGGCAAGCAGCGCAGTTTTGCCCGCGCCGGGCGCGGCCTGAACAAGGAAGATTGTACCGCCACCCGTCTTCTTTGCCTCCCGCATCTGATCGGCAAATTTCTGCAGAGCATTTTTCCGCCCGTGAAAGTACTTCGCAACACCACGGTCAGAGGCGAACGGACGCTCCGGCGGGATAAGGTCGGATGACTTGCTCATGGTGCGATGATCAGGAGGTGATTGGGGGGATTGGACGCTGTACGGGGCCCTGGGGTTCCCGTCACACTCATCTACCGCATGGATATAAATTCCGTCGATGAACATGAAAGAAGACTGAAACCGTTCGAATCACGCACGGTAAACTGCTTTGATGAGTAATGAGTCCAGACATGTCCTGAATGGGATCCAGACCCGGCTCCGGGCCTGCTGGAACCGTCTAATCACAGAGCGTGTGATCATTGGCTTGGTTCTGCTCATTATTGCTGCCGCAAGTGGATTCGCCCTGCTCTTGATCCTTGAGATGCGTTTTTGGATGCCAACCCCCTGGCGTGGTGTATTTTTCTGGACATGGATTGTTGCGGCAGGTGTCCTTCTTTTTTGGCTTGTCATTCGCCCCTGGATTCACGGATGGCTCCGCCGCTCACAATATAAGCGTATTGCATGCACGGTAGCCGAGAAGCAACCCGCGCTGCAGAATCAATTGGTGTCACTGCTTGAGTTGTGTAATGGGGATGCTAGTCCTGCGCCACAGCCCCTGGTGGATCATGCAGTACGGGCACTTGATGCAGAAGTATCTAAACTTCCACTCGTTGAACGAGTCAGTTGGCGACAGCCAATCTCCTGGAGCCGATATGCAATCATTCCACTTGGATTGCTTGCAATGCTGGTTCTTGCAGCACCGCAGGGGTTCCGGGATGCGTCCATCCGCCTGTTCTCGCCCGGCACAGCCTTTGAGCGCCCCGCCCCATTTTCTCTCTTGATTACCCCCGGCAATACCGAAGTGACCAAAGGCGATTCCCTGCTGATAATTGCCGAGGCATCAGGTGCGGAAATGCCGGAAATGGTGACCTTTGAACTAAATGTAATTGGCGAAACCCACATACGGTCCCACATCGTTCGGGCTGATTCACTCGGCCGTTTTCTTCATGAGGAAAACAATTTACGCCTGCCGCTGCGGTACCGTGCATTATCCGGCTCTGTTACATCGGACTGGTATCAGGTTGAGGTCATTGATCGTCCGGTTCTCAGAAATCTGCAAGTCACCCTGCATCCCCCGTCCTATTCTGAACTTCCCACGGAAGAACTCCCTCTTGGAACAGGGAATATCACCGCATTACAGGGAACCTTGGCCGACATTCGAATCCGATCAAGTATTCCAGGGACCCGCGCCTGGCTTTCGCTGGACTCGGATCGTGATGAGATCATTCTTGAAAACTTGGCCGGAACCATTACGGTCCGTGACGAAACCAGTTACCGCATATTGCTGGAATCGTCCAATGGTGTCCGTAACCTTGATCCGATCACGTACTCAGTCACCCCGCTGTATGACCGCTATCCCTCTGTTGAACTCATTTCACCGGCTCCCCGGACGGACATGGATTTTGAACTCCTGGTTCCTCTAACCATCCGGGTTCAGGATGATTATGGGTTTTCACGCTTCACCCTTTCCTGGCGACATTCAGAGAGTCGCTTTGGAGATACCATGGATTCCTTCCAGAAAATGGAACTCCCGCTCCCGGCAAACCCCGAAGTACAATATCTCTGGGATCTGGATCTGACGACCGGCCTGGACATTGTCCCTGGAGATGTGATCAGTTATTTCGTAACGATCTGGGATAATGATGGGTATAATGGCCCCAAAAAGAACTCCAGTGCAACCCAGGAACTTCGTCTGCCGTCCATCACGGAACGATACGAAGCACTGGAAGCAACCCAGGATGAAACCGAGTCCGGCCTAGAATCTCTGTTAGAAGAGGCGGAGCAGGTACGTGAGGAATTTGATGAACTCAAAGATGAACTCCGCAGAAAACAGGATGCCAACTGGGATGACCGCCAAAACCTTGAAGGGTTACAACAGGCACAGGAAGAACTCCAAAGCCGTGTGGAGGAACTCGCCAACAATATGGCCGACGCGGCGCAGCAGATGGAAGACCATGACTTGGTCAGTGACGAACTATTGGATCTATTCCAGGAACTCCAGAATGTGACCGAAGAGATTAACTCCCCCGAACTCATGGAGGCGTTACAGGAATTGCAGGAAGCCCTCTCGGAACTTGATTCTGCTGCGATGCAGGAATCACTGGAGAAATTTGATTTCAACGAAGAGATGTTTCAAGAGCGTATAGAGCGTGCACTGGAACTGTTCAAAAATTTTCAAGTGCAGCAGCAGCTGGAAGAAGCCGCCCGGCGGGCAGAAGATCTGCAACAGGTGCAGGAGGAGCTTGCAGAGCAAACCAGTGCAGAGAATGTCGGAGAACATTCAGATGATCTTGCAGATGAGCAGATGCTGGCATCGGATGAGATGAGTTCCCTCGAAGAGAAGATGGAAGAAATCTCGGATCGAATGCAGGAACTTCAGCGGGCTCCCACAAGCCAGATGGAGCAACTCAACAAGCAAACGCAGGCGCAGGAACTCCCCGAAAATATGCAGCAGAATGCCCAGCAGATGCAATCCGGGCAGATGCAGCAGGCCAATCAAGGACAACAGCAGATGAGTCAGAGCATGCAACAGCTGCAATCGGACCTCCAAAACATTCAGAGTGGGATGCAGGGGCAGCAGATGCAGATCAATCTCTCCGCACTCAAGTTGATTTTGAGCAATGTTCTCCGGTTATCCCATGATCAGGAAGAACTACGACGCAAGATTGCAGATGCTGCACAGGAAAGTCCCTTACTGCGTGATTTTGCACAGGCACAATCCATCCTGGAAGCAGGTGGTGCAGTCGTTGCAGACTCGATTCAGTCACTCGGCCGGAGTTTGCCGCAACTGTCCCGAAATGTACAGCAGTTTGCCGGCAACGCAATTTTCCACATGGCCTCCACTACAGATGCATTAACGGAGCGTAACAGCAACACTGCCGAATCCTATGCGGTACAGGCAATGACCAATCTGAATAATCTGGCATTGCTTTTGAGTGACCTTCTTGACCAGCTCATGAATTCTTCATCGAGCAGTGGTGGCGGGATGTCAATGGAGCAGATGATTCAGCAGCTTCAGGAGATGGCTGCCCAACAGGAACAGTTAAATCAGGCACTTGAGGAATTTTTCGGACGACAGCCCGGGGAGCGGCTGACCGCAGACATGCAGCAGCGCCTGCAACAAATCGCCGGACAACAGGAAGCCATGCGTCGCCAACTCACCGAAATGGCACAGGAACGTGATCTTGCCAATCAGTTGACCGGTGACCTTGAACGCATCGCACAGCAGATGGAAGAGTCCATTCAGGAACTACAGTCTGGTCAGGTGAATCGCCCAACGAGGCAGCGTCAGCAGCAAATTTTGACCCGACTTCTTGACGCATCACGCAGCCTGCAGGAACGGGGCCGGGAAAGGAAGCGTGAAGGTCGTCAAGGATCCGAGATTGAACGTACAAGCCCGGTACAACTACAGCAAAACATGACCGGGGACGAATTGCGACGTGCGCTGATGGATGCTCTGGAAAGCGGGTATGCAAAAGATTATCAGGAACTTATTCAGCGGTATTTTGAGCTCCTCCAGAATCAGCAATGAGATGTCGCCGTCTTGCAATCATCCGGTAAACTGCATCACGAAAAGGCCTGGGAACGATCATGAGCACCTGTGCGACGATGTTCCATAGCCCTCCCAAATGCTTCAATGCACGAAGGGCCGCCGTAGACGCTTCCCAGTCTCCTTCAGTGTCACTCAAAGTAACACATGAAGCATCCGATGGAAGTTCTTCAAATGATAGACGATTATGGTGATCATGCCTGCGCAGCCAATTCACCGAGTGATTGCAGAATTCGCATGTACCGTCATATCTCAACTCAGCCTTTTTGCCCATAAGATCATACCTCCATGAATGAACTCATACGGCTTTTCCTCAAATTAGGTTTTATTGGATTCGGCGGCCCCGCTGCAGTCATTGCGATGATGGACGATGAAGTCGTTACCCGCCGCAAGTGGCTTACCCGGGAGCATTTTCTGGATCTGGTCGGTGCAACCAACCTGATCCCCGGTCCAAATTCAACCGAAATGGCGATGCATGTCGGTTATGAGCAGCGCGGATTCGGGGGTATGGTCGTTGCCGGGCTCTGTTTCATTCTGCCCGCTGCCCTGATGACAGGTGTACTCGGATGGCTGTATGCTGGATATGGTGCGATCCCGGAAGTAGAACCGTTCCTTCGCGGCATTAAACCGGCTGTACTCGCAATCATTCTGGGAGCACTGTGGCGCCTGGGAAAATCTGCTGTAAAAGCATGGTCACTGATTCCGATTGGTGCAGCGGTGGCAATTGGGCTGCTGCTTGGGGTGAACGAGGTCATTGCCATGTTAGCGGGAGGGCTGCTGGGGCTTGGCGGGCTTTATTTCTGGCGCCGCCGCTTGACAGCGATCAGTGCAATCCTGCCCTTTTTGCCTGGATTACTGCAGACTCCCAAGGTGGAGTACAGTATCTGGACGCTCGGCTGGTTTTTTCTCAAGGTGGGCGCAGTCCTCTATGGCAGCGGCTACGTTCTGATTGCCTTTCTGGAAGGCGGTCTGGTACAGACCTATGGCTGGTTGACCGAGCAGCAGTTACTGGATGCAATTGCGATCGGCCAGTTCACACCGGGCCCCGTACTCACTACGGCCACCTTCATTGGCGTATTTCTGGATGGCTGGCAGGGCGGATTGATTGCCACGGCCGCCATTTTTCTGCCCTCCTTTGTCTTTGTCAGTATTCTGAACCCGCTCATCCCCCATCTGCGCAAGTCAACGCTGATGGGGTCATTTCTGGATGCGGTGAATGTGAGCGCGGTTGCTTTGATGCTTGTGGTCACGATCCGGTTAGGGATCAGTGTGCTGACGGGCTGGGCTCCTGTAGCCATCTTTTTACTTGCTGCGGTTGCGAGCCTGCGCTTCAAGGTCAACGCGGTCTGGCTCGTCGGGGGCGGAGCCCTCCTGGGTGTGTTATTGATTTAACGGATACAGGCAGAATCGTTTTAAGCCAACATACCGTGGTAATTTTGCCAATCTACGGAGAATATGTCTTGTAGTTTTTGATGGTTCTGTTCAGAGGCATATTCACCAAAATGAACCAGTATGATTTGTTTCGCAGTTGAAAATTTGCTGCACCTTGAACATCTTGCCTGGCTTATGTGTACTAATAATCTATCCAAGCCCTGTAAAAGTGAAGAAATCAGTTCAAATATCAATCTCTCCGAGTAGATCAGGATCTGGGAATCTAGCGATTCAAGATGCCATGCAGCAAGTATGGGATTTCTTTGAATTGTTGTCTGATGAGGATCAGCAGCATGTGCACTGGGTACTTGAAAATGCAAGATTCAGTTCCCCCTTTGTTATATCAGGGAAGCCAATTGACACCCAAACCAAGGAACTGGCTTACGATGTTATTGACCCCATCGTGGAAGACATTGCATCTACGCTTACGAAGCTTTCTTCCTTGCAGTCTCGCCCCGACAACCTCTCCGACAAGAAACGAGAGAAGATCAGACGACTTTTAGAACGAAATACTAACGGCATAGAAATGACTGAGTATGATTTCGGGCGGGGGATTGAACCAGTGACGATTGACCATAATTCAGCAGAGCACAGCCTTGAACTCTTGCGTAAACCAAGCAAATTAGATTTGCTAATGGCGACTTTTGCTCACCAGGAGTACGGCGCAATTATGGGTTCGTTACTTCGGTTGGGTACCTACTACAAACAGCCGGCAATTTACGTTAAGGATTTCGACACCGAAGACAGTATTTGGTGTCAGGTAGATAAGATCACACTTGAGGATTTGAATGAAAAAATACGGGCTAAACACGTCTGGGAGCGGCAGGATGTCTTGGTAGAGGGAGTGATTGATTACGATAGCAACGGAAAAATTACCCATATAACTGACGGAGCTGTCTCTTACATTGATCGTAAACAAGTGTCCCTTGAAGAGCTGCATGATCCTGATTTTTCCGAAGGACTTCCCTCCGAGGAGTATTTAGAGCGACTGCGAGAGGATTAAGTTGACACACGTACTTAAATATTATTGGGATGCATGTGTCTGGATTGATTTGATTAATCAATCTGACGATGGCAGATTTCGGAGATGCTCCCATGTTCTTTCGGAGATTCAAGAAAAGAGAGCCACATTATCGACATCAGCCTTTACCATTGCTGAAGTCTATAAACGAAAATGTGACGGAAAATCAGTATCTTTGCCCGAGGAGCAAGATGATTTATTTGAATCCTTCTATAAATCAGGTTCGGTTAGAATCATTGCGTTAAGCGTACGAATTGCCGAAATATCCAGACGATTATGCAGAGATTATTCCGAATTAAGAAAACCTCAAGATGCAGTTCATGTAGCGTCTTGCATTGCACGCAACATTGATGAGTTGCATACTTTTGATGTTAAAGACTTGATCAGGTTAGATGGTCAGATTAGGCTCAGAAATGGAAATACGTTAAGGATTAGGAAGCCCCCATCTCCCCCAAAGAACTCTCAGTTGGATTTGTTTGATAAAGAATAATTCACTTGGCGGCAACTATTTTATTGTCGGCGGTGCCCCCCTTGATCAGTTCTCATTGAGTTCTTTCCGTCCAGATTCCGGCCAGTTGGTCATATTCGCCCTGATCCAGTCCGGTTTTGCAAAAGAAGCCACTGTTCGGCAAAAACTGCAGTACATTCATTGCGTGCAGAAATCCATTCCGTACCGACTCCAATTTATAATCACCATGACGACTGTCATCAATGTAGACACCGGCCTGCAAACGACCCGGATCCAGTTCTTGCGTACTTGCATGTGATACTCTGACCCATACCAATCCTGCGTGATCCTTGTTCTTGTTGATTGCCCAGTTGGCCAGTTAATGTTTGTTCTAGGAATTATTAGGAGCACTGTGTAGGAGACATTGGAATTTGTATATTTCCGAGGTAGATAATCTTGAACATTTATGGCACATCCCGAGGAAATTGAACCGACCCGTTGTCCAATTTGGAACACACGGGCAGAAGTTAAGAAACTTAACAAGGAAACTTTGCAAGTCTGTTGTCCACGGGCGGGCGGGGGCTATGTTATTAGAACCGCAATGCTTGATGCAGTCGGAGATTTATCGAAGGATCAAAAAGTATTGCTTACATCTTGGCTGGTGAAAGAGCGTTCGATGGGAAACAAGGCACCAACAGTCCCTGACCAACTTGAACATGTTCTTGGACATGCCCCATCCGTTTCTCAACGAGCCTTGGATCTCCTGCGGTACATTCATTCTCGTGCCCCTCGTATTGGGAATGTATTCAAGGTTAAAGTAAAATATGGTACCTTGTATCCAGAGACAGAGCAATCACAGAATGATGATGCACAGATGCTTGCATGGTCATCATCAACGGAAAAGGACGAGCTATTTTACCTATTTCGATTCTTGAAAGAACAGGGCTGGATAGAAAATTCAAACTTACCAGACCGTGGGTATAAATGTTACATTTTAACAGTTAAGGGGCATAGTCAAATTGACAGCCTTACAAGACCAACTGCGGATTCAATACAAGTATTTGTTGCCATGTGGTTCAGCCCAGAACTCAAAGATGCATATGAACAGGGAATTGAGCCTGCCATCCGGTCATCCGGGTACACTGCAATGCGGATAGACAAAGAGCATCATCTTGACAAAATCGATGATAAAATCATTGTAGAAATCCAAAGGTCCAAGTTCATGGTGGCAGACTTAACCCAAGGTGATGATGGAGTGCGGGGGAGTGTGTACTATGAAGTTGGTTTCGCGCATGGACTTAATATTCCGGTGATTTTTACCTGTCGGAAAGATTCGATTGATAAAATCCACTTTGACATTCGACAGTATCCAGCCATTCCATGGAACGATGTAACTGAACTTCGGGAAAATCTTGAAAACCGTATTGCAGCCGTAATCCGAGACTCCACTGAAAGGGAATAATAACAACGAGCAACCTGTCTATCCCAGATTCTCAATCAGTTGATCAAATGCCTAAATTCAATGTCGATATCCCTGCGCTAAAAAGGGATCAACTCGAAAGAGGAGAATGAAATCAATCAATTCACCAAGTGCTGCCCCCCATTTCACCTATTCATAATTCTGCTCAAACGGCCGATACTCAAGGAGTACTGACTGACCTGTAATGTCAATGAATGTAGCCGTCATTTCAACTCCATACGAATCTGTCAGCCTCATTGGCCGATTCAGCAGGATGGTAACCGGTTGTTGTTTTCCCTCATCAATTGCAACATTGTCCCCATAAAGATAGGCACGATCTGTGTTATCTCGGATCGGATTCAGCCGCCCATATAGTCCTGGAATGTTCCCGGTAGACTTAGGGAAAATAACCGAACCGCCTGCTTTAAGCGGATTAAGTTCAAGAACCAATCCCCCCTGATACGGAATCCATTTCTGCGCAAAACCCGCGGCATAACCGGACATTGCGGCATATACTTTCATCGGCAGATGCGTCGTATACAAATTGAAATCCACCTCCCCCCTTTCGTCAGTTGTCGCCCGTTGCCACGTTTTATTCGGAAAGATTGCCAGAACATCTGCACCCACGATTGGAGCTCCCGCAGCATGAACGGTGATGATCGCATCCGATGGTGTGATTTCAAATTTTGCGGCCGGAATCGTCAGAACCAAATTCGTCCCATCTACAATCCTGTAATCTGGCCGAATACCAACGAGTTCTTGAGTCTTATTGAAGATGATTGATACACCATCCCCCCGCTTCTCCATCATATGTACGCGGTGTTCGGATCCAGGTATATTGCCTACCGGGATTCGTCCAAACACGTCAGTCAGAGCATTATTCCGGGCTGCCTGGCTGGAATCCATCTCGTCTATCGTCATCCCATTGGGAAGCAGACCGGGGGAGTCAATCTCTATCCGGTCCTGGAACATAGAAATCCTGATTCGTCTGGCGAACATAGAATAGTCACGGTGAACAACTGCATTCACGATTGCCTCAAACACGGCAGCCAAACTGTACTGGGGATTTTCTTCGCGGGCAGGTGTCTTCCGTGCCGGAACGCGCATATTCCGGCCTACGAATTGCACTGCATCGGCAATCTGCACTGGGAGCGGTCCTTGAATCTCTTTGGCATCCAATTGAGCCGAAGCACGATCCTTGCCACGATACATCGTGGCCATTATTGTAGCGTTTGGAATACAATCCTGCGGAGAATCCGTACATAGTAGTACGCCGGCAACGGTCGCCCGGTCGATTCCATTTTCATCAGATGTCAACAACTTTAGTTTCCTCAGAGCCCGACGTGGGTTCGTTCCTCCCGTCAGACTGAGTAATGGTGCCCATAGTCGCTCAAGAAGGGTTTCAAATCCAGTATTGTCAATCATCTGCCGATCATACCAAAGATATCGGCTCTGAACACGAGACTGGGCCAAGCGCAGGCGTTCATCTCCTCCCATTAGGCGCTTGCTTGAACCAACTCTCACATATGCACGGCCGGCACGCTCATGCATAGAATTTCCTCGGGGCACCTCTGCGACTACCAAAAGTTTCCCGTCTAACTTTCTGTGATGGATATGAATGCGAAGGGATGGCTCTATCGCATCACTGCTTACTTCGGCCAATAACAGGTTAAGCGCAGCAGCCTGCTCTGGAGACATTCCCTGAAGTTCTCCACTATCTGAGACACCACAAAGAATGACTCCTCCTTCCGCATTCGCAAACGCAGTCATCTCATCAGCAAGAGCATCTCTCGGTGGACTCTTCGGGCGGTCACCAGAGAATTCAATTTGTTTGAATTCCCATCGACTGTCCTCACCCAGACTTAAACGATTGCGAATATCTGTATCAGTCAAATCCATATGAAAATACCGAGATTCATTCAACGGTTGCAAGAAGGCCTTTGAACTGCGAACCTCCCTAAAGGTACGAAATCAAGCATCATCATAGAGATTTTTCGACCTTATGCTACGAATAACAACATCTAATACCCATCTTCAATCCGAATGTACTCGCAATCTCCAGCCCCCCGTATCTTAACACTGGAGCACATCTAAAAGTCCAAGTTGCCCAAACCGGGTGACCTTCAAGAAAAAATGGCAACACTCCCCCCTCTATCCATTGATGCCGCCTGAGTTTCACTTGAACGAGTCCCTACGCAGCGGAACGACAGCATCAATCCCTGCAATTCGTGACTCTGCTGAATGGTCATAAAACCTGCGATCCGGTCGGGATGTACCAGATTGTATACACATCCACACAGGGGTATGCTCATTCAAGTCGCAGATCACATCCGATCAGTCTGCCGGGATTCCGTATTTGCCGAAAAAGAAGACAGTTCCGTTTGATTATTCATCTTGATTATGTGTACTGACATCCAACAGAATTTTTTCGATGAGAAAATCCGTCCAGATAACCATAATGCCCAATCGTGCCGGGTTCGGCAGACCATCCAGAATGCCATGCAGCAGGCATACGATCTCGTTAATTGGTGTCCTACGAAAGGATCCCACATATACACTGAATTCTTAAAAATGCGAAATGCAACTCCCCTATCGCTGTAAAGGGCACCCAACTGATCGATCCCCAGACCAATGAACCGGTCCACAGAATAGATGCCCCCAATCATCAATAATGTTGCTTCAGCCATTCGAAGTCTTCCTTCCGCGCAACATGATCCAATCAATCTCTTCGAAAAAATCTGAGAAGGTTGCGAGAATTCTGGAGCAAAATATAAACGATCTTGAGAAGACCGAGTATGACCTCGGCCGAGAAATTATTTCCGTGATGATGGATCTAAATTTGCACGAGCCTAGCCATAAACAATTACGATCACCTGATAAATTGGATTTGCCCGTACCTTTTGCGGTGCAGGGATATGGTTCAATCACTGGTTCCTTAATCCAACTGGGAGCATATTCCAGCAAGCCTGCCATTCAGGTTAAGGAATTCTCTGCCGGACAAAATATATGGTGTCAAGTTAATGAGTCGGTACTCTCAGATGTGGGGCAAATGATCTGTGCCAAGCACGTTTGGGATGAGCAGGATGTGCGAGTAACAGGCATGATCAATTTTGATGACACGGGGAAGATCACGCATCTGTTTGACAGCAAGATTTCGTTTTTCTATCGCAGACAGGTGTCTCTTGAAGAATTACACGATCCTGACTTTTCCGAAAGGCTTCCATCTGAGGAGTACCTGGAACGGTTAAGGAATGACTAAACTGATTAAAATTCCAGATAAGAGGAAGGATGATTTCTGATTCACAGGTGCTTCGTTTATTTGATTTGGTTCGTCGTCAGGGGGTATCCATTACAATCGCCGCGGCAAAGTCACGTATGAGTGCGCCTACAGCGCGCAAATACCTTCGATTGGATAAACTTCCCAGCGAAATAAAAAAAGATCAGCCAACCCGTAGCTATCTCACACGACTCGATGCGTTTGCCAGAGTATGGCTCGAAGTTGAGGATCAACTGGAGGCCAACCCCAAAATTCAAGCAAAAGAGCTTTTCTTGAAACTGCAGAAAAAATATCCAGGGCGCTTTAAGCCTAGTCAATTACGGACGTTTCAGCGGCGGGTAAAGAAATGGAAAGACAATCCGCCGAAAGAGGTTTTCTTTGAACAGGTAAGACAGCCAGGGCAAACGGATTACGTAAAGTACATCTGATCTGGACAGTTGGAGATTTCAGAAATCCAAATCGCATGTCTTACCTCCAACCGTATCCTAGATGCCGTTGGTATTAAGAGATATACGTGCTCCCTTTGCCTATCGTGACAACGATAAGTCCCCGCAGCATTGATACAGTTACATGAGTTGTCCCAAACCAAAGGTGCCCCCGCAATGTGTTTGGACATAATTGTATCCATCACCTCCGTACTTCTTCAATGACACCCCTTGAAGTTCGCTGTTCAGTAACCGGGGCTATTAGAACTGGTGGGAAAGATATTCCGGCACAATAAACTGAATCCGTTCGGAATCTTGTCTCCGTGTCGCACGAATTGTCGCTAGACACGAATCATCTCAACTGATCAACCAAGCCGTGCAACACTGCTGTCTGAAATTGGCTGGATCAGGCTATGATGTATCCCGAATGGCAGCCGCAAGGGCAGGCACGACTTCAAATAAATCCCCTACAATGCCATAGTCAGCAACCTTGAAAATCGGAGCATCCGGGTCCTTATTGATCGCAAGAATACACTTTGACCTTGCAATGCCCGCTACATGCTGCGTAGCCCCCGAAATCCCAACAGCAATGTACAGGTCAGGAGCAATTGCACGACCGGTTTGCCCTACATGCTCGCTGTGAGGCCGCCAATTATCATCACTCACCGGGCGTGAGCAGGCCAAAGCAGCATCTGGGCCAAGTACATCTAGAAGATCTTCCAGTATATGCCAGTTCTCCGGCCCCCGTAAGCCCCTGCCCCCACTCACAACAATGGATGCTTCGGTGACATCCGGGCGCTCACTTACAGCCTTGGACTGAAGATGAACTCTCGTTTTGGGGGTAACTCTGTTGACTGTACATGTGACGGCTTTGACAAAACCGCCTGATGATGCAATCGGTGTGAA
>JAJECE010000049.1 GCA_022822185.1 Rhodothermales bacterium | reverse complement strand
GGGTATGATTGGGGCCGTATTTGCGGGAAGCGTGATTGGCATGTATGAAGAAAATATCCGGCGTGCTTCGGTGCTGGCTGCATTTATCCCCGTTGTGATGGCGATGGCAGGGAATGCAGGCATTCAAAGTTCTGCGATCATTGTTCAGGGACTGGCATCGGGAGAGGTTTGGTCGGCTAATATGCTGCGACGCATCGGGAAAGAGGTCTATGTGGCCGTTGCCAATGGACTGGCGCTGGCGGCCGCAATGATGCTGGCCGTTCTAGTTGTATTTGGCTGGCTGGCAGGTATGTGGCCATCTATGGCACTTCATGCGCCTGCGCCCTGGCATCTGGCGGTGACGGCCGGATTATCGCTGTTTGTGGTCGTGATCCTTGCGGCGGTCATTGGAGCAACGATCCCGCTGATGCTGGATCGGATTGGCGTTGATCCAGCGTTGGCCACCGGTCCCTTTATCACCACCAGTAACGATATTATCGGATTACTGGTATTCTTTATGTTGGCCACGATTCTTTATCTGCCGTTCATCTGAACCGATACGATCTCCCGCAATGCGGTAAGATCAGGGAGACCGTATGGAAGAACCTATCCGAAGATCAATTCCTGAACCCGCTGGTCCTTTGCACTTACCTCATCCAGCATTGCCGCCTTGTAGTCAAGAAAACGCCGTTGGAGTGCAGCGTCCGAAGTGGCCAGTATCTGCACCGCCAGCAGGGCCGCATTTTTCGAACCGTCAATTGCCAGAGCGGCGACGGGAATCCCGCTCGGCATCTGGACGGTTGCCAGAAGGGCATCCAGCCCCTTAAGCGCCCCCGAATTGATGGGAACCCCAAGTACGGGCAACGGGGTATTGGCGGCGAGAACCCCGGCGAGGTGAGCGGCCACCCCGGCACCGGCGATCAGAACTCTGATCCCCCGGGTATGTGCTGTAGTTGCATATTCGTGGGCACGGTCTGGCGTGCGATGGGCACTCATGACACGGATTTCAAAGGGGATATCGAACGATTTCAGAATATCGGCTGCTTTACGCATGACCGGAAGATCTGAATCACTTCCCATTAAGATTCCTACCAGAGGAGTATTTGTAGAAGACATGACAAACGTATTCGTGAAGAAAAAAGTTAGTTTTGCAAAAGTTTCTGGAGCGTGACTTCGTCAGGTACGAGGACCTCACGCGGTTTTCCCCCGGCGAATGCTCCAACGATGCCGGCCTGTTCCAGTTGGTCGACAATCCGGGCCGCACGCGTATAGCCGATTGATAATTTACGTTGAATCAAAGAGACAGATCCCTGCTGGTTGCGCACAATGATTGCGGCGGCTTCTTCAAAGAGCTCATCGGTGTTCCCGTTCTTGGGCGATTGATCGGAAGAAGGTGCCGCCGGTTCCTCTTCAACCTTTGGCAATCGATAGGGGCCTGCTCCAGGCTGTTTCTGGATGTAATCCATGAGACGGTCAATTTCCTTGACCGACACGAAAGGGCCCTGCAATCGCAGGACCTTACTGCCTTTCATGTACAGCATATCCCCATTGCCTACCAGTTGCTCGGCCCCGTTTTGGTCCAGGATCGTACGTGCATCAACCTTGGAGGCGACCTGAAATGCAACCCTTGCGGGGAAATTGGCTTTGATGAGGCCGGTGATTACATCCACCGAAGGCCGCTGTGTGGCCAGAATCAGGTGGATTCCCACCGCGCGGGCCATCTGTGCCAGCCGCGCAATGGGAGCTTCCACATCCTTCCCCGCGGTCATCATAAGATCGGCCAGTTCATCAATCACGATGACAATGTACGGGAGATGTTTGTGCCCGTCAGCGGGGGCGAGTTCTCCTTCGGCAAAGCAGGCATTGTAATCCTTAATTCCACGGACACCGGCATCTTTCAGGAGGTCATAGCGGATACTCATCTCCCGCTCACAGGCGCGAAGGATGTCCAGCGCATCGGTAATCTCGGTGATGATGGCCTCGGTTCCGTTTTCTGGAATCGCAAGAAAATGCTGTTCTAGTTCCCGATACTGCTGAAGTTCAATCTTTTTTGGGTCCACCATGACAAATTTGAGGTCCGATGGATCACATGCATATAAGAGGCCGGTAATCAGGGTATTCAGGCCGACAGACTTCCCGGATCCCGTTGCACCTGCAATCAGAAGGTGGGGCATTTTTGCCAGATCCTCAATGAAGATTTCCCCTTCGATGGTCTTACCTAGAACGACCGGCAACTCCATCTCTGACTCCTGAAAGCGCGTTGTATTCAGCACGGACTGGACGCGTACAAGTTCTCGGCGGCTATTGGGTATTTCGACCCCCACTGCAGATTTACCTGGGATCGGAATAATCATCCGAATTCCCTGTGCGGCCATAACCATGGCCAGATCGTCCTCCAGGGATTTGATTCGGCTGACCTTCACGCCGGGTGCCGGGGTAAGTTCATAGAGGGTGACGGTCGGCCCCACTTTCGCATTCACGGCAATAATTTCAATCTTGTAGCGGGCAAGTTTCTCAACGAGTTTGGTCTTATTCTCGTCCAGTTCATCATAATCAATTTCCTGTTCGGTTTGCGAAGGTGTGTCTAGAAGGTCAAAATGGGGAAATTTATACTTGTGGCCTCCCTCAATTTTCGTACGTCGGGGACGGGAACTGCGTCCTGCTTCCTCGGTGATCTGCCCGGTCACTTTCAGTTCCAGTTCAGCTGTCTCTTCGGTGGATGGCGATGGGGAAGGGGCGGGGGTTGCAGGGGGAGCGGCATCTTCGACCGGCTCCGAACGGACATCCTGATCTTCCTGGGGAGATTCAGGGGAAGATTGGATTTTTCTGTCCAGACTCTCCCAGGTGGAGCGCAGGCGGTTTTTTTCATTTTTTTTCGGTGCTGTTTTTGCCTTTACTCTACTTTGTCGGATTGCATTCGGGATGGCGTTCCAGAGTCGTTCCACATGATCCAGCCAGTGCTGAATATCCCGGTTGATCCCCAGTAGTATTCCAATCATCGAGAGGGCGCAGATCACGATCCATGATCCCAGCCAGCCCAGAACACTGTTCAACCAGTAAGCAGCCATATTGCCATATTGACCTGCCCATATCTCCAACCCGAGGCTTGGATCGGATAAGTGGATACGTCCAAGAAACGTGCTCAGAAGAACGACGAGCCAGATCAGATGGAGGGTCGGGATCACAAGTCCACGGAGAGGCCGTTTTCGCAGGATCGTGTAGCCATAGGCGAACAGTTGCAGGATCAGCAGGAGAGAAACATACCCAAAGAAGGAAGGGACGACCATATACGCAAGCCATGCCCCGATGGGGCCGATGGCATTGTTAATCGTGATCGTTTCAAGAGGATAGAACAATTCAAAGATTGACCGGCTCTGAATCAGGATGTCATCTGACGCGGAATAGGTCACGCCACTGACTCCGAACAGAACTCCCAATAACAGGATAATCGTACCCAGAATCTCTTTTCTCCGTTCAGTCGGAGGACTTGCTTTCGGTTTGGACGGACTCACATTCCCCCGTTTCCGATTGGTCTTCGCGGTAGCCATTAAAGAGTCACAGAGTGATTCATTGCATCCAGTAATTCGCTAAAATACAATTTCTTCATGGAAGAGTACGATTGCAGAGGTGATTAGCCTGGATAGTGGATTATGTTTTATCGCGTATTCTGCGGTAGAATGGGAATGGATGTACGGATGCGGACAAGGTCCGGGATCGTATACGGACCCCTAACGCAGTCCCCGGTGTTGTATATGCCGGGTCATTTTCCACATATGCGAAGGCAATGCCACAGTCGAGCATCGGGGACTGCGAGCCGCTGGTCACCTGTCCAACCCGTCCATCGGATGCATGAACGACCGGGTACCCGGTGCGGGGAATTCCCCGTTCGTTCATGCGGAGTCCAATCAGTTTACGTCTAGGGCCCCGGGTCTTGATCTCTTTCAGTGCCTGCTGGCCGATAAATTTTTCTTTACCCAGTTTGGTCACCCAGCCCAGTCCCGCCTCAAAGGGATTGACCGTTTCCGACAGATCATTGCCATACAGGCAGAAGCCTGCCTCCATTCGGAGTGTATCCCGGGCTCCAAGTCCTGCCGGATAGAGCTTGCTATCCCTGTCCGCTTCCATGATTGCATCCCACAGTGTGGAGGCATTTTCGGATTCCACATAAAATTCAAGGCCGATATCTCCGGTATAGCCCGTGCGAGAGATGATCACCTTGTTGAACCCCATAAAATCTCCCGGAGAGGGTTTGAGGAAACGATAGTTTTGCAATTGCAGAATCCTGTCTCCAATCAGTTTGGATGCAAGATCCAGAGAATTGGGGCCCTGCAGTGCCAACAATGCCATTTGGTCAGACACATCGTACAGGTCCGCGCCCATTACATTATTGGCCTGCATCCAGTCAAAATCCTTCACAGTATTGGCGGCATTGACCACGAGCATAAATGCATCTGCATTCACTTTATAGACGAGAAGATCATCAATGATCCCGCCGGTTTCGTTGCACATCAAGGTGTAGACGGCCTGTCCGATGTCAATCCGGGAGATATCATTGGTGATCAAATACTGTACGAATGCCTCTGCGTTGGGGCCCATGGCAAAGATCTCCCCCATGTGGCTTACATCAAAAAGTCCTGCAGACTGCCGAACCGCCATGTGCTCCTGTAGAATACCGGTATATTGGATGGGCATGCGGTAACCGGCAAAATCAACCATACGTGCTCCCAGAGCAAGATGGGTTTCATGGAGTGGGGTGGTTTGCATTCTCGATACGATTAGTGAAGTCTGTGTGCTCTGCATCCTTGCGCCTTTAACGCAAGGACAGCCGCATCGGCCGTCTGGTCATCTTCCAGGCTGATCCTGAATGCACCACCGGTGCCCTCCCGGATCTTGAGCAATTCAATGTCTTTGATACTGATTCCCTGACTGAACAGGGTTCCCGTGATGTGTGCAAGAACACCAGGCTGATCTTTGGCATACACGAAGACATCACTCAGGGGGCGCAAAAAACCTTTAAAGTCCCGGGGGATTTCCTCCCGCACCGCACGCGCTTTTGCAAAGAGAGGGGCCATATCCTGAATATTGGGTTCCTTCCGGAGTTGCTCCTGAATAGAACGCAATAGGTTGATGATGGAGTCAAGTGCAAGGTTTACATCGGTACGATTGGCTGCAAGTACGGCGGACCACATTCCAAAGGGAGAAGATGCGATCCGTGTCATATCCCGGAATCCGCCGGCGGCCAACTGCAGGGTGGCCGGATTCATGTCTTTCTGGTCGGCGACAATGTTGACCAGAGCCGTGGCGAGCAGTTGTGGCAGATGGCTGACCCGCGCCACAATATGGTCATGCTGGCGTGCATTCAAGGTGAATACCCGTGCCCCGGTACCTTCAACCAAGTCCGTGAGAGCAGGATAATGCTCTGTATCTCCGGTGTCATTTGGGCAAAGGATATAGAGGGTGTTTTCAAAGAGGAATGCATCCGCGCCGGCTAGTCCACTCTGTTCCGAGCCGGTCATGGGGTGGCCTCCAATAAAACAGGTCGACTCGGGCAGAAGCCGGTTGGCTTCGTCAATGATCGGCTGTTTTACGGAACCGACATCGGTCACAAATGCATTGCGTTTCAGGTGCGGGGCAATGGAGCGCATTACCGGTGCCATCACATCGAGGGGGACCGCCAGAAATACTGCGTCCACATCTCGTACAGCCTCACTGAGGGAGGCTGAAGCATGTTGGATCACGCCTCGTTGAATCGCCTGTTTGAGGACATCGGGCCGATCATAGCCCGTGACGTGCAACCCGGGTAATCGCTCCTTCCAGGCTAGGGCAAGTGATCCACCAATCACGCCGATGCCAATGATGGCAACGCGTTCAACCATTCAAAGTACAGTACAGGAACTCTATTCGGTCGCCCCTTTTATGGAAGTTTGTTCTGCTTCGGAGGCAGCGACTTTCTTCTTTTTCAAAATTTTCCGTTTCAAAATTTTCCGTTTTGAGATTTTCAGAGACAGATCATCCGTATTTTCAGTATGGCTTACAACAATCCGATCCCCTTCTCCAAGGCCTCGGCTCAGAATCGCCTCGGCCAGCGGGTCTTCCAGGTACTGTTGCAGTGCACGCTTCAGGGGCCGCGCCCCGAACTTGACATCATAGCCCCATTCCACCAGAAAATTTTTGGCAGATTCTTTCACATCAATGGTAATCCCCAATCCTTCTGCCCGGCTGAGAAGCTCCTCAGAAAGCAGGTCTATGATCTTGTGAATATGGGACTTCTCCAGAGAGTGGAAGACAATCACATCGTCAATCCGGTTCAGAAATTCGGGACTGAATACATCCTTCATCTCGGACTCCATCTTCGCTTTCATTGCCTTGTAATCAAAGATGTCGTTACTCTGTGAGAATCCTAATCCAGAGTTGCTGTTGCGAATTCCGCGTGTACCGATGTTACTGGTCATAATGATGACCGTATTACGGAAGTCAACCCGGCGGCCGCTCCCGTCAGTCAAAATACCATCATCTAGTACCTGCAGCAGAATATTGAACACATCTGGATGGGCTTTTTCAATCTCATCCAGAAGGACAACAGAGAATGGTTTCCGGCGGACTTTCTCAGTCAGCTGCCCCCCTTCATCATAGCCAACATATCCTGGAGGTGCGCCGACCAGACGGCTCACGGTGAATTTTTCCATGTATTCGCTCATGTCCACCCGCACAAGCGAATCAATGCTGTCAAACAGATACTCGGTGAGTACTTTTGCAAGTTCGGTTTTACCAACGCCGGTTGGCCCAAGGAAGATAAAGGATCCAATCGGTCGTTTAGGATCTTTCAGTCCGGCACGGGTCCGGCGGATGGCTTTTGCAAGTTTGGAGATGGGTTCATCCTGTCCGATCACGCGTTTTTGGAGTGCAGCCTCCATGTCGAGCAATTTTTTCTGTTCGGGCTTGCTCATGCGTTCAAGCGGAATACCAGTCATCATGGACACCGTTGTTGTAATATCTTCAACGGTCACTGCGTGACGCATCCCTTCCGATTGACTCTTCCACGCCTGCTTTGCTTTTTCCAGCTGTTCCTGGAATTTTTCCTCAATGTCCCGCAGTCGGGCGGCTTCCTCAAACTTTTGCCGCTTCACCACTTCATTTTTCTTATTCCGCGTCTCTTCAATTTTCGTTTCAAGCTGAAGAATATCTTTCGGAACATGGATATTGCCCAGATGGACGCGTGCCCCGGCCTCATCAATGATATCGATGGCTTTGTCGGGGAGATGACGATCGGTTATGTAGCGTTCGGAGAGGTTTACTGCCAGTTCTACGGCCTCCTTGTCATACAGTACGCCGTGATGCTCTTCGTAGCGATCTTTGGTTTGAAGGAGAATTTCGAGGGTTTCTTCGGGAGTGGTGGGGTCTACGACGATTTTTTGAAATCGCCGATCCAGGGCACCATCCTTTTCAATATGCTGCCGGTACTCGTCCAGAGTTGTTGCTCCAATACATTGCAATTCGCCACGTGCAAGAGCCGGCTTGAACATATTGGAGGCATCCAGGGAGCCGGATGCACTTCCCGCTCCCACAATCGTATGGATCTCGTCAATGAAGAGAACGACTTCCGGGGATTTTTCCAACTCGGACATGACCGCCTTGAGGCGTTCCTCAAACTGGCCGCGATACTTGGTGCCTGCAACCAGTGCGGCAATGTCAAGGGTTACGATACGTTTTTCATGGAGTACACGTGAAACCTTGCGCTGAATAATCCGCATGGCCAGCCCCTCCGCAATGGCGGTTTTGCCCACCCCGGGTTCGCCGATCAGGACCGGATTATTCTTCTTGCGGCGGCTGAGTACCTGTGCAACCCGCTCAATCTCTTTGTGGCGGCCAATCACGGGGTCAAGTAGTCCCTTATCCGCCAGACGGGTCAGGTCACGCCCAAAATTATCCAGGACAGGGGTCTTTGTTTTTTCCTGCTGCTTGCTCTGTTGGCTCCGACTGCCGGTGGATTTGGTTTTGTGAGGCTTATTCTTGCCGGTGGATTTGGAGCGTCCCGTCAGGATCGTATCCAGTTCCGCCCGCATGGACTCGTAGGTCACCGAGAAGGAATCCCGGAGGATTTGAGCCGCAATATTGTCGTCATCCCGGAGCAGACTTAACAGCAGGTGCTCTGTACCAATTACATCAGATTTATAAAGCTTTGCTTCCAGATAGGTGATTCGCAACACCTTTTCGGCCTGTTTTGTCAGCGGCAGGTTCCCAACTGTGAGCGTTCCGCCACCGGCGCGTACGGTGGTCTCAATCACTTTTTTCAGTTTTTGCAGATTGCAGCCAAGATTGCGCAGAACCCGAACCGCAACGCCTTCTCCCTCACGTACAATGCCAAGGAGCAGGTGCTCGGTTCCGATATAGTCATGACCAAGCCGGATGGCCTCATCCCGGCTGTAGGAAATTACATCGCGTACACGATTGGAAAAGTTGCTGTGGCTCTCCATGAATGGTGACTTTAGGCGGCAAAACTTGATCCGCAGCCACAGGTCTGGGTGGCATTGGGGTTTTCAAATATAAAGCCTCGTGCATCAAGGCCTGCGTGATAGTCAATTGTGGTTCCCAGGAGATATAACCCCTGTCTCTTGTCAATATACATCACAATCCCATCTGCATTAAAGGTCAGGTCGTGTTCACGCAGTTTGTCAAATCCAAGGATGTAACTCATCCCGCTACATCCACCGCCGCGAACCCCGATTCGGAGTCCGTATCCATCGGGGATCGTCTTGTCAGTCAGAATTCTGCGTACCTCTTCGGAAGCACGCGGACTTAAGGTCACCGGAGTTGCGGGTGCGTCCATGAATGCGTTGTTTTAATGGGCAACACTACCTATACCTTTACGGTGCAAGTAGGTTCCGTTCATGCAATAATTTTTTCTTCAAGGTGACGAATCATCACACGGGTCATCAGTTGTACGGAATACGCCAGTGCCTGCTCATCAATGTCAAAGTGTGCATCATGCAGGGGATAACTGGTTGCCCTGCTGCTGCGCGTCCCCACCCGAATCAGCATCCCCGGTATATGTTCCAGATAGTTTGCAAAGTCTTCGGCCCCCATACTGGGTATGTGGATGCCGGAGGCAGCATCCCCTCCGAACAGTTCCTGAATGCAGATGCGCACATTTTGGCCAAGGGCAGGGGTATTGATGACCGCGGGGAGTCCTTCCACCTGAATAAACTCAATCCGAACGCCATGGGCCTCCGCAAAATTTTCTGCCGTACGCCTCATATAGTTCAGCAGAAAAACACGATCTGGGTCATGCAGGCATCGGAGTGCTCCCTCAAACCATGCCTTGGATGGGATGACATTGTGGGCCCGGCCCCCTCCGATCATGCACACTGTGAATACAGATGGATTGCGTGGGTCCGTGATGCGACCGATGTATTGATAATACTGGGACAGTAGCTGGGTGGCAATCCAGACGGTATCCTTGACTTTGTGAGGGCGGGCCGAGTGCCCGGTATTTGGTGCATGGACCTCCACGCGAATGCGTTCGGAAGAAGCCGTGACCTGTCCTTCGGGAATTCCAAATTCACCAATATCCAGCGTTGGGTCCACATGCATGCAATAAAGGGACTCTAGCGGGTCGCATACGCCCGCTTTGATCATCGGCACCGAGCCGCTTGGATTGCCCTCCTCATTCGGCTGAAAAAAAATGCGGACCCGCCCCTTCAGCCGGGAGCGGAGTCTGTGCAGATTCAATGCAAGCCCAATGCCAATGGTCGTATGTGCGTCATGTCCGCAGGCATGTGTTGCCTCTGCGTTCCTTGATGCATAATCCGTTTGTTTCGCATCCTTGAGTTTAAGTGCGTCAATATCACATCGGAAGCCGATATGCGGCCCAGGGTGGGGCCCGTCAATATCCACGAATAATCCGGTCTTAGCATGAGGGCCGGAAACAGTCAGCCCGATGCTTTCCAAGTGATGCCGTATCAAGCGACCCGTCTCAAATTCCTGATAACCAACTTCCGGATTACGGTGCAGATGCCGACGCAGGTTGATCAGATAAGCAACAAAATCGTCAGGGAGTTGGCCATTCCGGAGCGAGGTGGAAAAGCAATATGGTGCCGGTGCGGCATCATAGACGGACATATCCAAGGTGAAATTAATGGAGTTTATCTTCGTGAGTACCCAAAAATAGGGATTTTTCCATTTGGGGGGATAAAACGGATACAATCAGGAAGGAGAGCCCCTTCCTGATTGCCTACACAGCACCATCCGCTTGATGCTGTGCCCGTTTAAGGGTTATAAGACAAAGTTGCCGGTTTGTTCAAGGACACGGCAGTATGCGGATCTCTGCTTTCGTCTGCGAGGCGACAGGAAGACCTGCCGGTTCCTGAATGAACGGGTGGGTGCCAACCGGTATCTCTGAATGCGGCGCTGGCAAAATCCCAAGAGGATTACGGAGGAACCGGTCAATCCCAGATCTCCCCGTTTGATTTCTACAAATGGTATCACGCACACGAGGATACGGCCGCCCCATGGCTCAAGGAATATTCGGTGGCTTTGTCCCGTACCGGACGGAAGGATTTGCCAATGCCTGCAAGCAGTTCTTTCAGAAGAAGCGCGGGCTGCCCAGATTCAAGAAAAAAAACAAGGCGAAAAAAGATTTCGCCGTGGATGTATCAGGGGGAAAAGGAGTTCAACGAATGGATATGTTCGGCGAAAGCGGGGGGCCATGTGAAGACGATGCAATTCTATCGAGTGAACCGCTCCGCAAACCCAGTGCCCAAATCTGCCCGCATTTTTGAGGAAAAGGGGAATAGACACATGACGGCGGTTGCTAGACAGCCTTGAAACGCGAGGTTCTTGCAAAACTAACAATCCAGACCAAAAAGCGCTCCTGGATGCACTCAGGTGAATAAAAACCTTCAAGATCAAGGGTTTTGCAAGAGGCACACGCTAAAGAGGATATGAGATGCAGGGTTCCTCAGTACAGAAGCCCCAAATTAATGGTTTGTGGACTGGACAGATACAAGTTTTCGATAGAATTTTAGGGGCCAGAATGGAAGGATGGGGTATATCCGGAGGATGCATGCGACTCAGGCCGCTCCGAATGAACGGCTGTTTCGTCCGGTTGGATTCTGCAGGCATTCCGATGAGGTCGTCTCCATGTGCGGAGATTCTTTCCGTTTTAAGCCCCCGGGGTCAGGTGGACATCAATTCGCGCCATTGCCCCTGTACGTCCAAAGAGTGCGGTACTCTCTTCGGGAGAGAGTATCAATTCGTCTCTTTTTGTAGCCTCTTCCCGGTCAATTATCAGAAGCGGGTTCTCTGCGAGGTGGTAAACAAAGAGAACCTGGCAATAGGTGAAGGCTAGACACCCAGGATCAAGTTGAATGGTCTGGAGGTTCCCTTCGATGTCATACCATGTGAAGGATTCTCCTTTTTGACAAAATTCAGATCTGCGCAGCAGGGCCGGGTTGATTCGCAGAATGCCATCCGAGATGCGGAGTCCAAATTCTCCCCACCGGCAAATGATATCCTCCTTGACCTGTCCGGTCAGGCCCGGCTGCTGTGCACCGCCCCAGCTAGGTGTGTGCGAATAGGCATCCTGAGGGAATGCCCCATATTTGGCAGGTGGCTGGGTTCCCCCAAGGCCGCTGCGGATTTCGTAGTAATGACGCAGCAGTGCCTTGCGGGAACTAAGGGGTGCATTGATTTCTACGGCTTTCCAGAATGTGCCCTGCACGGCCAGAAGCAGCTTGGAGATAATGTGCCAGTACACACAGCCAAGCCCTTCATATTTAAAAAATCGCCCGGACCGTCCAGTAAAGGATGCATGGTTGAAGATCTTTTCATAGAGATCCAGAATGCGGGACCGGTTCGTTTCCGTGATTTTATAGCCTTCCTGTTCCAAGGTGTTCAGCATGGCTTCCACTTTAACGGCATTCTTCAGTGCCGGATGGAAGAAGTATTGCCCGCTGGTGCTCCGGCAAATGAGGCGGTGATCCTCGTTCTGGATCATTTTTCGCACTAGAGAAATCCGCACGATATCATTCGGAGAAATATGATTTCGCTGACTGAATCTGGGGAGTTTTTTGTTTGTGTAGAGCAGGTAACTGCCCTGCCGGTCACTGTAGAGTGAACTCTTCCGAAGCGCATTTAACAGAATCACGGCATCCTGGGTGCTCAGGCTGTCGGAGGCCAGCGCGGCCACCTGCCCCTCTAACATAAGCTGCAGGGCTTCTACGTCTACAGATTCATCCGACTGGGGATGAAGGACCGTATAGCTGTGCACGAGGCCGTCCTCTCGGATTGACTGCTGAAGTGTCGGCTGGATCGCCTCACATGCAAGTCTGCAGAAGTCTGCCAGAGTGCAGGCGTTCACCTCGGCGGGCTCGTTCAGGAATCCGTTGGTATACAGGTTTGCACGATACCGGCAGGCAGCGCGTCCGAGAGTCTCCATCACTTCCAATCGTTCCGAGGCATTGGATACACGACCACAGGCGGGGAGTGCCTGCTGCACATCCTCCATCCAGTCCAAAACTTCGGCCGAAATCAGATATACGGGGGTCACGGATGTCCCGTACAGATGCTCAATAAACTTCAGGTAGCGGTGCAAATGAAAGAGGGTCACCAGGGAACAGCCCCAGCCGGCCAGAGCATTGTTGGCATCGTTCCATTCGGGGCGCTGAGTGTTCAGCCAGATTCCGCCTCCGGGCACCATGGCACAGAGTTTGGTCAAGGCAGGGACGAGGAGTTTTTCAGCGAGCGATACCAGAATGGGATCCCCCTCAGCGGTCTGTAGAAGATAGCCGTCCGATCCGATCTCCTGCATGCGGTCCAAGAGTTTTCTGTGCAGGTTCCAGTCAAACTCCACGGAGTGTTTCGGGTCGGCAAGAATCCTGTCGTAATTGGCCAGCCGATAGGGGATCTGCACATAACTGAAGATTCGCAGATTCAGGAACTGTATGAGCGTATCCGGGATGTGTGCATAGGTCCATTCCAGCAGGCAGAGCAAATACGTGAGTTGATGATCTCCCCAGTATCCGATAGAGGCCCAGGGGTCTTTCTCGTCGGGAATCTCCCAGTCTATCCCGCTTCGCCCGATCCGGTAAGGATTATATCCATCGGCAGTGGACGCATTCACGAATGCCGTCAGCATTGCGGTATAGTATCGGGGAAAGGATCGTCCCAGTGCCTCCCAGTTTTGAAATAAATCCCGCCAGTTTCCCGAATAGTCAAAAAGCAGTTCTCCGTCTTCGTTATGAGTTCGGATCTGGAATCGATTCCAGGGTCGGCTGGGATCCCCGTGACGTCTGCTGTAGGCCAGCGGCAGATACTCCGCAATCAGTCTGTGCAGTTGCGGGCAGGGAATGGGAGGCAGTTCGGCAAGGTTAACCGTGCTGGGAAGCGAATTCAGGAATGGGGAGGATGCAAGGGGGCGATTGCGTTCGGTAATGAAGTGAATCAGGTCCTGTTTGTTTGCAGTGTATCCGTGGAGGGGAATCCCGCCACGCATTGCGTTAAACAGGGTATTACTGTAATGTCGGAGGTCCTGAGGACTTTGTGCAGTTTTCTGGAGGCCGTCTGCCCCGGCAATAAGTTTTCGCAGGTCCGTTGTGTCCTGTTGTTCCTGGAGGCGCAGTTTGCGGATGAAACCAGAGGCATCCCCAAAAGCGGCTTGCAGTTCTGTCAGATCCCCCACATGCTGATCTATATCTGCAATCAAATCCCAGGATATGGCCCGCTCATTTGTAATACGGAGGTTCCGTTCAGCAAGATATGCTCCCTGTCTGCCTAAAACCGAATGTTCGGTACTCAGGGATTGTCCTGTACGATAGGCATTGAGTTGCTGTGTGGAGAGCAGGATCGCATTGGGGCGGGGACCATTTTGCCAGACCATTGTCGCCCGGAGAGACTCTTCGGGAACGGGATGATCCACGATCAGTGAGCTCAGCGAATAAACGCCAATAAACTTTTCCAATTCATTGACCTTGTAAGCGTCCACCAGTGTACTTCGCGACCGTTGAAGTTCAACGCCGACCCCGGCAGGAAGGATATTGCGAATTCCATCCAGTATGCTCAGCCGCATGGGTAAATGCCAAGTACTTTCCAGTCGGCTCCGTCGAAGAAAACCAAACCCGTTGACACATTGCCAACTGTAGGAGAATCGGAGACTGAGATCGTGGTTAAATTCTTCGAACAGCAGTTTATTGCCGGCGGCATTCTTGTACAGATTTCGCTCAATTCGATAGAGCCCCTGCTGTCGGTTGCTGAAGGGCTCCCAAAGCATGGCGCGACTGGCGCGGTCAATCCGCACCAGTGTAATGCTTCCGGTATGGGAGGCGGCATCGTGCAACTTATCGTCGGTCACATACGGAAACAGTGCATGATCTGTATTTTGCCGTCCAGCCGTCAATGCACCCGTACTGGAAATAAATATCCAGTGATCTCCAACGCTGGCGAGCGTGATCAAAAATGGTGCAAGCCGGTCATAATTTGCAATTCTGTACCAGGATTCACCATAGCGCTCCACAAGTTGTCCAGAGCATACGCCCCGAGGCGGGTACAGCTTACTGTGCCCGGCATAGACCCCCTGAAATTCACTGCTCGGTGACGAGGAACGGGATGTTGGCGTGTGCCGCACTTCGTTGGTCATCGGTAATATGAACAAATAGTCGATAGGCACCCGGTTCGGACGGTGCCTGAAAGGTGATCTCTCCGTCCTTCATGGTCACGAATAGATCAGGAATCAATGGAGGCTCCGCTTCATCATCTCCTCCATGCCCTACTTCTGTGGCTTCGGTTCGCACCCCCCAGTGATATGTAAGCGCATCGCCGTCCGGGTCAGAGGCGATGACACGGCCGGATGCCTCCATACCTGCGGTGAGTTCAATGCTGGCACTTGATTCCATGTCGTTCAGCGTAAAGGAATCAATCCTGGGAGACAGATTGGACGGCCAGGAACCGGTCCATTTGTGCTCCATCACATCCACGGCGGCGGTCTTTGCACCATCTGGCATAAACATGCCATACCAGGTCGCTGTGCGTTCCTGTTTTTGCCCCCAGAGGAACACATAGGACCCGATACATTGAACGGTATCGGCCGCAATGGCGACTTCGTAGCGTTGATCGTACCAGTCGGCTTTAACAGTGGAATTATTTTCGATGGGTGCCCCCCAGGAGGTTGTCGGGACTTCCCAATGCCCGGTTGCTCCCCATTCGGTCACAACATAGGGGCCATCCCAGCCCGATTCTTTCAGGTAGCGGGGTAAATTGACGATATCGGCATACATCTGAATTCCAAGCAAATCCAGATCGGGAGCACGGGCCTTGATGTTCTGAATCAGTTCGGGATGGATTCCTGCCAACATGGTCAGGGCCGGGTGATTTCCATCGATTTCGTGAATCATCTTTGCAATATCATTGACCGCATTCCATACGAGCGGGTTGCTTGCTCCCAGATTCAGTTCATTCCCGATCCCCCACATCAGCAGGGCGGGATGATCTTTGTAGCGTAGAACCTCCTCACGTACGCGTTCCAGTTGGGCTGTAACCGCTGCAGAGTCACTGTAATCAAAACCGAAGATCCCGCGCCCGCTCCCGGATCGTTCACGGGCAATTTCAATTCCCATCGTGACCATTAACCCGTTTGCATGTGCCCGGTCTAGCACTTCCATACCAGAATCCCGGCCGTTATCGGTACGCCAGGTCCGGAAGGAGTTGGCACCATGTGCGGCTAGCGCCTCAATACCTCCAAATTCAAGGCCTGCACCGTGAATATAGAATGGCTCGCCATCTTTGAAGAGGTGGTAGCGTCCGTCAGTCTGGCGAATTTCTACGACAGCGGGATCCTGTGCCCGCAGGGCACTGATTGCAGGCACAAGGACAAATAAGAGAGAGAGCGCAGTAAATCGTAGATAAAACATTCTATTGGGGAGCAGTTTTCGAATCTCCAGCAAGGAGGGATTCAAGGGATTCAAGGGAACGGCCTTTGGTCTCAGGAAGCATAAAGATGACAAAAATGAGGCCAAACACAGCCATGATCCCATACAGGAGAAACGTCGTGGCACTTCCGAGATTGGCAAGTTCCCACGGGAAAACCAGTTGAACGGTGAAACTTACGGCAGAATTGATCAGTCCGACAAACGAAATTGCCAGTGCCCGCACCCGATTCGGAAAAAGTTCGGAGAAAAGCACCCACATGACCGGGCCAAGCGAGACTGCAAATGAGGCTACAAATCCTAAGATGCCAGTCAGGATGAGGATCGGGTTCATGCTGATGGCTGCCGCAATTAACTGGGATTCAAACTCTCGTGCGATGGAAAGTCCCAGTGTATTTTCCAGAGCCTGTTTGAATGCAACATCCGACTCGAACGTGATGTTAAGGACGGGTTGCAGGGCCTGTGGATCAATGGCGGCGGGGAGGGTGGTGTCGGCGGGCAGCATGTAGGTGGCGCTATAGAATCCGTAGGCCAGCACCGTCATTGCAATGGTCACCCCTGTCAGTCCAAAAATAAGCAGAGGCTTTCTTCCGAGTTGATCCACCAGCGCAATGGCCAAAACGGTGAAGACCAAGTTGACCACCCCAACCAGAATCGCCTGAACGAAGGATGCATTCGTGCCGATCCCCGACTGCTCAAAGATCGTGGGAGCATAGAAGAACACGGCATTAATGCCTGTAATCTGCTGCACTACAGCAATGACAATTCCGATGAGTAGCGCAAGTCTGAGTGCCGGTGCAAACAAGGCGGCGACCCCAACCTTACCCTTTTCAGCATCTGCATTCAGACTAGTCTGCACTTCCTGCAGATCTTTTCCTGCTGTATCTGGTCCACTTGCCTTTGTCATGATGGCCAGCCCCTCAGATATCCGTCCTTTCATCACGAGCCATCGGGGGCTTTCGGGTACCGCAAAGAGTGCAAAGAAGTAGAGTACTGCGGGGAGGGTTTCAAGGCCCAGCATCCAGCGCCAGCTGTAGGGGCCGAATTTCATCTCCTGTGCCCATGCAGCGGTGGAATTGCCAAGTTCCAAAATGATATAGTTCGTAAAAAAGGCGACCGTAATCCCGATCACGATATTGAGTTGATTGAAGGACACCATTCGTCCCCGGAGCAGGGGGGGAGATATCTCTGCGATGTACATCGGGGCGATAATAAGTGATGCACCGACACCCAGTCCGCCGATCATGCGTGCGATCACCAGAATCAGATAGGAGGGGGCAAGCGCGGATCCAATGGCGGATATAGCATACAGGACCGCCGCCCAGTAAAGGACACTTCGTCGACCGATTCGGTTACTGAGGGGACCAGATACCAGCATGGCCAGTGTTGAACTAAGCGTCAGTGAACTCACCGCCCATCCGAGTTCCAAATCGGTAAGAGAAAATTCAACTTCAATAAAGCCGACAACGCCAGAGATTACGGACGCATCAAAGCCCATGAGGAACCCGCCCAGAGCGACAATCAGGGCAGTTCTTGCAACATATAGGGTGCTTTTCATCGTTCATGCGCTTGCAGGGCGCTCAAATTCAACCTGATCACGAACGTACAACGTACGGATCTACTGACGAAAGGTACGAAATTTCAAGTCAGGAATATACTTCGTCTTGCGATGATTGAGTATTTCCTGCATCTGCGGGCCATATACATGGGTTAATTCGGTTGCCGAAAAGCTAGAAAGCAACGGGGAGTATTCTCATTGGTTTCCGCGGTTTTTGGTGAGGGAAGTGGATTCAATTCTGTTTTAACAGGCCGAGTGCTTTTACATTTTGTCCATGCACAGACGGTTCATTACACCACAGCCACTGCAGGGTCTTCAGGGTTTCGGGGACGGTTCCATGATGCAGGTCAAGCAGTTCGAGGACTGCCCGGTCTATCTTTTTTCGCACATCGTCCGCATGCGCCTGGCAGGCGGGCCGCAGTTCTTTATCGGAAAGTTCATCAAACATCTTTGCCGCCTGATCCAGCCGGGGATCTGGAACCTGCTCCAGTCGGGGGCAGGGGATATTGGCCAGTGCCTTCAACTGGGTTGTGGCCCGGCCGCTTTGGGTTCTCTGGCCCTGCGTCCAGTGAATCAGGAATCCCAGTGTAGAGTTGGCCCACAGTGCAAACGCTTTGCAGATCCGTTCATCGTCGTGCTGCAGCGAAGTCCATGCCCGGCCGCCCATACCGGGATGTGTGGTTGTGGCCGCCAGGAGTGCCTGAGAGGTCCAGCGCATGTTTCGCGCATAGAACAGTCTGCTGCGGAACTGCTGCATTGCCTTCCGCCCGGTCTCTGATCCAACACCGGCCGGTGCGGTT
>JAJECE010000053.1 GCA_022822185.1 Rhodothermales bacterium | reverse complement strand
AGTTGGGGTGCGGAAAAACTATAAGAAGGCGATGAAATGGTTTCGGATGGCCGCTGAAAATGATGAACTGATCGCCCAATTCAATATCGGAGTCCTGTACGCGGAAGGAAAGGGGGTCCCGAAAGATTACGAAAAGGCACTTGATTGGTACCGGATTGCGGCGGAACATGGATTTGTACCTGCCCTCTATAATCTGGGGCTCATGTATTACCACGGCAATGGTGTGCGGCAGGATCCTGTGACTGCCTATGGATGGATTGATATTGCGGCTCAAGAGGGAGAGGAAAATGCATTGGCGGTCAAGGAGGATCTTTTGGAAATTCTGCCCCCCAAGCAACTGCGTGAGGCAAAAAGGCTGTCGAAGGAGAACCTGCGTCGGATTACGGGGGGCATCAAGGCAAAGCATGAATCTATGAAGGACATCTTTGATCTTATGGAACCGCCCATCTAGGTTTAGTTCTTGATATTGGCTTATCCTGGGCCGGATTCTCCTGGGAAATTGTCCATGATATAACCCTGGTAAAACTCGAAGACAGGACAGGGCAAGTTCTCGTGCAGGAAGATGTTCCTGCACAAGTGTTCGCGTTCAGACGCGTGGAGCAGACAGGTAGACGGGAAAGGAAATCATGGATGCGGAGTGGTTATTGCGCTATTCCAAGATCATGATCGGGATTATAGACAATGCCAGAGGAAACCTGTCGGTGTGCGGTCTAAGGGGGGATCCGGCAGAGAGGAAGTGTATTGGACGGATCCCGCTTGATAAAGTATTGTCTGTGAACCGGTCACGCATGGAAGGGTTCGGTATCACATAACTGTCGCCCCGCACATGTTAAGACGGCATAATGCTTAAGTCAGCGTGATTAACTACGGATATTTTTTAGGCGTAATCTGCAGCGGATATCGGATTCCTTTATGCGAATCGGAACATGGATTCCCAAAATT
The DNA here is from genome assembly GCA_022822185.1 of Rhodothermales bacterium. Lineage (GTDB taxonomy): Bacteria > Bacteroidota > Rhodothermia > Rhodothermales > Bin80 > Bin80. The sequence continues at coordinate 11,034 of JAJECE010000053.1, read as the reverse complement.
CATTAACTCATAATTCAGATTTTAAGTGAGGTGCCAATGAGACTTGTACTCCTGATCTTTCTGCCCCTACTGCTGTCGTCAAATTTTTCGGGCATTGCGTTCGCACAGGATATTGCTCAGTTGTATCATGCAGCCGGGTTGGGCAATAAGGCAGCACAATGGAATCTGGGCGTTGCTTATGCCAATGGTAAGGGAATAGAAGAAGATGACCAAGAGGCCTTAAATTGGTTTCGTCTGGCCGCCGAACAGGGGCATATCAGGGCATTGGATACCCTTGGAGTGATGTACCGGGATGGCGATGGAGTTTCTAGGGACTCTAAAGGGGCTTTGCAGTGGTTCCGACTGGCCGCCGAACAGGGAGACACCCGTGCGCAGTTTCACACCGGACTCATGTATTTCAACGAACTTGATACAACGGACTATGAGGAAGCATTGCGATGGTTCCGACTGGCCGCCGATCAGGGATCTTTGGGGGCTCACTACTATATTGGTAAGATGTATCTCTACGGGCTGGGGGTACCTGAAGACCGAGAAGAAGGATTGAAAGGGATTCGGTTTGCGGCGGATCATGGATTTGCCTTGGCACAAACGCTCTTGGGTGCGATGTATCAGTCTGCGGCGGAAGACCTACCTCACTCACGATGAGGACAAGGCGGTGAAATGGTACCGACTGGCCGCCGAACAGGGAGAGGCGGATGCCCAGTATAAATTGGCAAAGATTTACCGCAGAGGTGAGCATGTTCCGCAGGATTATGAAGAGGCCGTGAAGTGGTACCGGCTTGCTGCCGAACAGGGAGACTGGAACGTTCAATATGAACTGGGAATTATGTACTATCACGGTGACGGCATTGCACAGGATTACACTGAGGCAGCAAAATGGTTTGAATTAGCCGGTGAACAGCATCACAACGATGCTCAGTATTACCTTTCTCTCATGTATTACTATGGCGAGGGGGTCCCGGTAAATTATGTAAGGGCCTACCAGTGAGTTGACCACGCTGCCCACAATTGCATTTCAGCTTACATGTCGACAAAAAAATGATTCGATTCTCCTTAACCCCCGATCAATTTGAGGAGGCACAAAATAGATTGCTCAATAGTACTGTTTTTCTTGAATGTGAATGGAGGCTATACAATTCACCCTGGCCATAAGCCCGGTATGATTTCCCATCTGCACATGCAAAAACTGGCGTTTACATATACAGATGTCTATTCAGATGAAGTTGCCTGGGAATTCAGATTGATGTGTTCACCCGGCAGATGCTGGACGGGTAGGCCTCGAAATACATCCCTGAGCATCCCATCAAAGCAGACGGGTGCCCCCCGCCGCTGATCCCGTTCCCCCTGATAGCAAATCCGATGGTGACTTGCGGAATTGCTGCATCTTCATGTCTTCGGAGCCCCATGCCAAATTCCAGTGCTGTGACATGACAAAACGATGACACCGTGGAATTGGAGTCTGGATGATGCCGGCAGGATGTAGGCGTGTGCTGAGCGATGAGGGAACCCCGGCAGGGTTCGTGTTGTCCAATTGATTTCACAATCTCCTGCTGATATCCCATGAGCGATTCTGCGGACTGGGCCGGTGACATAAAAGATCGCGGGGAAGCCAAGTACTTTCATGGGAGAAAAGAAATACTTGCTCGTTTCCGTAAACGTCTGCAGTTCGCTGTGGATGATGCAAAGGAGGGAACTACATTCCTGATTCAGGCCGCGCCCGGCGCAGGCAAGACTGCCCTGCTTGCAGAATGTGCGCGACTAGCGAAGAAGCAGAATTGGGATACGGTGGAGGTGGATACCCGTGCACTCTGGAACACGGACAGCATGTGTCTGGCACTGGAGGACGGATGGATGCCTTTTCTTGACGAGATCGCCTCAGAGGGTGGATTTGATAAATGGATTCATGTCCGGGGGTCCGTGAAGTTCAAACTACCGGGGCATACCCCCCAGAGTATCATCGCCCGGGGAAAAGCCCCGCTCTTGCTGATCCTGGATGAGGCACAGGAACTGGGGCAATGGAAGGGGACGGAACGCACCCAGGAAAACCATGAGCTTGTACAGACATTCCTTAACAGGGTCCATAACGGCAAACTTGCGTCCCGCCCTGTGATGTTATCGCCGGGGGCCTGGGGACAACGAAGCAGGCATTCAAGGACATGGGGGTGTCCAGATTGAAAACCAATTGTTATGTCGATTTGGAGCCGTTAAAGCCGGAAGAGGAGCGGAAAGTCATTGTGGATTGGCTCCAGTTGGAGAGCAAGGCAAAAGGGGATCCTCTGCCCTGGATCAATGCGATTGCAGCAGAGACCCATGGATGGCCGCAACATATCGCCTGCTACGCACAGGTGGCGGCCCTTCAGGTGCTGGCGGACCGGCGAATGATGACCCCCTCGGGGTTGAATGTGGTGCTGGAGGCGGGTCGGAAGGAACGGGCAAAATTTTATGAGGCCCGGGGGGAGGATTTCGAGGATGACGAACTTCACTGCATCGCCCGCATGCTTCGGGATGTGCCCCCGCGTCACAGTTTTACAAAACAATATCTGGTTGATGCCCTCAAGGATACATACGGAGTGCCCAAGGCGGAGCGGCTGTTTCAGCGGGCACTCCACAAAGGCATACTGGATAAGCGCAGTAACCAATATATGATTCCGATCCCCAGCATGCATGATTGGCTGGTGACCCATTTTGGACATGATCAAGGGGTATCCCCTGCTTTCATGCCCCTGTCATCTGGTCCCCGTCTCTCGTCGGAGCGACCGCTGGATACGTACTATCCCTCCAAGGAATCGGAGCGCAAACGCTGAAGATCATGGAGACAGGCGGTTGGACCTGGGAATACACAGGGAACTTGTGTCCGTGAGACATTAAGTGACTCACATTTATAATTCCCAGACTCACTGGTTTGCTATGGCATTCAAATCATCCACTTAACAGAGGACTTTAAGTGACAGCGATAAGGAAAAGTTACGAACGCCGGACATAACCTGATCAGCAAGACAAGACCGGCTAGTCATTTGACCGTAATCAAACCTCCAGGATTGCCAGCAGCACGCTGCTCAGCATCGACTCTCCCCCGGCAGCATCAACAAAATTTCCCTGCCCCTCCTCTGCCAGCTGCTCTAAAAATTCGAGGGCATCATCTGCGTAAAAGTTTGCACGAACCGCAGATACATAATGATCCCTTTGAGATGAAAACTCTCTTGCGATCCTGAAGGCCGCGGCAATTCTATTTGAATAGGCAGGATTGTCAGTAATTGCAATAATATATCGTTTCTCACTGTCAGGGCGCCATGTCTGGCGAACGGCGTGCTCCAGTGCGGTGGTAACTGCTTCAGGGCCGTCTATATTTTGACCATTATCAGGATCTCTCATGCCGGGGGTTAACTGATCGACAAAGGACTGAATTGTGCTCATATTGGTTGTTTCTACGATATCCATTTCATGGATTGGCTGCCGCCATCTACGATCCCCGAAGGCGACGAGGCCAATCCCTACGGATGGGGACAGCCGATCCAGAACCTCCGCCAGAGAAGATATTTCCCGTTTCAGTCCTTCAATCTGATAGGTCATGCTACCGGTCACATCCAGACAGATGACCAGATCCAGATGGGGGATCACAAAATCAACCTGTGATTCTGTGGGTTCCTCTTCCACTTCCTCTTCTTGTTGTGCTTCTGCGGCTTCCAGTTTTTCCTGAGCTTCGGCCAATTCAGCGGCTAAGCTCTCGATCTTTTCTTTTGAGTCGCCTGTATTTGGAAAAAACGGCAGCGAGATCAATGCCAACAGCACAAATGCCCCCATCCCGGAGGCAAACAGATCCAGTGCAGACATTGAAAACACATTCAGTTCCCTGCGCTGCAGTTTCATTGTAGAATTGTCATCGTTAACTGAACATCCCCAAGTATAATCCGGGCTCCTTGCGGCAGGGGATGATTTTTCTCTGGCACCAGTTTCACCCCGTTGACCACCGTTCCGTTAAGGCTTTCCAGATCGCAGATCATTACCGTATCATTCACCAGTGTAAGGCGTGCGTGCTGTCTGGACACGCTGTTCTCTACAATGACACAGTTGGCTTGTGCTGACGAGCGCCCGAGGAGGATCCCGTTTGATGCCTGGGCCAAAACTTCGCCACTTACCTTGACACGGATTTCTTCGTTATCCGGTCCAACGCCAGCGAGAAGCAGATCGGGGAAGGTGGCTGATTTCCGCTGGATCACTTCCTCGGCTTCCTGAAGTTTGATATCCTTATCGGACAACTCTTCCTCTGCTTCACGCCGCCGCTTCCAGAACAGAAACAAAAGTGCAACGGCAATTAGAATCAGGAGTGCCGCAATCCCCCCAATCATCAGTTGGCGTTCCTGGTCTTGAGTTCTTTGGGCATCCAGGCTGTCAATCTGGCTTTCCAGGGTTTCCAGACTATCCAGAAACAGATTATGCTCTGCTTTGAGGCTGTCCAGTGCTTCCCGCGTCAAATCATACCGCTCAATGAGGCTGTCCCGTTCGGTAAGGAGTCGCTGACTTTCCTGTAACACCGAGTCCTGTTTTGCTTCGGTTTCGGTGATCTGGCTTTCGAGGATGGATTTTTGCCGATTGAGGCGTGCAATCTGTTCCGCACTCTGATTCTGGCTCTCTGCACTTTCATCTTCCAGACTTTGAAGTTCGTTCTTAAGAGAATCAATATTTTCCTGCAGTGTTAAGCTCTCCCCCTGCGCCTGAGACAACTGATCTTCCAGCGTTGGGCATGGATCTGTCGCCGTACTAAAGGCAATGTTTTCTGCTCTGAGAAACGAAATCATCGCTTCATAACTCTCACTAACTCCAGCCATCATCGCGTCATCGTCCTCCCAGATTGATGCGACGGAAATCAGTTCTTCGCACCGGTTCATGACTGGAACCCCGATTTCACTTGAATCCACTGCCATCGTGAATTTGTATTGATATTCGATCAAACTATCTGGAGTTACCGCGAAACTCAACAACCCTTTTCGCTGGATCCCATCTGGAAATGAAAAATGAATGGCGGCATTTGGGTGTGGAGGCTGTGAGGCAACTGCAACAATGGTATCTATCGCTAAGCCATCTACAGACACGAGGGCCATAGAGACGGAACTGGCTTGGAGCGTGGCTAGAACCCTGACGCCGGTATCAGGGTTTTCAATGAAAATCTGATCCCCTTGCTCTACGATTGCCGAGGCGGTCAGAAGAACTCCTTCGGCAATCCAGATCCCCAATCCTTCTGCAACCTCCTCACCGTCATTAAATACGACGACCCTGAATGTCGCACCATCTGTGCGAGTGGTAAATAAACTGAATACGGTTACACAGACCAGAATGCTCACGAAATAATTTCTAATCATCATGGGATTTAACTATACCTGTACACGACCAGTGTTGCATTATCCTGCCCCGGCCTATTATGTGAGGTGACCGCTTCTAACACGGCTTCCACAATATCGGAGGGAGACGGCCGTCCTGTGGTTACGATTTCGAGTAATTCGTCTAGTGAACATGTCTCTATACCATCACTGGCAAGAATTACAGTATCCCCCGGCTGCAATGGATGTGGTTCTGCAGGTGCGTCAATATACTCAAGATCCGCCCCCTGAACGGCCTCAAGAAGAATATGTCGCTGATGGGATTGCTTCGCCTCTTCCCATGATATCTCTCCTGCACGGGCACGCATATCAAGCAACCCGCCGACGGAATGATCTGCATTAAGTCGAATAATCTGGCCATTCGTAATAAGCCAAAGCGGACTATCTCCAACGCTGACCCAATAGAACATGTCATGAACAACGACAGCGCCAATCAGGGTTGTTCCCATATCCGACAATGCAGAATTATGGAGTTTCTCCGCATAAATGGCATTGTTGGCCCCATCTAGTGCGGCAAGTAATCGTCTTCGGGGATTCTCTTCTTGACTTTCCAGGAATGTATTACGAAATTCCTCCGCAGCAATTCGGCCCGCCAGTTCACCTCCAGCGGCTCCTCCCATACCGTCTGTCAAAATCAAAAGATCGTGTCCCTTTTTCCATTCAAGGTGAGCATAAGAATCCTGTTGTGATTCCCGGCTCCCTTGAATTTGTCCTGAGTCTGCCCAAACGTCCATTCACGTAATCGCTTATTAATCTGCCCAGGTGAAGGACTCATCACAGAAAGCAATGAACCGCAGGGTCGTTGAACCCAGAACAATTTTGTCACCATGACTCAGGGGGGTCGCTGTCAATACCGGCTCATCTCCTAAATAGGTCAGATTAACTCCAACGCCGGGTTGGATATAGAATTTGTTGTGCTTGGGATCATAGGTGAGGATGGCATGGGTATCCCGTGAAATCTCATCATCACCAAAATTGATCCGCACACGCGCTTTCGCCCCTCGCCCCAGCGTATTCTGTCCAGCACCCAGTTGCAGCCCCCTCCCCTCCCCTGGACCATGTATGATCACCACCCATCCGACCACTGGGTCTGATGGAACATCAGCGGCAGTTTCCTGCTGAAGGGCGGATTTAGGTGGTTGTACGGGCTTTCGTGCACCTAGGGCAATTCTCGTTTTTGGCTCACTGGATGAATGCAGAAATGGATCTGCCGCAGGCTGCCTGCCCATTTTGCCCTGCGCTACCCGGGTCGGGGGTTCCTCCGGGACATTCTGGAGATTCCGCCCCTCATCCGAGGTAATATCAAGATCTCGAAACAGGTCGGTCTTCTTTTTGGGAAGCATAGACGGCACATCTTCCGGTAGCCCGTCAAGATTTAATTTTTTTGCCATGGGGTCAGGATTCCTCCTCGTATAAGCGATTGATTAGATTATCTAAAACGTACTGCCCGATTCCGTTCAGCCCTGATTCTTCACGGCCTTGTGCAATATGCTGCAGAAACACCAGGATTGCCGCCATGATCAAAGCTAAGAAAGTTGTATTAAATGCTAATCCAAGCTTTGAGGTCATCAAGCTGAACCATACCTGAACTGCTGCTGAATCTTCCAGGTTGGGCATGTTATTCGCAGCTGAAAGCGCCATTGCGATCCCAATAACCGTCCCGATAAATCCAAGTGTTGGAATCAGCCACACAATGTAGCGAAGGATATTGTATTTCAGGTCGACCTCATGTTGGATCAACTCTAGGCTTGAATTTACCAGACTATTGGCCTGATTAACGGATCGCCCGATCTGAAACTGCTGGATTGCCCGCAGGATGATCCGTTGAAGCCGGTGGTTCTTGTATCTTGGCGACCGCATGATCCTGCGATAGATCGGGATCAGATCTTTTGACCTGAGGATGCTGGCATCATCATCCGGCAGCAGTCCTGCTTTGAGTTGTTTGATTTCGGAGTTCGCCCGGTTGAAGCGCAGAATCACCTCCGAGATTCCCACGGCAAACATCAGCCACATCAGATTCTGGATCGTAAATGGGTAGCGTGGACTCCCGCGATCAAACAGAATATCTGCGAGAAACATCCGCCCACTCCCGACCTCAGGCGCAGGAAGCAGAAGAGAGAAAATACCGATCACGCCTGTCCCAACAAGAAGTGCAACCAGAATCCCCAGCACCCGACTGTTTGATTCTTTCAGTTCAATGTGATCAAAGGAACTCATGATAGAAGTTCTCCAATAGCTTGGTGGCTTGGATTTTTTATTACGGATCCAGCCGATTCGTATCCCGCTTAATGATCTTGTCTAGTAAGCCACTCCCATCAGCTATGAATAAGGATACCAATATTATGGATACGAAATGGCCCCAAATTGGGAAAACTCCGTATTCCATTGCTTCGGAAAATGATGGCGTTAAACTCCCACGAAATGTATCCATGTATAATTGATCTTCAATCATTGCTAAAATTCCCAACAAGATGATCAGACCGATCAATACATACCCTGGAACTACATGGTTTGGCATCATCCTAAGACAAACTTTACCCCCTAGCCAAGCCGGTCCGATGTCGCCTGCAAAAATACCGAGAATTACATATAATGCAGAATGATTCCATGAACTAGACTGAAATGCCGCTTCAGCGCTTATCATACCAAAGACAATGCCATACATAAGGAAGGACGTAATGAACATTACAGTGCTGCCAACAATCACCGTCCCCAGACTTTTCCAGAATTTTCGCTTGGGGAGTTTCTTTTCTTCTTTTTCTAATACCTCAGATAAATCAGTTGCTTTTTCAGAGCAAGTGATAGCAATGTTAGCTTTATTAAATTTAAGTTGTTCCGTCAGTTGCCTACAATTTTGAATCCGGTCATTCACACTAACAGTCAGACAACCATCTATAGTCTGAAGTATCTTGCATGGAAACCGACCTTCACCGACTTCTTTTGCCGATGGTAATGGATCCGGTCGCCCTTGCATGATCTCAAAGGCTCTTTTCTGCACGGTTGGCGGGTTTGGTGGAGAGAATGGAGGTTTTCCACCTGCAACCACTCTCCACATCACTGCTCCTAAGCCATATATATCTGTCCAAGGGCCAATCTCCCCTTCGCCAACCTGCTCCATTGCCGCATAGCCATCCGTATACGGTGCAATGGATTTTGTACGCTTGCTGATCTCGTGTTTTGCGGCCCCAAAATCAATTAGGATGGGAGCACTATCATCACGGCGTACTAATATATTGGACGGTTTAATATCTCTGTGGCAAATGTCAGCATCATGGACTTTTTGTAACCCAATCAACAAGGGCAATATCAAATCTAATAACTCCTCTTCGGTCAGGGGCTCTCCACGAGATTCACGGTATTCCAAGAGTTTAGAGAGTGACAGGCCTGGCACATAATCCATGATCGTATACGCGGTGCCATTGGCGCGAAATAAATCTCGGCATGTCACAATGTTCGGACAGTCACGAAATCTCTCCAGCTGCTTTGCCTCTCGGAGAAAACGCTCTAAGCCCTCTTCAAATGGATCCTGAAATTCTTGCGTGCTGGGCTGAACCGTTCCGTCACGCCTGACGGACAGGTCGGATGGGAAATACTCCTTGATTGCAACATTAATGCCCAGTTCCCGATGTTTTCCCTTGTATACAATGCCAAACCCGCCCTGACCGATCACGGAGAGAATTTCGTACGTATTGAGAATGTGGCCCTGACTCAACATAATCTGTCTAATCAAAGCCCAAATATACGTTAAGTCGCTCAAATCATGCGTTCACTGGAGGATGCCATCCATTCCCGACAAGAAAGGTTCATGCCTCCCATATGTGATCAAGAATACTTTCGTATCTTCGGTGATCCTAAGTTTGACCTTGCAGAGTAACCTGACGGGAATTTTGATCGATTGGAAAAAATGCTAAGCCAAGGAGATATCCTAAATGCATACGAGGTGCAGTCCGTGATTGGGCGTGGAGGCTTCGGAGTTGTCTATCAAGGCAACCATCGGGAACTGGGAATAGATGTTGCGATCAAGGAATATTTCCCTCCCGAATTATCGGTTCGGCAGAACCAAACGATCCAACCCAGCAATCCTGAACTTCAAGAATCATTTGAAGAGGGGCTGAACCGATTTCTTGAAGAGGCGAAACAACTGGAGAATTTTCGTGACTGCCCCAATATTGTTACGTGCAGGGACTTGTTTCGTACCAATGGAACGGCCTACATGGTCATGGACTATGTATACGGCCTGCCCCTATCACTGCTTTTAGAGCAGCGTGAATCTCAATCAGCAGCCTTTACAGAACAAGACTTGCTCAATTTGATTCTGCCCCTGCTGAATGGACTGCAAACCGTTCATGACGCGGGAGTCTGTCATCGTGATATTAAACCATCTAATATTTTAGTTCGCCGTTCTGACGGAATCCCCATCCTGATTGATTTCGGGGCAGCCAAACACGAAATCAGCAGACAGACCAAATCATTTGCCCCCTATACAGATGGCTATGCTGCGATGGAACAAGTAGGTGAAGGAAAAATCGGCCCATGGACAGATATGTATGGACTCGGGGCAGTAATGTGGAGAGTGGTTGCTGGGGGAAATCCTCCTTTTACACCTCCAAATCCAACACCAACCCAGCGAAGAGCCTTTGAGGTGATGCAGGGCCGAGCAGATCCATTTCCATCCGCAAAAGAGATTGGAAAAGGCCGATTTTCGGACAAGACACTCCAGGCAATTGATGATTGCCTGATCGTTAATGTGAGTAAGCGGACGCAAAGTTGCAGGGAATTGCTGAATGCACTTGACAAGTCTTCCATTTTCAGAGAAGACGATTCCTCAGAGTATGCTACGGACTTAGAAGACAATGAAGCAAAGTCGCAAAACTTGGCTTTAGGACAAGACAACAAGAACTCCACAACAGATGATCTCAAAGTGTCGAATGGGAAAGCTCTGATCCAAATAAGGCAAATGAGTAGGCCCGCTGCCAAACTATTCAAGGAAACAGCAAGAATTGTTGTACGTACCCGTCTAGTCTCTGCTTCCCAGATTGCAAATCAATTTTGCATTGACTACATGCGAGCTGTTGATATCATTACTCAACTGGAAAAGGCCGGTATCGTAGGAACACTTGCCGATGGCAAACCTCGTAAAGTATTAATTTCCAATGAAGCGGCGCTTGAGGAACTATTTCGTCAACCATCCCAAACATTTTCCACAATCCCTTCATCAACATCCAATTCACTTCCAGCAACAACACACGATCCAGTCCGCTCCATGACACAAAATAATAATTCTCCCATGCTTCACGCGCAGGACGAGGCCTCCTTCCCGTCGGTTGCGGGCTGGTTCTTTTGCGGATTGATCCTGGGGCTTATCGGGCTGTTGATCGTGTATTTGCGCTCACCGAAGGCACCCGTGAGTTTGATCGCACGGTATCAAGGTGATGACCGCTACCTCTTTGAAAAAGCTTATATTGAGATCCTTAAAGCCAGACAAGTCAAACTTACTTGGATTGGATTTATTTGCAGTTTCATATTGATACCGTTCATATTTATCTTCCTGTTGGCAGGTTTGTTTGGATTAGCACTTGTTTGACGGGGTTTTCTATGGCAGAGGCATCTAAATGTCATTCAAATCATGGCAGATCAACTTATGAACAGGATATGCGGA
>JAJECE010000044.1 GCA_022822185.1 Rhodothermales bacterium | reverse complement strand
ACGCGGTACGATTCAACGAGCGAATGATAGACGACGTTTTCTCCTGATTTGAGGGTTCGGGATTTCGCATAGATATACATGGCAAAAAGGGGTTGATTTTAGGGTTTCAATGAATGAGTTGCGGCAAAGATCCCGGAAAATACCACTACATTGGCGAATTTTGGCAAAAAAATTTAAAAAGTGTAAATTTTGGCCGAAATTCGCCGGTTTTCGGCCAAAATCAGGGGGTTTTGACCGAAAAAACCGAAAATTAATTTAGAAAAACCGCTGTGGCCGAGGCGAGATGTCAAACCCGCGTAAGGATTCAAATGCGAGATGTCCCGAGTGGATTTCCGAATTTCGGGTATCCATGTGCTCTGTGCAAAAATTTGATATCTCTTTATTAAAATCAGGTTTCAGCGCATGCAAGCGAAAAAATACATCTTTGACATTTACGGAAGTCGGAGGATGTTTTTTAGTTGTCGGTTTTTCACCAAGCGCATATGCCAAATTTACCCAATCCTTACTATTATTGGTTCTTACCAAAAAAACAGGAGAAATATGGGCAAGGGCTGCGCGAGCTAGAAACTCCAGACCTAAAGCAGACCAGAATCCGTACTGCCATTCATTAGCGGTATAGGATTCCATTTGTTCAAAATATAGCACGGATTTACAAAAGAGCGCTTCTTCTGACCATTTATGTCCAGTTACTTTGATTTCAGTATTCATGGATAAATCTCCGAAAGATAAATCCGTTCTAATTTTCGATCAGTTTCATTTACCGAAATCTTACTTCGGCCATGAAGGCAAAGCCAGTTATCAATGATAACCATGTCTCCATTCCTAGCCAAAGTCAACGACTTTGCCTTTGATTTGATCCACGTAACGTCGGACAAAACATCTGCAACTTGCTTTGCCGCTTTATTCATTGGTACCAAAAATAGAGAATCCCATCTAAAGCCGTTAACGTCTCCTGTACGGAATAAAAGTGGAAGCAGAAGAAGTATGTTGTCTTGTCCAGTTCGTCTCGGCTTTACGAGTGCTCGGCGGAATATAGACATTCCCAAAATTGAATTGAGTTTAGTGCAAGGCAGTACTCTCGTAATTACATCAGGTGATCCCTTCCTGCATCTCAGCATAAAATAACGTGGCGGTTGTGACCAGTGTGCAAGATCTGTGTGCATGGGAAATTCTGCAAGACCATACGTGCCGGTGTAATTATTGCTGGAAGATTCGATTTTATTGCTGGGTGTCAAGGATTGAACAGTGGGGATATTGCTTTCTGGCAGTAACGTTTTGATGTCCACAACGGTGCCGAGTGATCGTGCTATAGAGATGGTTTTTTCCTCACTGTGCCAATCACGAAGCATAACATAACTATTTCGATTCAGTTGATCTACAAGGTACGCTTTGGTATTTGGAATCGTTTTATGCATTGACTTTCATAGAAATGACTCTTTCAAGTTGCATACTGTGTCTTCGGATGAAAGTTTTTGCCGCAATTCATCTAGAATGATGAATTTGTGACGAGTATGCACCATTGTTATCTGAAGTTGGTGAAGCTTCGCAGGGGTATAAGGTAACGTTTTTTGTTTGACCGTATCATTTCAGTGCTCGGAGCAGTCCATCCCACTGTCACTCCTGTGGAATGGCGTTGAGCGAGTGCTCTTCAATTTTCAGACACGCCGCGGCAATCCAACGCTGGCGCTGATTCGAGTTGCACCATCGGGTAACTCTGCGAGTCGTGTATGCAAGTCCGCCGTTGATGCTTCCAATAATATTCGTAGTTCGGAGCCGATCCCGCAGTAATTTCGCCATCCCCATTTTATGGAGCGTCAGCGTTTCCTCCAATCCTTCTCGTAAGCTGGCCGCCTTGGGACATCGGTCTTCCAGGATTTGTATCAGGGTCAGCAATTGTCTCTAGACATATTACCCCCAAATACCAACTAACAATGGTGCATTCCCCGGTGGGCAAATTCATCCGAATACAAGATTGCATCTGGAATTATGCCGGAAGCATTTCTGCTAAACCCGGCCCCGACCATAACGGGTAGCACGACTGGATCGTTTCCAAAGGGCATCACGGACTTGATTGATGTGACTCTGGCAGGAAAAAACATCGAAACAGATGATTGTGTAGTAATAATAGACGCTGCCAGTATCAAATTGGAAACATAAAATCAGGATCTACAGGCAGATGGCCGTTTCGTTTTCTGGAAGAAACACACTACAAGAAGGTCGTCCACTGATCCCAGATTAATTCCAGTTCCCGAAATCCCCCCACCTATTCCAGGTCATCCTGCCAATTATTCGGTCAGATTCCCCGATGGGGAAAGTCTGTATCAGATGAGCGTGGGGTGCATTGGAGTGCAACGGGTGATTGAATTCTGAACGAACAGAAACTTGTTCATCCAGGCGGAACATCACTTCAAGGATCAAATCATCCAGATGGAGATGCCCACATCAGATTGGATCTGAATGATGATTTCCCGTATATGTCTGCGGTATTACTGTACACAACAATCCTCAATCCTTGACATTGTCGTTGGAATTTTGTATATTTAAGGCATGGAATCTGCAATGCATCATACATTTGTGATTGATTCTGAGTATGGCAGCCTTGTCAAGGTACACACTTGAGATGTGCTTTCTGGCAAACCAAAAGGCTGCATAAGCCTATGGATGCGACAGATTTCCCCTGGGGATTCTACCGGCATTCCATACAAATGCCGGTAGAATCAGTTGGACTATGCTATCTCAATGCATGAGACCTCATGGTTTTCAGGAGTGTTTCATGAAACAGCCGGATGGCAATGATCATAGCAGGGGTTTCATGATCACGGAACTCTAACTCTTAAGCTTAAACAATCAAATTTGAAAATGAAGAAATTCTGGAATAAGGAAGACCTTAAAGGCAGGTCATTTGCTAAACCCTTGGGTAGAATTGCGGCAAAAATTGCTGGTGGAGGTGGTGCAGCGGGAGCGACCACAGGGTTAGCAGCTGCGTTTGGTACGGCGAGTACTGGCACGGCAATTTCAAGTCTGAGTGGGGCGGCAGCCATGAATGCAACTCTGGCCTGGCTTGGAGGCGGAGCCATTGCCGTGGGAGGATTTGGAATGATTGGGGGTGCTGCAGTACTCACTGCTGTGGGTGTTGGCGGTGCATATGGTGCTCAAAAACTCTACGATTATGTCGTAAAGTAATAGCCTGTGAGGATTAGCCGGGGTATCGGGAGATTTCTTTCGGGAACTTCCTGTGGTTGACGAAATATTTGATCACTGCAAAGTCGGTGGTGCCTTATTGGAAGATTCTGCTACAGGGGGGAGATACAGGACGTAATATCATCGTAGGAATCGGTGAAGATTGACGATGGCCAACCTTGACCTGTTGCAGTTGACTCTGCCCCGCACAAAGAAATGTAGTTGGCAGAGATTCGGGGTTCTGGGCAGAATATGTGTGAATGGCTGTCGGTTGGCAATCTCGTGTTCCGGTCGGAAGAAGTGATTCTAGTCAAATTATCGGTGGCAGATGGACAGCCCCCACACAGGTTTATAGTCTCTGAGCCAGGCGATGTTGATATAGATCATAATGTAGCGTTTAGCGACATTATAGAGTCTCTGGCAGGGGATGTAGGATCTCCCGCACCGGGAGTGATCTGCGTTCTGTAAAGCCTCAGATGATCTGCAGGTAGTTCGTGGTTGGTCGCAGCCTGGGCAGGGGAACACAGTCGGCACAAGTGCATGTCGGCTCTGTTAAGGATGACGAGTTCAGGAATCATTTCTGGAGAGAGTGCAGGAAATACATGGAAAATCTTCATCGAGGGTGTTCCATGCGAGTTCCGCCGACAGTGAAAGAGATATCTTCCTGATTCTTTATCACCTGAATGGTTCTTCTTCAAATTTTCAGTCGGTACAGTTCTTTTACAAAGATGCCGTCTATATCATCCGGGGATGTGACCGTCACTGAATCATTTCGGTTCGTATAAAGGCATTTCAAGTGCTTGTATTGCCTCATTTCGAGCAAACCGGGAATTTTCTCAGTGGGTATCGTGATGGCCAGAATCCACCCGTTCATGCAACCGTGTCAAAAAGTGCGCGGGTGTGGGAATGTACCAATGACGAGAAACTACTTCCCAAGATGCAAAACAACGGATGTCATTTTTATTCTGCTTCCAGATGTAATCTGCGGCTCATGAGTACGTCTCTATCTCTGGCCGGAGCAATGAATTTTGATGTCCATCAAGGGGGATGTGTTTTATGAAGGTGGTCAGGTAAGTGTGGGGGATAGTGGGGCGGTGGATTTGCAGTGGCTTGATTTAGTTTTACAGTGCTGCAGGTGTCTTATACTTCGGGGGGTGGGTGTGCATGGTAGCGGTCGATTCGTGTGATGTATGGTGGGGGAAGGTAATAATGACTGTATGTACTACGCCGGTAACTTCAAGAGGCTCGGACTGTATGGCATTAATTGGAAGATCAGACAGGTAGGTCCACTGACTGATAATCACCGGGGGATGAGCATTTATTATAAAGCCGGCAGCAATGACAGTACGGCAGTTGTCCGCATCATTGATGTGGTCCGGGAGAGAGAGCGGATTCAGCAACCCATCTGTTTCAGTCCGTGTATTTGAGAACTCGGCTCTGTTTGTTCAGATACGATGATCCGACTTTGTGCAGGGATATTCTTTTTTCAGCCAGACAGTGGCAAAAGGATGAAGGAAATGGAGGGCATCGACATGAGACGAGGGCTGAGAGGAGGAGCATGCGTCGAGTTCTATACGGATAAGGCCAAGAACAGCATTCCAGTCTGGTTATACGGCTGATTGAGTATCCCAAGTGCTCTGAAATTCATCTGAATATATAAGCTCATACTTCAGTCTGGTAGATATTGGCAGATGTACAGGGAAAGGAGACCATCTTGTCTGCGAGTTCCGTCCAGCGAATCTGGACGGAACGGTCGCTAGATCAGCAACAGGTTGGGAGAAGAAAAATCACTTTGGAGGAGGCAGAGTAGGAGTCGAGGAATTAGGGGAGGCCCGTGCCTAGTCCAGAATTGTAGTTTCGGAGCATCTATGTGGATACAGCAGCAGAGCCCTGGATAATGTTGCTCCATGCAGTGTAGTAGTCCTGATGAATGGAAGGAACTCCCAGGGGCAGGGGTTAAAACGCGGATGATGCGGGTAGGCGGGAATTATTTGACTCAACTCACTGGTATGTCTAGACAGATAATAATGGTTGCAGGTTACAATATGGATGCGCTGGAACGGATATAGCAGGGAAAAATCTGTGGTGGATGTCAGATTGTCCAGACACGGGAGCCAACGAGTTGATGACATCTATGAAGCTGTGGGGACGAGGAGGATGATAAGATGTTGGTCGGAGGCCGATGCGTCGAAGTCGGCATGGATCCCTGAAAATACCAGAGAGATATGGATGCCAGGGTGTATCCGAAGACTCGAACTGTTGTGATGTAAGTTGTCAGCGCTGCGGGTTCTTTCGGCGAAAGCGGGGTGCCCCCACAGGAGGATGGTATGTAATGTTTCCGGTGTCAAGACAGGGTTTTGCACTGTACAGCCAGCCCGCCAAGCGGATCCCCCGTGCAGCAGTATGCTGCGTGTCTGGACGCTGTAGCCGGGCGATCATGTGCGGATGTGTGGGTGATGATTACGGGGATTTTTTTTGATCAAGTGAGGCCTGATCTGCGGATGGGCCGGTGGTCAGTCGGGGAATTGACAGGCGGACGATTCCGTTTAACTGCAGACTCTTGAGGGCAGAGATAGCATTGGAAATAGGTCTGCGAATTGGTGGATACAGGGTATGCCGCAGGGCAGAGGAACTCCGTGTGGCTGCTGTCCTGACGTTGGCTGCTCCAGATCAGAAATTGGTGAATTAGACCCGCTGCTCTGCTGAACTGCACGGATGATATGGATCATGTCTGTACATTCGTATCAGGATAGGGAAGCGCATGATGGGAAGTGTGCGGGTGGCTGGTTTTGATTTGGGGGGTTCCGGTTGATGGCCAGACAGTCATGTGGGCAAGAAGGATGTCCGCGCTATGAGGGGATTGCGGGAGTTTGTTTCGTATGGGGCAGGATGTCGTTTTCACACCGCCAGATTCGCGGGTGCACTTACAGTCGCGGGAACATGTACAGATAGGATTTTCGGAGTTTACGCGGTGCAGACACGGCATTTGACGGCAAGAGCCAGCCCTCAGGCTATCCTGCCATCCTGGAGCGTATCATCGTGATCACGACTGCGGCAAGTTCTTTGGTATTTCTCCGTTAAGAAGTGGATGTACCGAACTTTTCCAAGAGTTCCCGGATCGTAGTAATGGAAACATCAGCGGTGCAGGCACTGTGCATTGAGAAAACGGAGATACGCCATGAACGGGCGGCCGGATTGACTCACAGCGTCCTGAGTACAGAGCGGATCTGCGGAATGCCCGTGATTGTTTGCTGCTTGCTTTGAGGGGGTGGAGGGATTGCGGCGGGCGGTGCAGGAGGGTTGTGTTCGCATGGACCGGGTTGCCCATGTGTGGGGATGCGTGTTACAGAATGGCATGACG
The DNA here is from genome assembly GCA_022822185.1 of Rhodothermales bacterium. Lineage (GTDB taxonomy): Bacteria > Bacteroidota > Rhodothermia > Rhodothermales > Bin80 > Bin80. Next base: position 17,636 of record JAJECE010000044.1, on the reverse strand, counting down.
GGGAGCGTAATGCTTTTTGATCCTGATCCATGGAGTCATGCGAAATTTGAATAAAGTTTCCAGACACGAAGGCAATGGACTGGTGACTGGAGTCCAGTTCGCGGCGCTGACTTGTGATTTATGATTTAACATGGCCTTTCCATGAGGCATCTCCAAATGGATGGGCGGCTTCTGCGGGGACAGGATCTTGCAGACCCGTGATTGGGCGCACAACAACTGCGGTGCTACTGATGTGGCCGGACGGTGTCCGCTGAACCTTTGCGAGGGCGAAGTTATGGAAGAGTGGGGGGATTTCGTTGATGGCGGCATCTTTTTAAGGCAGGGGGAAATCTTCACAGAAGATAGATTTTCTGGGAATGCGCACCTTCAATGCAGGTTGTCTGGTGCACTATTTTGGATTTTTGATAGGCGAATTCGCTACATCTGGGATCAAACGGTTTGGCTGGTTGTTGGAGGGGTTTGGCATGAGGGATCTTCCATGCATCACTGCGTTTGGCGGTGTGTTCTGGCGACCCGTTGATGCTTGAATTTTCGCTGCGCCAGCGATGGATTGTAGCGGGAATTTAATTTTTCTGAAAAAATCCTAAAGGAGATTACGCGTACTTCGTTGTTCGCGTGTACTTCTGTGGACACCTGCGGTCAGATCGGGCTGTAAGGTGTCGGGTATACATTTCTTTTAACAGATGGAGTGAGGCTCCAAAAACATGAAATACTTTACTAAATTTTTCGGGCTTGGCTGCATGGCGTTGGTTGCCATGTTGTTGACGGCCCCTGGTGCGTTTTCGCAAACGACCACGACGTACTATGTGGACACGGTGAATGGTGTTACCTCTGGAGATTGCACGGGCACAACAGCTACGGATGTGCCGTGTACTTTGGCACGTGCCTTGACTCAAGCGAGTGGAGGGGGGGAGATTGCTGTCCGGGTTCGCAGAGCCGGCGGTTCGGTTACCATTTCTGATGAAATGGTAACTTTGGATGATGAGACTTATACTTTTTCCGCTTATCAGAGGGGCGGGGCTGCAGGTGCGAGAGTAAAGGCCACCCTGAATTTTACGGGTGAGGTTACAATAACTGGGGGATCCGCAGATGGTATGTTTCTCCGCCACAAGGACCTCACGGTTCAGTTTAAGGATGTTGTGGCTTTCGAGAACAATGATCCTTTTGGTAGTGCTGTTGCAGATCAGGGATCCTTTACGATTTCCGGTACTTTGGCTACAGGGGCTGCAACATACGGCAACTTTGTTGTTACCTCAGATATGACGATCAAAGGAATAGCAGACGCTGGTGGTGCCGCGATAGCAGCAGGCGGACCTGTACCTATTATTATCGTTGATGCTTTGGAAATCAAATCTGGAGCAACCTTGACGATAGGCACCAAGGGAAACGAGACTGATGCGAATGCGAATCATCGCATTGATCTCCGTGTTCCCCTGAAAAAGCTTACGGCAGCGCGTGCTGCTGATGCAAAGGGGGCAGATATGGGGAATCTGATCGTTAACGGCACCATTGATGGTGAGGGAGAACTTTGGATTGCGCATCTGGCAACAGGCGAGGATCGGACCACCGGCACAGGCGATGAGGCTGTGCACAATTTTCATGTGCCGGGCAATTACATGCCTGACGCTATGGGTAAAGTTGATCATGAAGACTGCGTGATGATTTCGGGTAGTGGTCGGATTCTCGTTAAGACTACTGCAGTTGCAGCTGGAAATGTCTGCGTTACGCTGGGTGAGATCAGTGATCTAGTTGCTGCAGGTAGTATTGAAGGTACGGGAGTCATAGCCACTACGGATATCATTTTCCGCAATCCTGTAATGATTGATGGTTCTGTTCATCAGTGGGGAGATGCCCGGGTTGTTTTTGAAAAGAAAGCCACGATTGACGGAGGCGTGATCTTGAATAACGGGACAGTTCCAACAGACGTAGTTCTTCCTGCGCTTTTCGGGACTGTTGCGTCAGGTGCAGTTGATGATGTAGGCGGCGACGCTGCAAACGCGCATTATGCGCGGACGGTTACACTGGAGAATGAAGGTATGCCCGCAATGGACCCTGACGGAACGCCCGGCAACGATGATGATGTTGCAGCAATGGCACCTGATTACTTTACATGTGAGGAGGAGATGGGCAGGCGAAGTGACGCTGCTATCGTGTTTTCGGGGGTTCAGTTTATGGCTGACGGCAATATGATTGAAGGCGATTTATCCCTGCGGTATACAACGAACACGGTTCGGAATCAGGGTGATGCTTTAACAACTGTTGAAGAGGGCTTTGAACATCTTGAGATCTGCGAAACTCAAGCGATCTTCTGGGCACCTGCAGTGGGGAAAGCAGACGACCATGACATGTCTACGGTAGGTGGAGATCTGAGCATTGAAGCTGGTGGGACGGTGCGTTTGGACGGTGTTAAAGCAGGAACTGATGCCAAACCAATATATTCCGCTCATAACCTGAATGTAGACGGTGATATCTTTGTGGACGGCCCCGATGGAGGATCCATTACAATGGGGAGTGCTGCAATGTCAAGCATCAAAGGCGAATGTGGAAAGGATGACCTCATGTTAGGGGGCGGCAACCGTGTGACCCTGACTTCCATGAATGACCATGTAGTTTCAGTTGGAAGTGGGGGGTTGACGATTGATGCCTTGGTTCTCCAGCAAAAGCTTGACATTCAAGGATCAGGGAGTTTGACATCCAGTACCGTCCATGTCGGTGCAGGCGGAGAACTTGTCTCTAACGGTAAAGCCAAGGTCACGAGTGATCTGATTCTTCAGGGTAAAGGACTCAGTGGTGCACTTGCCACCGGTTCCAACGTGACGAACCTTGTCTATGCCAGCACGCGTGGAGAAATTTCTCTGTCAAATTTAAATGTACTGTCTGTTAGTTCAGGAAGAGGCTTGAGGGTTGAGAATCCGCTGACGGTAAATACTCTAGGGCTTTGCAGTGGAGAGGTGACTCTAGTTGACACGGGAAATGATAAAACAAATTCCCTGACAGTCAATACTGCGATTCATGTGAAAGACGGCAAGATCACGATAGATACCAATGCACCCGGCGATCTGGTCGGCGATGGCGGTGAAAAGGCCGCGGCGGGCGATGGCTATATCCTGAGGTATGTGACCGAAGGAGAGCGCACATTGGGTGCTGAACTCATGGGTGCTCGTGATCTGGTGCTTGATCATAAGATGGCGAAGGTCACCGTGATGGACGATCTGTCACTTGGCGGCAAACTTCACATCGTGAACGGGAACTTGAGTGTGATGGGGGATCTGACAGTTGGTGCTTCCAATTTAGCCGCAGATAGGTTTGTAAATATCCACGAAGGCGCGGGGTTGAATTCAAACGGTAACAATGTAATGACACATGGAATGGTAACCGTTAATGGAACCCTGATGACCGGTAATGGAGATCTGCATGTGTTGGGCAGTGCTAATGATAAAATGATCTATACAGGTGAAGTCATTGCTACGGTTGTTGTAGGTGCAAAAGGAGCCATTGATGTAGGGACGGGTACGTTCCAGTTAGGCCCCGAATACACAACAAAGGTGGATGGTCTCAATGCTGATGCTGCTAGGCCTGATGTTAAGTTGGAGGCTAATGGGATGGTGAAGGGGGAAATCCTCGTGCCGAAGGGCAGTAAGCAGACCATTATTGAGGGAAACATCAAGATGCTGGGTACAATCACCTATGATGGCATGGCCAATCCAGTAGATAAATCCAAAACTGCTAATTGGAATGGTGGGCTCTACTTCCGATCCACGGCGGATACGCTTACCGTAGACAGTTTGTCGGCAATGAATGGAGCGATAAATTTCGAGAACAAGAAAATTGTAATCAATAAAAGTTTGGATCTCAGTTCTGCGCAGGGCTACCTCTTTGCAGACAGCCTTGCAATTGACGGTGATCTGACGCTCAGTGGAACGGGTGGAGTTTGGGGAGAATGGCTTGGAAAGGAGGGCGATCTTGTGATCACCGGTAACTTCACGCAAACGGCAACGGGCAAGGCGGATCATGCTGGGGTTAAACTGCATCCGATGCTGACCAAGACCGTGATGGGCGATGTGATGGTGTCGGATTCGGTCAAGTACGACGGAGATGGCGCCAACTTGGTGTTGAAGGGGGATTTTGACTTCAGTCCGACGAATAAGAACTACATGCTGGACGCGGATCTTACGTTTTCTGGCAAGGAATCGCAGATGGTGATGTCGAGTGCAGAACTGGGAAATGTCGAGGTGGACAATTCTATGGGGCTTATGCTAGGCAGCAATGTGATGCAGGGTGCTTCAGGTACGCTGACACTGAAGCGTGGGGTGATCAGCGGTAAGGATGATGACATGATGCACACATGGACGGTGTCGAACACGGGCATTGAGGAAGATGTGAGAGGACGCAACAATGCGTTTGAAAATTGTGACATGAGTACAGAGATGTGTGATTCTGTTATCAAGAAGGGGTCCCGCAGTTCTCATGTGGCAACAGGGGTTTCCCGTCTGGTGATGCACGGAAATTCCGGCGGAGGCGAGACGAGTGGAGGCTACCTGTTCCCTGTGGGCGGCATGGATGGAGATATGGCGTATTATCGCCCGCTCATCCTGCAATTACCCGATGATCTGTCAGACGCGGATACGGTGACCGTGTCCCCGGAAATGGTGCCTGAAGGTGCCATGCCAGCATGGCCGGCCGAGAACATTCTGGTGCCTGTGCAGGGTGGCTTACTGACACTGGATGCTTATGCGGACATCTTCTGGAAGGTGGAACTCAAAGAGGCGATGGATCAGAATCCGCATATCCGTGTTGCCGCCGGTGGACTTGCAAACGTATTTGATCCCGATGGCATTCGTCTGGTGCAGTGGGATTGTGACTGGAGTAATCCACGTTTGGCAGGAACTGCAATCGTCGGAGAGGACGAAGAGTCCTTTGCGGAGAACGGCTATGTGAATGGCGTTCTGAACCTGACTCAGATGAGTGTTGAGGTGGGAACCTGTGCCATTCTGGGCGTTGCCGCGAACGGGCTTGAGAATCCGATTCATATGGATGCGCTGACGGGTGGACTGTCACGAGTTCAGTTCATTCACAATGTTCCACTTCCGGCTCCGGTTGACCTGTCCTTAGACGGTGTCCGTCTACAGAGCGGTCTGGAGTTCCGTAATGCCACGGGCTATGCAGTGGTTGCCGCCGGTGCACATTCGGCGAGCATTCAGGTTGCAGGCGCACCTGCAGATCAGGCCATCACGTTTGATCTGCCTACGCTTGCGCATGAGAGCAGCTATGCCGTGATTGCACACGGTGCAGCAACGGCTCCCATGGTTGAGATTCTGGAAACCAGAATGACCTCTCTGGCCGATAACATGGTGGATGCGATTCTGGTACATGGATCTGCAGATCTGGGAACAGTGGATGTGCGCACAGTAGGTACGACTCCTGATCATGAAGCAACGAAGCTGTTGGCAAACAATATCAAGTTTGGGGATGCCACGAATTATCTGGCCCTTGAGCCTGGATTGCACAACCTTCAGGTGAAATCTGCACAAGGTGAAGAGGAGATTGATGTGTTTGAAGTATCGCTGAACGGATATGAAGGGGAGACGGTGATCCTGAACCTGTCGGGAACGAAGAGTGTGATGGCCATCGGCTTTGAAATCTTCGGCGTAGATATCCGGGGAGATCGAATCTCCACGCAGACGGTGACCAGTGTAGTGGATGAGATTGCTGAACTTCCAACGGAGTTTGCACTTCATGGTAACTATCCGAACCCATTCAATCCGTCTACGCGGATCCAGTTTGATCTTCCAGAGTCCGCACAGGTCACATTGCAGGTGGTCGACATGCTGGGCCGGGAAGTGATGACCCTGCCGGCGAAGGAGTTTGAAGCAGGTGCAAACCGGAACATTGAGATCAATGCGGTAAACCTTGCATCAGGCACCTATCTGTACCGGATGATTGCAACCGGAGCAGAAAGCAGGTATGTGAAGACCGGTCGCATGACACTGGTGAAGTAGGACTTGCCGAGTAGTCTCAACTACTCAGAAAGCAGATAGAGCGCCCCGGTACCTTTCGGTATCGGGGCGCTCTTGTATTACAGGGTTTTGTAATCAGGTGGTGAAAGCCACCTGCAACGAGAATAGAAATGAGGGGATTTCAGGGAGTGTCAGCGGGAATATCCATGATTCCATTGGAACAGCCTCCATGTAAATCCATGCCCGAAATCATCCCCCAAAATCCTCAACGGCCTGTTGACAGATCTTTGCAAGTCTGTAAGCATTCCCGGCGAGATGGTTGAAGAACTGCAGAGCCTGCGAATGGCCGAAAACAACCCTGCAACAGAGGATCTGGTCAGGGGCTTTGAAGAACCGGACAAGCGGAGGGATCATGATTAAGATTGATGAGATCGCAGTCTCTGAGTTTTGGGGTATTCGCTCTCTTGCATTACAATCAGAGTGTTTAGACACAGAGCGTAGAAACTTTGTGATCTCTGGGCCGGATAGATCAGGAAAAAGCAGTATGGCAGATGCAATACAGTGTGGCCTGCGGGGAAGGTTTCACGGCTTACCGGAAGGGGAACGGAGAACTTATCATTCATCGAACATGCCCCCATAGGGATAGTCGAGGAAATCCGTCTGCACCAGCAGTATCGCTCACGCTCAATATTCCAATCCTTAGTAAGACGGTCATCCTGAAGCGCAATGGAGCGAATCCATCAAGCTTTGCTCTTAATCCAGAATGACAGTGACGCTCGTACAGTGATAGCGAAGATGGATGGCGCAACATCCAGAACATATGCCGTTATGCCGGAAAATCATCACATACATACCCGAACTTACCCCCCTGGTATCGCCAGGGTGCTCATCCGGTCGCACTGTAGATTCAGATTGAATTTGCCCCAGGCATTCAGATTCTGGTATGGATACGTTTCGTCAGGATTGAACAATATGTGGACAGTGTACCAACCTTGAGATGGTTTCCGAATCGGGATATAAGGGAATTATATCAATCTGAAAATCAAACCCCAAAATGGCGCGTTCAGACCCACTTGAACCTAGCTTCGCAAACAGGGTACAGTTTGACCCGTGGATATAATTTTCCACAAAATCTATAACAGAAGAAGCGAACACATGCCCAATCCTGGCCCGGCTGATGCGAATGCCATCCAAGGGATGGCACTCACCGTATACCAATTATTGAATGGCTACAAGTATAGACTAGGCTATTATCAGCGTGAATACGCATGGAAAGATATTAATGTGAAGGAATTGATCGACGATCTCTCTACGAGTTTTCTTGAGGACTACCATGAGAATGACGAGCGCAGCAAAGTTGCATCCTATCGACCCTACTTTCTGGGACCAATTGTCATCAACCAAGACGGGAATGTCCGGTACCTGGTTGATGGGCAACAGCGCCTGACTACGCTCACATTGCTGCTCATCCACCTCAGCCATATGGTGAAAAAGATTGACCCAGCCGAAGACCAACATACACACCTTGTATTCTCGGCGCAATTCGGCAAGAAAACATTCAATATTGATATTCACGAACGCGAAAAGGTGATGCGAGCAATCCTGGATGAGACTCCATCATTTGATACGACCGATCAATCCGAATCCGTCCGTAACATCTGGAAGCGCTACCATACTATCGTAGAGTGTTATCCAGACGAACTGAAAGGATCATCTCTTTTCCATTTCCGCGACTGGCTCATATGGCGGGTCTTTCTGGTCGAGATTATCACAACTGATCCGGACATGGCTCTCGAAGTGTTTGAGACGATGAATGACCGCGGCCTTAGTCTTTCTAATACCGACATGCTAAAGGGGTTTCTACTTTCCAAGATAGGTGATCCCCGGACAATCGAAGACACCAATAAACTGTGGCGGAAACGAATTACTGAACTGACCGATCTGAGTGATCAGATCAAGAACGCTGATTCCGATTTTCTTAAACATTGGCTACGCGGAAAGTACGCGAAAACGATTCGTGAGCGGAAAAAGGGGGCAAAACCTCAAGATTTTGACATCATTGGAACTGCATTTCACAAGTGGGTCAGAGACAATCAAAATGCCATCGGCCTCAGCAATTCCGGTGACTACGCTAAGTTCATCAATCATAACTTTGATAAAATGAGCCTTCGATACATTCATCTGATAAAGGTGAGTTATCGTTTGACGGAGGGATGGGAACATGTATACTACAATACTGCGATTGGTCTCACACAGCAGTATTTGCCCATTATGGCGGCCGTGACTCCAGACGATGATCAGGACACCTTTCGTGAAAAGACCCGAATGGTCGCAGCTTTCCTTGATGTGTTTGTGGCACGCCGGATTGTCAATTTTCGTAGTTTTGGATATTCAACCATCAGTTACACAGTGTTTAATTTGGCCCGGGACATTCGGAACAAGGATCTGTGCACCCTGCAACAAATACTCGCAGATCGGATTGCGAATCTTGAAGATTCGTTTGAGGGAGTTGACAACTTTGCGCTCACGCGACGTAATAGATCCTACATCCGATACTTATTGGCCCGGATGACCGCATGGATTGAAGGCAAATGCAGTAACGGAGTCGGTTTTGATGAATATGTGAACAGGAAGCGCAAAGACCCATTTGAAGTTGAACATATCTGGGCGAATAGGTATGATCAACACACAGACGAGTTCAGCAATCCCCATGACTTTGGTCGCCAGCGAAATCACTTCGGTGGATTGCTCTTGTTACCCAAGAGTTTCAACGCCAGTTTCGGAGATAAGGTATACGAGGATAAGTTGAAGCACTACTCCAAGCGGAATCTACTGGCCGCGTCCCTGAACCAGATAGCTTACGAGAATGATCCAAAATTTGAAAGTTTCAGGAAAGAGACTGGACTGCAATTTAAGAATCATCCTGAATTCAAGAAGCAAGATATGGAGGAACGTCAGCAACTGTACAGACATATCTGCGAGCAGGTTTGGAATCCAAACCAACTGGGGCTGAGCCTCTTACAAGACTCCCAATCTTGAAAATATTCACTGACATGAGGGTATATCAAAGTGCTTTTGTGTCTGGATTATTGTTTTACAAGAACCTCATAATGGAGAAAATATAGAATGAGAGGAACTTGTCCATGGCAGTTACTCATTGATGCACAAAGTCATTCACATCGCACCTGTCGCAAACTCTCCAAGCATATCGAGAAGATGATCCGCATTGATTTGATCGCCGACATGTTGGCAGAGACCTTCGCATAACATCGTACCCATCGTTATATCCCTGATCCGCTTCCATTGTCACCCAGAACTTAAGATATGGCGGGAACTGTGCATCCAGGACCATTGTTTTCGTCCATGACCGGATTTCTCCCTTCTATGCAGTACATTTTTCCTTTTCCTTCCTCACTGGACAATCCTTCTCCCGCACAGTCCAAACTAACATATCACAAGTCCCAACTGACCATTGGCAATCTGGCCAAGCCACAGTTGGGAATCTTTGAGATATCACATCCTGTAAGGGTGAATGTCGGGGAAATTTTCGTTTGAACCGCATGAATCGCACGAAGTGTTCCATGACTTGCCAGAAAATATGACCGTAGCTTGCTTCTTATTAGGACATTACGTACTCTCTGGGTAGACATTAATTTGTGTATCTTGAACCGCCATTGCGTATGCATAGACAGCCCAATAGAACTTGGACAGCCGTGGTGGGGTACAACATGAGAATAAGAACGACCTATGAGCCCTAAACAGATGACATGGCGTGACGCAATTGTAAAGGTGCTCGAAGATGCCGGGACTCCTCTACACTATACGGATATCACGGAACGCATTCTTGCCCAAGAATTGCGTGCAAATGTGGGAGCTACACCGTCCAATACAGTGTACGCAAACTTGAGGAAAGAGATACACAAGGAAGTCTTTGAGTGGATAGCACCAGGTATATTTCGACTCCGTGGGGGCAGCAACCTGGATCATCGAGAAGATAACTCGGATAACGACTCAGACCGCCCCATCATGGCACTGGGGATGTTTTGGGAACGGGATCTCGTAGACTGGACCAAAAAACCGAAGATTTTCGGTGTCCAGCAGGACGGTGCGGCCCCTGTAGATATGGCGGAGCAAACAGGGATCTATCTTTTGTACGACTTCCGAGATATTGTCTATGCGGGTCGGACAACCTCCTCAAGCTTGGGATCCCGCCTTTCCGACCATACGCGTGATCGTCTCAAAACTCGCTGGAATAGGTTCTCGTGGTTCGGTTTTCGGGCAGTCAAAGATGATGGAACACTGGACGGGGGTTCCGATAGCTATAAATTAAGTAAGGTCATTCCTGCAATGGAAGCGCTATTGATTGAGGCCCTTGAGCCCCCTCTGAATCGAAGGGGAGGCGATGGATTCAAAGGCATTGAGTACATTCAAGTTGAAGATCCAGAGAAAAAAGATCGGAAATTTAAATTGATTGAGGGGATTCTCCAAAGCGGGTAATAAACAATGAGAACGACTCCAAAGACTTGGCCCTTTCTGAAGTGTTGCCCATTGGGTTCTCAAATATTCGCAGAACCCCTCCTCAGGTTGCATGGCCTGCTTCCTACTGAAAGCATAATAAGTCTGGATATGTTTCATAGAAACCCATGGTCATGGCTTGGAAACCTCTGGGTCGTTAAAAGGCCCCGCTTATGCCATCCAATACATTAGGCTCCAACCACAAGTCCTGCCGCCAAAATCCCCCGACCCATACTCCACAAAATAGCAGCGGAAATTGGGCCGAGCCAGGTGGGCAAATTCAATCTGAATACCCGGGCAAATTCATCTGAATACACAATTTTCCCTGTTTTTGCTTGCATAAATGGTAAAGAGTCCACCCTGGAGAACTCTAAGTGCCATCGAGAGAAAAAGTTACTGACGCTAGACAAGCTGCCACTATGTATCATGATTGACTTCGTAGACACCACTCCCGGTATAGATGACCGGGGCGAAGCGAAGTACTTCCACGGGCGTAAAGAAATATTGGGTGGTTTCCTGAAGCGTGTTAAATGGACAGAGAATGATCCCAGCAAAGGAACCACGTTTCTTGTCCAGGCCGCGCCGGGTTCGGGGAAGAGCGCCCTGCTCTATGAGTGTGCGAAACTGGCGAAGAATGCAAAATGGCAAGTCGCCCATATTGGACCCTCAGAACTCTGCGAGACCAATACACTGCGCCGTACGCTACAGACCAAAGCGACCACAACGAGTGTGGACGCGCATGGTGAGGGTGCAATTCTGGAGGTGGGAAAGGCCGAGTTGGGCTTTTCCCGTTCCACCACGAGAGCCCATACAGAGCGGAGCCCACTGGAGGTGTTAAAGGATAGAGAGGAAAAACTACTCCTTATCATGGATGAAGCGCAAGGATTTGCGCAGGACTTCATGCCCAAGGAGCGACGTGATGTCCGGGCCCTGTTAGATGCAATCCACAATGGTAAACTGAACCGTTCCGTGATGCTGATTGCCGCCGGATTGAGTGCAACGGCGGATGCATTTGAAGAAATGGGCGTGCCCAGATTCAAGGATAAATGCTACATTGAGCTAGGACGGTTAAAGCCGGAAGCGGAACGGAAGGTCATCGAAGATTGGCTCAGGAGGGATGGTCGGGCAAAGGGGGATCCCACGACCTGGATTGATACCATTGCGCAGGAAACCAATGGCTGGCCCCAACATATATCTGCCTACGCCGAGTCCGCCGCGATTCACCTGCGGTCAACAGGACGGAAGATGACTCCAGAAAAATTGAGTGCAGTGCTCGAAGCGGGACGGGGGAAACGAATAAAATTTTATGAGACCCGGGCCCGAGGACTACTCAAAAAGAGCGTCAATGCATTGCCAGAGCAGTGGCCAATGTTGAGACGGACGGGAAAATTGATAAGGACATGGTCATCGCATCCCTGCGGGATGTGTTCAGCGAAGATAAAGCAGAGGAGGTGTTCGTCTTCGCCCTGCGTAAGGGAATATTCGATCTGCAGGGCGACAGCTATGTGATGCCGATCCCCTCTATGCGCGACTGGTTCATGGATAATTACTTTATCGAACGAGATCCACCCCATAAAACCCCTCCAGTGTGAAATTCCCCGCACTGATAGACACTTTGACCGCACCCCGACGGATTTCACACTTGGCTTCGTCCATCCCCCCAGACTCTGACCGTGGAATAGAGCGATGGCCGCTGATCTGGCTGCGTTGCATCTCATTTAACCGGTCCACGATTTTAGATTAATTCTGGTGATCCCGCGCCATCAGGAACCTTCCAATATGACACAGATTGGTTGCCACAATACTTGCGGCAACGGTTCGTGCAAATCCCCTCCTTGCCGCCTTTGGTGCGAACCCGATCACGGCCATGATGTCCCAAGCAGTTAATCCGGGATTCAATGTCAAAAGGAAGCGCATAACTCAGAACCGCTTCATGTGCACACATTCGCCCATTGCCCTCAAGGCTTAACTCTCCATCCAACGATTCATCTCCGAATATTGGATTGGTCAGTTTTCCATCTAGCCTCCAAATGCTCAATGTATTCTCTGGCTCACCCACGATTTCCATTCCCTCGGTATACCCATGTCAGAACCGTAACAACTCCATCTGCCCACCCTCACCGAGCGTTTCCATTCCTGTTTTCTCCACATGTGTATACCGGAATGCACCGCCCAGATGCCACACCCAATACCACTATGACGGCAATCTACGCATTCTTGGATACACGCTGCAAAAGATAAGCAAGTGTACCCCGCAGGGCTTTCCCCAAGCGTAACCGCTGTGCAAAATTTGGGGAATATCCAGTAGCCGGAGGGAATTTCTCTGGCCTTACTTAAACAAAAATTGGGCAAGGACACGAAGTGGAATGTACAACGCCCCAAGGCCTGTGCCAAGCATAGCAATTAAGACTCTATAGTCTACCGAAATTGCAGGCTCACTTCGTCCGCTTTCAAGAATAAGCCACCCAGTGAACCCCAACTAAGCCAGTGCCACTACACCATACCCACTTGCAAATGGAATCCGATACTTGTTTCTTTGCTGTTCTTTTTCAACACGGGATTTCTGCTCCTGATTCTTTAGATGCTTTAAGTGTATGTTCAGTTCGTGTACTTGTTCTTCCAGATACAGCGATGGATCATATATAGGGTGAGGACATGACTTACCGTTACTCTTTAGATTGAGCCCTAGCCTTAGCAAGTTCCAACCGATCAAAATACTCCTGCCGCATAAGTGATTCTGGAATTTCAGAGTTTGGATTTTTGGGGTCGTATGTTTTTGCCCAGGCACCTTTTACCCAATGTGTAATCCGAATGAGATCAGAGGCGGTCATTTCTGACAGTTCGTCCACGGTTTGGTTGAGTACGGTCTGGGCCGTGTGGCCTACCGCACCAATCGTATCAATATTCCCCAAAATCTCGGTGCTCGGAATAGGGTTTGCACCAAACCGTTTTATCTCGTTGTACAGGAGGCGGTTTACCGGGCCAAACTTCCAGGCTTCAAACCGAGCTGCTAAAACCGGTTTATTGTGTTTCCCAAAGTGTGTCATCTGGGAAAGATATAGAAGTTTTTGGAGTTCAAGTTGCGTCACAGTTCGTCGTGAGTTCTCCAAAATGAATTGTGCGGCATCAAGAATTGGAAGTGACATCTTAAGTCAGTATTAACGGATTTAAATACGAGACATAGGCGGAGTAGACCGTTCATATGGCTATTCTACTCCGAACTCTCCCCCTAGGTTCTGAAGATAATGAATGCGGAATTCAGGGGTTTCAAGGGCATTTGCTCGTTCCTGAATCGCGTTTAAAAACACGGAAAAATCATGGCTTGCCTCCTTACTCCCCGGCATCTGTAGTCTCAACTGTAGAATTTTTGTGCATATGATATTCCGCTGCAATGTCCGTTTTAGGAATCACCCTGTGTTTTTTGCCTCTAACATAATGTTTGGCCCACGCCCCTTTGGGCCAATGTGAAATACGTATCAGTGTCCCAGCAGACATGCTCCCCATTGAACGCAGTGTTTGATCAAGTATGTATCTGCGAAACCCAGAGGGTTCGGGGGTATTTCCTCCGGGCAAAAATCCTACGGGAGCAGAACCATATATCTTAGCCTCATGGTATAAATCGGCGTTCACAGGGCCAAGCGCCCATGCCTGAAAATCATCGCTTACAATTTCGTCTTTGGATTCGCCGAGTGCCATCATTTGTGCGAAGTACAATAGCTTCTGCAATTTCAAATTAGACAGTGTCCAGCCGGATTTGTCGCAAAGATAGTAAGCTGCTGTGAGGATGTCTATACTCATTTAGCCTGAACCATTTTCAGTCATGCGAGACAATTCTACGCAAAAATGAACTTGTTGTTTATGTGAGCCCCATTTCCGCAAACTTGAGGCATGGGGATGCACCATTGATAATGAAAATTGATTGAGTCCAGCAGGGGTACAATTTAGCAATTTTCTGGCTGACTGTGTCGTTTCAGTACTCGGAACAACGCTCCACACTCGTAGTCTTTTGAAATTGGATTGAGAGATTGCTCTTCAATATCCAGGCACGCCGCGGTGCCCCATCGCTGACGCTGATTGGAATTACATCATCGGGTGCCCCTGCATATCGTGTTCGCCAGTCAGCCGTTGATGCTCTCAATAATGTCTGTGGTTCGGAGTCGGTCACGCAGCAATTTGTGCACCCCCAATCTGTGGAGCATCAGCGTTTCCTCCAGCCCCTCTTTTAAGCTGGCTGTAACCTTGGGATCGCGGTCTTCCAAGAGTCGAATCAGTGCCATTAGTTTCCCTTTTGCCTAGCAGTTCGATATAAACCGTTTCGTACATGTGGAACCGAGGTTAATGAATGTGATGACTGACCATGCGAAAATGTACACATCTTTTCATATAACCCATGCTCTGATCTGAATTCTCTATTCCCTACATCGCAGGCTTCGGTATTTCCACCTTCTCTGCGCGACCCCGAAATACGACTCCAGTGTGGAATAGATACTTCCCAGGTCCCGGTAAAGTCATGTATGCGTCCTTGGGTTCTTTGACACCGTGAGGCCGTAATCCGTCTCACCATTACGATGAATTACGTGTTGCTTTCGATCATCAGGAAAATCTCGGCGCCCCGGATGATAGCTCTTTCGGTACTCAATAGCCCCGGCCAAATGTACCGCTGTCAACGCTTCACATCTGCCCTCACGAACAGATGTGCATGACTCGCGGAGATATGTACTCGGTTGTAGTTTCATAACGCAGGAATTTCACCCGCTACACTTTACCAGTTAGTCTGGCGCACCCTGACAGGTTCCTACACCTGCCTCTTCCCAACACGCTCACCACGACACATATTAAATGCCGCAACTTTGGGTGGTTTGCAATCTCCGCCTGTACGGCCGATTGCGAGGGGGCCTCCCTCATTCTTTGTATAGTTCGGTACGCTTTCGCTACGTCATCTCTTCACCTCCGAGGTGACACACCAGTCCATGTTGTTACCTCCATAAATCGCTTTAGTCGCTACGAACTGGAACGACAGTTTTTTGGTGGGCTTCGCACCCACAAGAAAGAAGCGCTTTTCCACTGCACACGGGCAACATCAATCTGAATACTCGGGCAAATTCATCTGAATACACAATAAGCCACTGGTGAATGAAGAGCACCATCTACGGGATCCAGTTCATCCATAGCTGCTTTTTCGAGCCATTTCCAGAGACGCTTGATGAATCCATACATCCCATCGTTTGGATTCCATTCTACATCAGGGGCTTGATATAGACACAATTGATGTGCCCATTGAACATGTGGCGGTCTAGCAAAACGTGTGTGCAGAGTCTCAACCTTTGGCACCGTATATGGAAAACCAGAGGAAACCTTGATGACCACTCTTTCGCGATCCCGCAAAGGAATTCCCGTTGATACCTGATTCAGAGGAGAAGTGTTGAGTGAAATATCAAAGGCGAGTATCCACTCTGGTGTTGTGGGGCTATCAACGGCCACGACGCTTGATTCCCCTTCCGAGAATTTCTCAATTTCCCGAATCTGTTCAAGGGCTTGTTTCTGTCCGCTTGTCATGATGCGCCAAATCCTACTTCCTGGGTGGGCGGGGCATCTGAGTCTCGGACCATCTATACAGACTCAATCACAGTGGGTTTCCTCGAGTTGATAGAGTTGCCGAAAAAAGAGACATAATCTCCCTTTTCTTGGGATGTTAGATGTTTTTCGAACGGACATTAACTAAAGCCCATCCGACTTCCTGCATCTAACTCAAGTCCCTCATATCCGAACTCTTGCTTTCCACAAACCGATAGACCTGACTAACCTCGGCAGCAGACTCAGTTAGATCTTCGATGCCACGTATGTCCTTCTTGGCCTCTTTTATGAATAGGCTTTCCAATTCCTTTATCAAGTTAGAGAAGCGAGAAAACTCTAATTTTCTTATTTCTTTCCACTTATCCTCCGGTAGTACAGTTAATACAATCTCGGACATAAGCTGGTCATCCATCCAATATACTGGCTTGCCCTACCTGTTGCATAATTTGATTACTTGACATTGGTAAAAACGTTTTTTACCTTGGTGGTATGGAGTCATTTCAGCCACCGATATTGCCTTGTTTCCGTGCGGATCTTGCGCGTGTGAAGAAAGTTTTGGCCTCCCATCCGAGCGATGGTCGCACGGCATTGGCGCGTCAATTATGCGAGGCGTTCGGATTTTATACAGCAACGGGGGCATTGCGCACTTCGAGTTGTTTACAGGCGCTGACGGTCCTGGAAGGGGAAGGAAAGATCAAACTTCCGCCGAGTACGCACCGCCCGGATTGTCCCAATGCCCGTTTACTGTCCGAACCCGTCCCCGCTCCCACCGGGGTTCCGAATCGGATTCGTGCATTAAAGGGACTGCAAGTAGAACGCGTGCGGACCCGGGAAGCGTTGGCGATCTGGAACATGTTGATGGCCAAGGAGCATCCACAGAGGGTCACCAAGTTTGCCGGATTTCAGAAAAAGTACCTGTTCCAGAGCGACCACGGCTATCTGGGCGGAATCGGGTTTGCCGCACCGGCCCTGTATCTGGCCGCGCGGGAGGCATGGATCGGATGGACCCCTGAGCAGCGGGATAAGTACCGCGCCCATGTAATGGGGCTGAACCGTTTTTTGATGCGTCCCGGTGTGCAGTGTAAAAACTTGGCAAGTCACCTGTTATCTCGTTCTCTGCGGCAGATGAAGACGGACATGTACGAGGACGATGGTGTGGAGATTTGGGCAGTGGAAACCTTTGTTGATCCCTCGTATTCGGGGACCTGTTTTACGGCAGCGGGCTTTCACTGGGTGGGACAGACGCAGGGGCGGGGGCGGCATGCTCCCACGAATGCGTGCACGCGGAGCAAGAAGGCGATTTTTGTGTATGAATTTTCTTCCGGGTGGCGAACGCAACTCGGGCTGCCCGCCGCCCCGATTTATCCGATCCTGGAACTCGGCGCGGGGCTGGATGCAGATCAGTGGGCCGGGCAGGAGTTTGGCGCGGCCGATCTGGGGCATAAGGCTTGAACGGATCGTCTGGTGAAGAGTGTAGACTTGCTGAGTCGCAGTCCGGGAAAACCGATTACAAAAAATATTGAGATGAGTCGTTCCGCCGTGGCCGGCTATTACCGATTTCTTGAACGTCCCGACACGGAGGCCATGACC
>JAJECE010000123.1 GCA_022822185.1 Rhodothermales bacterium | reverse complement strand
ATTGGAGGGGGAGCTCCAGGAAAGCGTAATTTCGGTTCGCCCCGAAGCGGTGGCAGTTAAATTTGAGGGCGCGTCCGGCGCGGCGGCGGCCGTTGTCGTTGCGCGGGCGACATCGGAAGGGGCACCCGGACCCACGGAATTGATGGCACGGACCCGGTAATGGCGCGTCGTGCCGGGGGAAAGATCCGTATGTATATAGGTCGTATTGGTGTTTCGGGTATTGTCGACCAGATTCGTCCAATTTCCGGTTCCACTGGGGGACACCTGAATCCGATACCCTGTGATGGACGATCCGCCGTTGCTGGCGGGAGCCGTCCACGACAGATCAATCCGGGTCGGGCCGGAAGCGGTTGCCGTCAGATTGGCGGGTGCCTCCGGCACCGTGACCGTGGCGGCATCGGTCGTTGCATGGGCCACATTGGAAGGGGCACCCGCACCTACGGAATTGATCGCACGGACCTGATAATGGCGCGTCGTGCCGGCCGTAAGCCCGCTATGAGAATAGGTCGTGGTTGCGCGTCCTGTGATATCCTGCAGAGGATTCCAGGAACTGCCTGCATTCGAGGACACCTGAATCCGGTACCCTGTAATGGCGGCACCGCCATCGTTCGCAGGGGCCGTCCAGGAAAGATCAATCCGGGTTTGTCCGGAAGCCGTTGCAGTCAAATTTGTGGGCGCATCCGGTGCATCCGGCGCAGTAATTGCCTGCGTCGTTGCAGAGGCCTCGTTGGATGGATCGCCCGCACCAACGGAGTTGATCGCAGAGACGCGGTAGTGGCGCGTCGTGCCTTCGGTAAGTCCCGTATCTGTGTAGGTTGTCGCATTATTTCCAGTGTCCTCCACCAGAGGATCATCTTCCCAACCTATTCCATCCGGGGACATCTCAATTTTATACCCGGTAATCCTCTCCACTCCATCGTTATCATTGGGGGAGGTATCATTGGGGGCCGTCCAGGAAAGAACGATTTGGGTCGGTCCGGAAGGGGTTGCGGTTAAATTCGTGGGCGCGTCCGGTGCACGGGCCTCTATGGTTACTTGAGCCATATCGGATGGAAGGCCTACACCCGTGGCATTGATCGCAGCGACATGGTAATAATACGTCGTGCCTACCTGAAATGTGGATTGCTGTCCATGGCTTGTGCCAGTGCCTGGAATATCGAATAAAAAATCAGTCCAGGGAGTCTCTAAATTGGTGGACCTATAAATGCGGTAGCCTGTAATGGTCGATGTACCAGTGTTACCGGGAGTCGTCCAGGAAAGGCTGATCTGATTGCGCCCGACAGCCTCCGCAGTTAAGTCCGTCACATAACCCGGCCCACCCGTTGTTGCGCTGACTACATTGGAAACACCGCTCACTTCATCATCGCTGTTAACGGCACGGACACGGTAATGGAACGTTGATCCTGATGCAATCGAATGATGAATAGCAGATGTCCCCATAACACCTGAATGCAAAGAATTCCAGTTATTCCCTCCATCAGAAGAAGAATCAATATTGTATCCGGTAATCGCCGATCCACCGTCGTCATCGGGAGGGGTCCAGTGAAGTTCAATCAGAGTAGGTCCACCGAATGCTCTTAAATACGATGGCGGATCAGGAGGGTCAGCATCAGGACTGAGAGTCATAGAGATTCCGCCTGTGCCCTCTTCATTCAGAGCGGCATCTGTCCAGTTGTCACGATCCTCTAATGGATCCCTTGATGAGGAGTCGACAGAACTCCCATATTGTGTGGAAACAGCGTTAAAACCGCTGGCGGGTAAATCATGAGAAAGGTCAATCTGACTACGTTCTGCCGCCAAACTCTGAGATGGAGCCAGCTGCAGATTTCCATCTCCCTGTGCCCATGCTCCTATTGGGAAAACCAATAGGAATAACAGCAGGAAGTGTACAATGTGGAACTTCCAATGAAAAAATGGGGGGGTAGTTGACTAACTCAAGGAGAGAATAATCGTCCCATGAGTGATTAAGCCGCATCATGTCTTTGCATATCTAAGTGTGAACAAAAAAAGTATGAATCACAAACAAATCAAACTTGCTGCCAATTCTGGTAAATCTACTGCCGGAGAAGATCCTCAGGAGTATACGAATTTCTCGGTGAAACTCCCAATAGACATACAATTTACTGGAAATTTTAATTCTTTGTCTCCACGAAAACCAGGAAGAAGGCAAAACATAGGCATGGTTCGTTCCCATTCATATCCCAAAATCCTGCGCTACGGTTCACATCAGGGTGGCATGCGGATTCTCTGGATTGATTCGTGTCTCAAGCATTCAGATCCATATGTGCGGGTTTAACCGAATCTCTGCTACTTTCGTTCTCCCGGATGGGATTCGTGAACATCAATGATACAAGTCTCGTTCATTGCCTTTGATGTCATTCAACCCAAACAGAGGATGCAACTTGGATTTGTAAGCGCAATTGTGCCGGAATTATCCATTGAGGATGTTCTTTCTCTTGCCTCAGATCTTTCTTGTGATTGTGTGGAGTTGATGTGCTGGCCAAAAGGCAAAGCCAACCGGCGCTATGCAGGGGTTACGCATGTAGATGTGCAGTCGCTGGATCAAGAGAAAGCACGAATCCTTCAAACCCTGAGTTCCGAAACCGGTGTTGCAATCAGTGCACTGGGCTATTATCCGAACCCATTATCTCCAGACTTGGAAGAAGCAAAAGTTTCTATTCTTCAGATCCAGCGTATGGTGGATGCGGCGGCACTGCTTGAACTGAATACCGTAAATACATTCATTGGTCGTGACTGGCACCGTTCCGTTGAAGATAATTGGGCCAGAATGATAGAGGTATGGAAACCGCTTGTTACCTATGCAGAGGACCGGAAGATTCGGATTGGAATCGAAAACTGTCCGATGTACTTTACAGATGATGAATGGCCCTCGGGTAAGAATATTGCCTACTCGCCTGCAATCTGGCACCGTCTCTTTGCAGATCTGGACAGTAACGCCATTGGACTCAATTACGATCCGTCACATATGATTTGGCAGCATATGGACGCGTTTGAGCCAATCCGCACGTTTGCCGGTCGGCTTTTTCATATCCACGCCAAAGATGTTCGGCTTGATCAGGACCGCCTTAATGAAGTTGGTATTCTGGCGGTTCCAAACTCTTTCCATACCCCCAAGCTGCCTGGATTGGGAGATATAGACTGGGGGAAATTTTTCTCTTTTCTCACCGACGCAGGATACAGTGGATCCGTCTGTGTTGAGGTTGAAGATCGTGCTTATGAAGGATCGCTGGAATCGCGGATCGCTGCACTGCGGCAGAGTGTTAACTATCTGCGGCAGTTCATTCCTGTTCAAAAATAGCGGTAAATCTTACACGATCCCAATGAGTAATTCGCTTTTGTCACTGCAAAAGAGTAAGGATTTTCTGATTGCAATTGATTCGGATGGCTGTGTCTTTGACACGATGGAAGTGAAACATAAGGAGTGTTTTTGTCCTGTCACGGTCCGTCACTATGGTTTACAGGCAATAAGTAAATTTGTCCGGGATTCATGGGAGTTTGTGAATCTGTATTCGGTTGACCGGGGTATGAACCGCTTTCCTGCGCTGGTGCGGGTCATGGATCAGTTACGTACGCGTCCAGAAGTTTTACGTCGCAGGGTGGATATTCCGTGTCTGGAAGCATTGAACGACTGGATACATACGAACCCAAAATTAGGTAATTCTGCACTTGCGGAAGCCGCCGAACAAATCCCTGCGCTGATGGATGCATTGGTATGGAGCGAAACTGTCAATCAGGCGGTGACCGAGATGGTGCATGGAATTCCTCCATTTCCCTATGTACATGCGGTGCTCTCTAAAGCGGCGGATCAGGCGGATATGATGGTGGCCTCCAGTACACCGCTGGAGGCTTTGCAGCGGGAATGGGGCGAACATGGACTGTCGGATTATGTACAGAAGATTGCAGGCCAGGAAATGGGTCCCAAATCCTATCAGTTATCCACCTGTGCAGGCAGCCAGTATGTGCCGGATTGCATACTCATGATCGGGGATGCATTCAGTGACTATCGCGCAGCGAAGAGTGTGGATGCATGTTTCTACCCAATTCTGCCGGGTGAAGAAGAATCATCCTGGAAACGGCTTCAAGATGAAGCACTGGATCATTTCTTTGCCCGCAAGTATCAAGGCTTCTATGAAGAGGAACTGATCGGTGAACTAAAAAAAAGGCTCCCGGAACATCCGTCATGGGAGTTGAAGGGGTGAAGACTTACCACCGGAGGTTATTGAGTCGCCGGCAGTGTGTAAGTATTTGGGGGAGGGTCAATGAGGGATTCATGTGCCTATGTATTCTGGATTTCTTAATTCAGATCTGGGGGTACGGTCGGGCTAGATGTTTTGGTTGGAAGTAATCTGAACCATATCCACGCTGCGCAGGCCCTCAATTCAACAGGTGGATATTAGAGCGTATGTAATGCGTCAGGTCGCTGGAAACACATCGGTAACACAGCCATCGCTGGCGGAGGAGACGGTGTGCGCATACCTCAACAAGACTCCCGCCTGTGCTTTGAGGGGAGGGGCATTCCATTTTTTACGGCGCTGATCCAGTTGGGAGTCGCTGACTCCTAGTGTTAAAGTATGATTGGCCGCATCAATCGTAATTGGGTCCCCGTCTTCGATCAGTGCGATAGAGCCACCGACCTGGGCTTCTGGGGTAATATGCCCAACGACAAACCCGTGGGTACCCCCGGAAAAACGCCCGTCGGTAATGAGTGCAACATCTGTTCCCAGGCCGGCACCCATGATTGCGCCGGTCGGTCGGAGCATCTCCGGCATTCCAGGGCCTCCTTTGGGGCCGCAGTAGCGGATGACCAGTACGGCACCAGCCGTAATCCTGCCGCCCAAGATGGCCTCCATTGCCTCTTCTTCACTATCAAATACACATGCAGTCCCATCAAAACGTTCCCCTTCCTTGCCGGTAATTTTAGCAACCGCACCGCCGGTGGCCAGATTACCATAAAGGATCTGCAGATGGCCGGTATTCTTAATGGGTTTATCAAGGGGATGAATGACCTCTTGTCCAGTTTTCAGTCCTGGGATCTCGGACAGGTTCTCCTGAATGCTGTGACCGGTAACGGTCATGCAGTCGCCATGCAGCAGATCGTTTTCAAGGAGCATTTTCATGACGGCGGGTACTCCGCCGACATGATAGAGGTCTTCCATCACAAATCGCCCGCTGGGTTTGAGATCCGCCAGCAGTGGTGTACGGTCGCTCATGAACTGAAAGTCGTCCAGTGTCAGAGGGACTTCAGCGGCTTTGGCCATTGCAATCAGGTGCAGAGCAGCATTGGTGGAACCTCCCAGAACGATCACAATCCGCAGGGCATTCTCAAATGCTTCCCGGGTCAGGATGTCTCTGGGTTTGAGATTTTTTTCGAGAAGTTGGTGAATAACTGCACCGACCTGTGTGGTTTCGTTTTTCTTTTCCTGGCTGACAGCGGGATAAGAAGAGTCAAATGGGAGGGTCATGCCCAGGGCTTCAATGGCGGATGCCATCGTGTTTGCCGTATACATTCCTCCACAGGCTCCGGCTCCGGGGCAGGCGTGCCGGGCAATCCCCCGAAAATCCTGATCACTGATTGCACCCGTAGCCCGTTGACCGGCCGCTTCGAAGGCGGACACAATATCAATTGGCCTGTCTTTCCAGCATCCCGGTTTGATGGTTCCACCGTATACCATCAGACCGGGGCGGTTCAGTCTGGCAAGGGCCATGATGGATCCCGGCATATTTTTATCGCAGCCTGCAACTGCAATCACCGCGTCATACCACTGGGCCGAAGCAACCGTCTCAATAGATTCCGCAATGATATCCCGGGATGGGAGCGAAAAGCGCATCCCGGAAGATCCCATAGAAATCCCGTCACTGACTCCAATGGTGTGGTAGATCAATCCGACTAGATCCTGGGTTTGAACACTGCTTTTGATTTGACGGGCGAGGTCGTTCAAGTGCATGTTGCAGGGATTGCCTTCCCATCCCATGCTTGCGATCCCGACCTGTGCTTTATTTAAGTCCCCTTCGGACAGACCAATTGCGTGCAGCATAGCGCGTGCACCGCCTTGCAGGGGGTTTTGGGTGACCTGTTTACTGAACCGGTTCATGTGCTTTAGACGAGTGGCAGAAAAATGGATAAGGCTAGTGAAATGATCCCTGCCGTGAATCCAAGAATCACCAGTAGTACGGACCATGACTTCAGGGTTTCAACCTCGGTGAGGCCGCTCATTTTGGAATAGATCCAGAACCCGCTGTCATTCATCCAGGATCCGACCAGTGATCCACCACCAATCGCCGTACCCAGATAAACCACATTAAAATTCAAGGTTTCCGGGGTAAGCATTGCGGCCAACATTGCAGAGGCTGTAATCATTGCGACCGTTGACGATCCCTGAGCAAACTTTAACAGGCTGGCAATCCCAAACCCCAGGATGAGCATCCCGATTCCGGATACCCCCGAACTTCCCGCGAAGAGTCCACTGATTGCGGGGCCGATCTGTGCTTCCTTGAGCATTGCACCAAACGTTCCCCCTGCAGCGGTAATGAGAATAATTAGGCCTCCGCTCATCAATGATTGCTCAATTACCGTGCTAAGATCTTTGCGTGAAGGTCGGCGCATATGGATATAGAGTGCGGTGGATGCGATAGCGGCTAACAGCAGCGCCATATTTGCATCCCCAAGTACGAATATCCATCGGGCGAGTACGGTATCGTTATTGATGAGCGGGAGGAAAATTGTTTTCCCGGCAATCAGGAGGATCGGAAGGACAATCGGCAAAACCGAGACACCTAATCCAGGAAGACGACTCAGTTGGGTCGTGTTAATTTCAACGCCTGGTACATCCCGCATGGGAACCGGCATTTTACGGTTGAGCCAGCCTGCATACAGGATGCCAAGGATGGTTGCCGGTAGTGCTACCAGTGCGCCGATGAGGATCATGGCACCCAGATCGATGCTGAGATTCTCGGCAATGACCAGAGGGCCGGGGGTAGGGGGTACAAGGGCGTGCGTTGCCGCTGCGCCCGCGGCAATTGCAATCACATACTTAAGGTAATCCCGTCCGGTCTGCGAAAACATAGAGCGGGCCAGCGGAATCAGCAGATAGAAGACCGTATCAAAAAATACGGGTACAGACAGCACAAAGCCGCTGGCAGCCAGTGCGGGACTCCCGCGTTCCTGTCCAAGAAAACGAATAAATGCCTGTACGACACGATCTGCTGCGCCACTGCTCATCATGGTTACACCAATGACCGCAGCCATGGCGATGACAATGCCAATGCTCCCGGCAGTTGAGCCGAAGGAGGTGGCTACGCGTGCGATCTTGATGGACCATTCTCCGGGTGAAAGTATACTGATCACAATCGCTGCGGTGATAAGAGCAACAAAGGCATTGATCCGAAGGCCTACAATCAGACCTACAACAATGACAATACCAAGCAATAAAATAAGGAGTGGAATCATGGAGTTACAGATAGAGTAAGCGAACAGTCGATCAGCATTCCCAATAGGGTTGATATCAGATTCAGGGATGCGGGTTTGCATCCCCATCCCAAGGTGCAGGCCTAAGGTAAATATCTGCAAATGTGCGGGCAGAAACTACGTCATTTAGCAGGAACGTCATGAATTGTCTGGTATTCGGAGGGCCTCTCAGGTAAGTAACAAAAGGGTCGGATACAGTCTGGTAGCCTCACACTGTAAACCGATGACCATAGGCAGATGTTGTTTTTTATTTTGGCGGACGGACAATTAGTCTGGGCTTGTTTTATCCTAAATATAATGGGTAGGTTGCCAATGACCAAAGATGCGTCAATTTTCAGGCAGTTTTACGCCCGCGGATGCTCCATTATTTTTTGGGTCTCAGGGGGCAAAGTTGTCAAAATCCCCGAATGGGCATATTGAATCGCTTAATGGATGCTCGTTTGTGTGCATCCCGTAATTGAGGTCATACAAACACTTTTGCGGTTTGTATGATTGATGTCAATTTGCCTGCCAGAGGCCAGTTTCTGGACTATGTTTTCAACTGCTTGCTTTGCCGGTATCTCTGTGTCTGAATGTAACCTTAGGATGATATGTTGCACAAAGGGCATTCGTGATTGTTTCAGTCGATGCAAAGATAGATGTTTTTGATGTCACAGCAGTTTTTTGATCTTTCGGGGCAGGTTGCTCTGGTTACCGGCTCCAGTCGCGGATTAGGGCAGTATATGGCGAGGGCTCTGGCCAGAGCTGGAGCAGATATTGCGATTACCAGTCGAAGTAAAGGCCGTCTTGCGGAAACAGAACAGAACATCCTGTCACTTGGGCGGAAGGTTCTTCCGCTTGAACTAGATGTACTCGACACTGCCAGTATCCGATCAGCCGTTGAGTCCATTGAGTCGAGTTTTGGTCAACTGGATATTCTCGTAAATAATGCCGGGTGCAATATCCGTCGCAGAGCCTTGGAAGTGACAGAAAAAGATTGGGATATGGTGGTAAACACGAACTTGCGGGGGGCCTTTTTTGTAGCACAGGCCGCCGCACAGGTCATGAAGACGCAGAATTCAGGGCGTGTGATCAATATTGGTTCGGTTACCTGTGTTGCGGGTTATGCAGGGATGGGGCCTTATTGTGCGAGTCGGGGCGGAATGAAGCAACTGACCATGTCTCTGGCACATGACTGGGCAAAATACGGGATCACCGTCAATTGTCTGGCTCCAGGCTGGTTCAAGACGGAGCAAAGCAGGATGCTGTACGAGGATGAGATATGGCTTGCGATGCTCAAGGAGCGGATCCCATTGGGGAGGCCGGGGCATCCAGATGATTTGGACGGGATGGTGGTATTCCTTGCGTCCGAATCCAGCCGTTATATTACAGGGCAGACCTATCTGGTTGATGGGGGCGTGTCTATTGGAGCAATTCGTGCAATGCCGCAAAGCGAGTTGGCATAATCACGCGTGAACGATCCAGAGTAAAGCAATGGCGAATGCCAATTATTGCAGGGATTCAAGGAAGCCCTTCTCTCGGCGGTCAGCCGGTATTTTTGACTTTGGGGTTTATCGGGAATGGTCATTCCAGCAGGCCCGTTTTCGTGAATGGGCAGGGCACAAGTGTCTGATACAGGACATTTATATTTGGGTGGAAAAAATCTTTCGGCAATAAATAAGATGTTATAGCATTATACATCATGCCGATTTGTTATATCAATGTTTGCCAATGAAAACTATCGAACAATACAAATACACTGCTACCGTATATACTTATCCAAACGGCAGGATGGCAGTCCACGGAAACAACATCCGGGGATTAATTTTGGAGGTAGACTCAATTGACGAGATGCGGTCAGAATTGCTCCGCCTCGTTCCTATACTGTTACGAGACAATCATGGGTTAAATGACGAGGAGACTGCAAACGCGATACTAGTTCTCTCATTGCAGGATGCCCCGGCCGAAGATACAGATCGGGTAAGTCGTCCTGCTTGCTCTGATCAAACGCCTGCGTTGTGCTGGGAGGATAGCCCGCGTCTCTCCTTACTCGTCTATGCGTGATCCATGGCAGACTATGGGAGGGAGGTTCGGAAGTGCATAAAAAATGCGGGATTCGTGGTGGAGCATAATCCTAGAGGAGGTCATGTAATCTGGAGTAATGGTCACCAGATGTGACTGTTTCGGCCAAGATCAAAAACCGTCACACGGCCAATGGAATAGTCAAACAGGCCGGAATAGATTATAAAATTTGATTGGCCTTTAGAGCGGTGAAATTGAATTCGTTGGTACACTGACACTGCCGCGTGACCTTTGGCAGAACCTTTTTGTATTGTTGATGATTTTCCATTCAATTAGACTCATGATACCAGGTGACCTTAATCCGAAGCCATATATGATGCTGCAGAGCGAACTGGCGTAATCACGCGTGAACGATCTGGAGTTATGCACTGATGGCGGCCAATTATTGCAGGGATTCCAGAAAGATCTGCCCCTCGGTGGTCAGCCGGTATTTTTGGTTTCTACTTTGGGGTTTATCGGGAATGGTCATTTCCAGTAGGCCTGCTTTGATAAGTGGCTTGAGGACTTTTTTCTGAAATTTGCTGCGATTACTTCTGCCAAAGATCTTTATCAGTTCGCTGGCTGTCTTTTCCCCATCACATTTACGAATGAGTTCGACTTGATCCTGACTTAGTCCCGACTTAGTCCCGGCTTCACTCTGACTTAGTCCCGACTTAGTCCCGGCTTTGTCTTGATTCGGGGTGAGTTCCCTTTCTGGATCTTTCCGTTCCCCATCTGGAATTTTCGGACGCGGGAATATCGTGGTAAACCAGTTTTCAGAGACTTCAATGATTGGCTGAGCCACCCCGTGCTCGCTACAAAGATTGCGAATACGGATGATGCCGGATCCAATATGTTCAACGGCATTCATTCGGTACAGAAGATCAAATAGTAATGGGTTCCGGGGGACGCTTTTAACGCCCAGATCGGCCTCGGTCATGCCGGCAGGAAGTCCACCAGGACTGACAATCTCCAGTCGATCCGAGTACAGATAGATTTGAACATTGGCGGTTGAACGATAGTCACGATGGGCAAGAGCATTGACCACCGCTTCTCGAATTGCTTTCTCAGGCAGCTCAGGCCGCTCCTCCCGCTTAAGTTTTTCTATGATGAATTCCACATTAATCTTTGAGAGAATCCATGACATGGTCTCGTCAATCGTAGAATAGACATCCCCGTGAAAATCGCGACGATCAAGTATTTTCACCTTATCAGTTCCCATAAATAAAGCGCACGAAATAGTTGCACTGCTGTGAAATTTGCGAATGTCTTTAGCCAGCAGCCAAGCACCGGCATTCGTGACCTTGGAATTTTGGTCGGCCAGATGTAGGTTTTTCAGGGCAATCTCAGGTGGCATATCGGCAGGGATATTGGCACGGGTTCTGAATAGGTTCCAATTGGTTTCGTCCAGATCCGCATCTAAAGAAAATTTATGGCAGATCGTTTCATCATAGTGGATGAGCCCTTGTTGATGGAAAAATCCGAGGGTCTCGTCCCGTGACATTTTCCGGCTGTTGGCACCTTCCCGAAAATAGAACCTGCCGTCAAATGCATAAGGTTTTTCACGCTGAGGCGGGATCTTAACGCAGAGTACCGATGATTCCAAGAGTTCAATGTCTACACGGATAGGCGGGTCGGCAGTGTGGGCAATATTTTGAATGTCGGATTTTAACCGATTGATGTCAGATACTCCGACAATGTCCCCATCATCCGTGATACCCAGTAAAATTCTCCTACCTGACGAATTGGCGAACGCACAGATTTCCTGTCCAAGTCCAGATGCACCAGAGCGCTTGAATTCAAGCGTCGTGCCCTCGCCCAGTGCAATCATTTCAGAAAGGTTATTGCGGTTCACGTTTTTCATAGTACTTGATGTGTAACCGGACTCCAGGAGTTTGTCGTGAGTCTCTCCAACGACAGGACGCAGGCACTGTAAGGCAGATCCGTATGGACATGGAGGCCAAGTGTCCTGATGTGGCCTAACCTAGGGAGAAATCGTCAAGGCGGAGGCATAATCCTCCGCATAAAACCAACGGAATAACGAAGAAAGAAGCTCCCCGGGTAGGACTCGAACCTACAACCCTGCGGTTAACAGCCGCATGCTCTACCATTGAGCTACCGAGGAAAACTTCGCCGTTAACAACTTCACGGGGGATCATGTTCCAGTTTCTACAGTCTCATGGGAAACTTTTTTCTGCAAAAGGGTATCATGCCTGTCAGCCCTGGTGGCGGAACTGGTAGACGCGCAGCATTCAGGATGCTGTGCCCATACGGGCGTGGAGGTTCGAGTCCTCTCCAGGGCACCCATAAAACGGGCAGGATATACCTGCATAGGCCGAATCATTGCATAAATATTTGAGCATTGACGCCACAAATTATTTGATCTTTAATGTGGCGACCCTAGGTTGCGAACCAGTCGTATGACCTCAAATAAGAGTTGTATCCGCAACTTTTGCATTATTGCGCATATTGATCACGGCAAAAGTACGCTCGCTGATCGGTTCCTTGAGATTACCGGTACGGTGGAAAAGCGTGATATGCAGGATCAGGTACTGGACTCCATGGATCTGGAGCGGGAGCGTGGCATTACGATCAAAAGCCATGCAATTCAAATGACGTATCAGGCCCGAGATGGGGTGACGTATATCCTGAATCTGATTGATACGCCGGGCCATGTTGACTTTACCTATGAGGTTTCCCGTGCACTGAAAGCCTGTGAAGGCGCAATTCTGGTTGTGGATGCAGCACAGGGAATTGAAGCACAGACCATTAGCAATTTGTATCTGGCACTGGATAATGATCTGGAAATTATTCCGGTTCTGAATAAAGTGGACCTGCCGGGGGCACGGCCCGATGTGATTGCAATGTCCATTGAAAGCCTGATTGGTGAACCGGCGGAGGATGTGTTATTGATCAGTGCCAAAACCGGCGAGGGAGTTATGGAACTTCTGGAAACAGTCATTCAGCGGATTCCATCTCCTGAAGGTGAATCCGATGGTCCATTGCAGGCATTGATTTTTGATTCAATCTTTAATCAGTATCGTGGAGCGGTCGCCTATGTGCGGATCTTCCAGGGAATGCTTCGGAAGCGGGAGCCGATCCGGTT
Source organism: Rhodothermales bacterium (assembly GCA_022822185.1). Lineage (GTDB taxonomy): Bacteria > Bacteroidota > Rhodothermia > Rhodothermales > Bin80 > Bin80. Next base: position 33,953 of record JAJECE010000123.1, on the reverse strand, counting down.
TATGGCGACCGGGCAGGAATATCTGGCGGAAGAAATTGGTGTGCTCCGACTCGGGATGCAACCAACCGAGGAACTAAGTGCCGGAGATGTTGGGTATGTTATCGGGTCGATTAAAGAGGTCAGACATACACGCGTAGGGGATACGATCACCCATGCACGCCAGCCCGCAGATACTGCAATTGCAGGATTCCGGGAAGTAAAGCCAATGGTGTTCTCAGGTGTGTATCCCACCAGCACAGATGAATTTGAAGATCTCCGTGCATCTCTAGAACGATTGCAGCTTAACGATTCAGCGATTGAGTATGAACCGGAAACGTCCGCAGCCCTCGGATTCGGGTTTCGGGTTGGATTTCTGGGACTCCTCCACATGGAAATCGTTCAGGAACGGTTGGACAGGGAATTTAATCTGGATATCATTACCACCCTTCCGAATGTGAAATATGAGGTTGCGACCAGTGACGGGAAAATCGAAATCATCGAAAATCCCAATAAGGTGCCATCAGCAGGTAGACTAGATTATATCCGAGAACCGTTTGTAAAGGCGGAGATCATCACTCCGACAGCGTATATCGGAAATATTATGAATCTGTGCACAGATCGGAGGGGGGAGTTCGTGAATCAGACCTATCTCGGTACAGAGCGGGCTACGCTGGAGTACGAATTGCCACTGGCAGAAATTGTCTTTGACTTCTATGACAAACTTAAGAGTATTTCCCGGGGCTATGCATCGTTCGACTATGATTTTTCCGGCTACCGGCGCAGCGATCTAGTCAAACTTGATGTGCTGATTAATGGGGATGCCGTGGATGCACTCAGTGCAATTGTTCACCGGAGCAAAGCTTACGAGATGGGCAGAAAACTCACGGCGAAACTCAAGGATCTCATCCCTCGTCAAATGTTTGAGGTTGCGATCCAGGCTGCGATTGGAAGCCGTATCATTGCACGGACGACGGTCAAAGCAGTCCGTAAGGATGTAACCGCCAAGTGCTATGGAGGTGATATTACAAGAAAGCGTAAACTTTTAGAAAAGCAGAAAGAGGGAAAAAAGCGCATGAAGCAGGTTGGCAGTGTTGAAGTGCCGCAGGAAGCGTTTCTGGCTGTACTCTCCATGGAGAATTAGTGCAATGAAGCGCAGTGCTCCTATACTACTCTTAATTCTTTTGGTCTGCGTATCCCATATCCATGCACAAAGCAGACGAATTACCTGGGATCAACTTGGGTTTGTTTACGCAGAGGCAAGATCTCAGATGCTTTATGAGGCATACATTGAAATGAACGGAGAGTATGTCGAGCCCTTGGCGTTTGCTCCGCTCCAGGTTGCCAGTGATTCCCTTTTGGAGTGGATCGCAGAAACGATGGGGCTGAGGGAGAAAGCATCCTCTCCAGAGTTATTCCGAGGTGAGATTCATACGTGGGAACTGATCTCCCTCACAGATCCGCCGGATATACTGGGGCAGTATGAGGAGGTGCACTGGTCGTATCTGGGGAATAATTTCTTTACGCCGATGGACACCGTGAATACCCCCGAACTACGGGCTTATCTGGAAGCGTATTATGGTGCACCAACGCAAACAGTGGTGGAAATCAAACAGGATGATCATGTCCTCAGGGATGATTACAGCCAGTTTGAGTATTGGTTTGTCGTCAATGATTCCATCCCGATGATTGTTATGGATGTAGGAGGACCATTTGATCGGGGGGTGATTGTAGCCACGGATCATCGTTTTCGTTCAATTCTCTATCGCATGCGGCACTCATTATTGAGCGCGGCGATCCGGCAAAGTGTTCCGGAACCTTATGTAGATTACTATTATCACCGGCTTGCAGAGAAGTGGTATCGGACGGGATTTGACGGTAAAGAGTATTTTATGCGAGAAATCCGTCCACCGGACCTTAAACAAGGTAGGCCAAGTCTACGTTAATTGCAGATTAAATGACAAAGAATAAGTAGTTGATGTCTGAAGCATCTCAAAAGAAACAGCGTCGGCAGCGACGTGCAGATCGGGCAGCGCAGCGTGATCAGCGCAGCGATACGCCGAAAACGAAAAAGAAAAAAGGGCCCGTCCGTGAGTGGCTGGATGCCGTTACATTTGCGATCATCTTCATGGTCATTATGCGGGCGCTATTCTTTGATCTATTTCGGATCCCCACCCCCTCTATGGAGAAAAGTCTACTGGTTGGCGATTATATCGCCGTTTCCAAAATTCACTACGGCATGCGATCTCCCATCACACTGGGGATTCCGTTTACGCAGATCTATGTGCGTGGACTTGAACTCCCCTGGACCAGGTTTCCAGGGTTTACGAGCCCGAAGCGCTTTGATACCGTTGTTTTCAACTGGCCCGCTGATGAGGGAAAGCCGGTGGACAGAAAGACCTACTACATCAAACGAATCATCGGGATGCCGGGGGATACCCTGTCAATCGTGAATAAGGTGGTACATGTGAACCGTGATACGCTGTTCTTCAAGGAGACATCGAAACCCTTGAAAGACACCATGCAGCACCTCTGGTTTGTCTACAAGCAGGATCCACGTGTCCGGCTTCCCGGTGCCCGGTTGCAGGAATTAGGGATTTCTGAAGCTTTTCCCACGATGAACCCCGCAATTGAGCGGATCCAGGCGACAGATTCTGCTGCCGCAGTCGTTGCAGGCTGGGAATATGTAGCTTCGGTTCGCCCGGTAATTCGAGGTGCAAGTGCCAGTCAGGGCTTTTCCCTTTATCCAGAGAACGCAAACAATTCCACAGATAATTTTGCACCACTGGTGATTCCAGGCAAAGACAGGACGATAAACCTGACTGCAGAAAATTGGCCGGTTTACCGGTCTGTGATCACGAACTACGAAGGACAGTCCGCCTCTCTGGACGGTGAGCGGATTCTCATTAACGGCCAGATACAGGATTCCTACACATTCAGTCAGGATTATTATTTCGTGATGGGAGACAACCGGGACAATTCCGAGGACAGCCGTTTCTGGGGGTTTGTCCCGATGGACCATGTGGTCGGCCGTGCGGTTGCCGTATATTTTTCATGGAACAGTCAGGGTAGTCCGTTTCTGATCGGCCAGATCCGTGGCAACCGGATGTTCCGCGCCATCCAGTAGTGACTGGTGCCTGTGGTTACGCCGTAATCAGCCCGCGGGTTGGTGATAGAGTGGTAATCAACGGGATACATGCCGGGGCAGGATCTGCTTCACCTGTGCATCAATTTCGTCAAATGTGCCATCCTCAGAGAGTTGTTTACGGATGCGCTTGGATGCTGCGATTTGTCCGGTAGGGATATCCATCTCCTTGACGGTCTCCTCTGCAATTGCCCCCATGGTTGAAATTTCCCGGTGAATGTGGTTCTCTTCGTCCCACGCGGGAATAGGTACTTTTTTCCATGGAGACTTGTGAAAATCTCGACCACTGGTACGAGCCCTCCGAAAAGCCTCTTCAAGGGAGGGCGCATTCAGGACAGCCACCAGATAACGCGCTTCTGCGTGGCTATTCATTCTTTGCCAGTAAACCTTTGAGTCCATTACAGTCGTTCCTTGTTGGATGCAAGCAGCACGCATGATATCCCCGCTTGCAGGGTAGACGACCTGCCATTCGTCGGTCTGGGATCGCAGCGGCAACTGCCGCCAGAGCGCACTACCATAATCAATCCGTGCTAGAAGAGACTCGGGAGTATTTCCGCCCAGGCCCCTGTGTTCCTGATAAATATCATCAAGCTCTCGCCAGAAGTCGTTCTCTCTCACTTTTTCCTGCGAGGTGAGTAAGTGACCGTCTTTGCCGCAGGGAATGATCGCTGTCCGAAATCCCGCAATCAGGAAGGGAAACAGTTGCCCAGAGGTGAGGATCGGCATAACCCAGCGCACAGGAACTTCACCGGATTTAATGGACACGGTTCTCCATTTACCCTTGTCTGATTTTGCAGTTGTTACATTTCTTGTATCTGGAGTACTCCCCGCTTGGTTCAGATCCACCACAGTCAAGACCTTCGGGGTGATGGTAGCCCCCTGTCGCCATCCCTCAGCTTTATAATCTGATGACGATGAAGGAAAGGAATCCGGCGCTTTCCAGTGCAGTAAAGATTGTGCCTCCTTCCATGACATGGATGCTTGGGGGGTTGCATTTTTACAATGAGCTTCCAGTGCAGCATCTTCCCCCAAAGACGAACTCCGAACTTCAAAGATCACGCAACTGCGTCTGGCATCGCCTCCCCCAAAGACTTTCGCCGAGGAAAAATCAAGGGTTTGGGAGATATGTGTTCCGTGCAGGTCACGAAAATTCCCCCAGCTCCCCGCCCGAATAGCCGATGCCTTGGTCACCCATGCCGCGGGATCGGCTTCTGGTTGGTTCAAATAGGAACTCCGTGCGTGGCAGATAAAAAGTTGCGCAATATCAAAGTGCGGGGCCTGGTTTCCCCCAACCCAAAGATAAGATCCAAGTGGCTTCCCCTTCCCCGCAGCCCCTTCAAGTTCCCTTTTCCGGTCACGCGCCTGGATATGTGAAAGTTTTACCCATGGCGGATTTGCGACGATCCGGTCAACCTTGCGCCTTGCAAGCCGGTCGGGGCCGAGAATATTCTGAATATACCATGTCCAGACCGAATTGCCTTCCTGCTGGATGATTTTTGTCAGGGATTTGTGACACGCAATGATCCGGTCCTCTACATTTTTCATGGTCATCATGATGTCGGCGGGGACAGGATCGCCCTGCATGGCTGTTTCCACGATGCGCGGGAGCATGCCAGGGAAACCTGGATGGTCAGAAAATTCTCTTGGAATCCGTATCTCGGTCCCCCGTGGTGAGCGGATCAAAACCTCTCCATCCTCCGGAGCGAACAGACTACTCTCGTCAGTCTGCCGCAACATCAGAGCATCGCCCTGATAGATGGCCATACTTGACAACCCCAAGGAAGGCGTAGCGGGTAGTGCACGAAGCAGGGTGGCGCGGGCGAACTCTACCGCCACCGGGTGAATATCAATGCCATGAATGAGCCGGCAGGCGACATCGGATCGCTGAACAGGCGGTAAATTCCTGGCAGTCTTACTTGCCAGAATCCGCTTTACACAATGATAGAGAAACGTACCCGATCCGCAGGTCGGATCCAGTACTCCAAGACCGCCCGGCATGGGCTGTCCATGGGATACGGCAAGAGCAGTACTCACGGCATGGTCACACCATTTGTCGTCCAGCACTTCTTCAACCATCATTTCGGCCAGCCAGTCCGGCGTATAGACCTCTCCGAAATCTCTTCGGTCACGCGCCTCTATAAACCCCTCGTACAGGGGGCGCATCACGTCGCCTTGTGTGCGGCGCCAGTCATAGGCATGGATACGGTCAAGTAATTGCTGTACCCATCTGCGACCAGGCTCTATTTCAATAATCCATGCCGGATATCCGTCATGCAATAATTGTCTGGGATCAGGATCATCATCTGGCCTGCCCAGTGTATGTACCACGCCTCTGGCAAGTGCAACAAGGAAGCAGTGTGCGATAAACAGATCCTCCTGGGCGTACGAGTTTGTTGGTGCCATTCCCGAACCTCGAAGAATATCCAGCCATAAATGTTTCTTCGTATTGGTGGTTTTGCGGATTCGAGGGTTTGTGATGTTTTTGTAGATTGCCTGCAATTTGTGCAGGGCTCCTTCAAAGAGGGAGAGGGGATTGGCTGGGATCCATGGCTTTCCGACCGGCTCCGCGTTAAGAAGGGGGGCAATACGCTGGAGAAAATCCGTTTCGTTCTGCGGCATGAATCCGCTGAACACACACTTTGCCTCGGTTTGATATGTGTGCGGGAACTGCCATGCATGCCAGATACGGCCATCGGTAACAACACCCGTCCATGGAAGATCAGGCTGCCTGTCCGAGAATAGTGCCCCAAGTTCGTCGTCTTTTTCGGCAGTCAGATAACGCGCAACCTGCTCATAAGGCGTTTCGTCATTGGTGCGTCCCTGCACCCGCTCGGGATTTTCCGCCAGACCGACCGCCTTCGTTTCGATAAAAGTCCGACGCCTTGGCAGATAGATGTCAGCCGGACCGGCGGGGGTTCTGTAGGAAAGAAGGTTTTCAATTCCGAGTCCATCAAGAACACGAACGAGGTCTTGCCGAATTTGATCTTCCGGCCGGCCCAGTCCCTTCAGCAATCTTTGTACGGCATCGACTCCATTTGAATTTTTCCAGGTTACATCACTTTGTTTTGATGATCTCTGTCCCATAATCTCTTGCACTTGCATATACTCAGGTCATTAATCTACAAAGTGATCCACTTATTCGCCAAGCCGGCTATACGAATGAAAGTTTCGTAATGGCGTTCAAATCAGGATTCACGAATTTTGTCAAACCTGACCTGCTGCGGGGTACCGGGAGGAATGTCGTAGGGATGTGCAGGGAGCGTAATACGCTTCAGTACAGGATAGCGGCGGCCGAACTGAAACGGCTGCGGTTTACCATCCGGCTCCTGCCCAATAACCAGTACGGTGGTCCCCTGTTTGAGAATTTTTGCGCCAACCGATGCGATACCTTCAGAGGAACTTGTCGTCTGCCAGATATTCGCCCAATGATAGACCCACTTTGCATCGGCATCCACGAGGCGGACACATCCGTGGCTGAGCGGGCCGCCGGTGGGCATTTCATACTGGTGGACATGCATACCCTTGGATTGATGAAAGTTCATCACCCAGTACATCTCCCAGGGCTCATCATCCGGACTTTCCGAGGATACGCGGTACTCTTCGCGCCAGTTAAAATTGTAGCGACCGTACGGAGTAGGGGTTTCATCAGGGTCGCCGGTGTTCATGATTCCCCAGCGCATCAGTTGCCCGTACTCATAGGCGGCGAATGCCTGAATCGTCTTATCCATAATGAAGAGCTTGTCAAAGTCTCGCCCTCCAGGGTAATAGCGCGGGAAGGGCGAATAGGCCCGAAAATCCAACTCAAATTCCGTAGGATAAATAATGGTGTCTCCGACCGTATAGGTCTGCATCAGCCGCCGGTTAATCATTTCCACGACCATAGACCGGTGGCTGCCTAACCGGGTATCTCCACCTCCGATGATCCGGTAGAATGCATTTCGTGCAAGGGCACTGTTGCCGCGCTTATTTTCCAGAACATGGTACTTGTAAAAAACTTCAGGCACATGATCAAGGCTCTCAAAGCGCAGGTCCAGCAGATCGGCAACTGCATCCTGATCAATGTAGCCCCCGCCCTGGGCATAGGCCAAAGGGGGTAGGAGTAAGATCCAAAGTAAGCAAAATAGGCGCATGTGAACAGTTGGCATGAAGTTTAGGGGCTTTTACGGGAAATTTAGCCCTACGGTTTACATCCTTCGTTCGCAAGCTTTTCAATCATCCCGATGCTCCCAAGTACGATCAGAATATCGCCCTCTTCAATCAGATCATCAGGCTTTGGATAGAAGTGCATCTGCCGGTCGGAAGCTTTGATCATTGCGATGACAAATGTTTCCCATGACTGTCGAAAATCCACCTGCCGGAGTGACTTGCCTGCAAGTTTTGAGCCGGTTTGTACAACGACCTGCTCCATACCCAATCCCAGTTCATCTGCCTGCAGGACCTGGGACATAAACTGATCCACATAAGGACGTAGAATCACCTGGGCCATCCGCTCTGCTCCAACCTGCACCGGTGAGATGACCTGGGAAGCACCCGCCTGCAGGATCCTTCGTCGATTCACGGCATCGGATGCCCGTGCCAGAATAAAAAGTTCAGGATTTTTCTCACGCGCAACCAGAGTGACATAAACATTCTGGGCATCGTCCGGGAGCAGGGTGATGAGTCCTTTGGCATTTTTGATGCCCGCCGCAATTAACGCACTGTCCTGCACCGCATCTCCGGTAACGGCATTGATCCCGTTCACATTCAAATGCTGGGTCAGGTTTTCGTCCTGATCCAGTACGACAACCGAAGTCTTTGCTTTTAAGAGTGCACTGGTGACATCGCGTCCAACCCGCCCATATCCACAAATGATATAATGATCTTTCATATTTCTAATTCTATACATTCGGTGCCGTTGTCGAAGAATGGTTCCAGAGATGAGAATTCTTGCCCATCGGTAGGTGACCACGCCAGCCGAACCGATTCCGACGAGCCCAAAAATCATGGTGAAGACTCTTCCCGTTTTTGAGAGTTCGTGAACTTCGGTATATCCAATGGTGGTAAGTGTAATGAAGGCCATATAGAGTCCGTCAAGCAAACTCCAGTCCTCAAGGAACGAGTAGCCAACGGTTCCAATCATCATCCACAAAATCAAGAACAGAATGCTGTAAACCGCTTCAATCCGTTGCGGAGTGATTCCCTTTAAATGTCCGAACCGGGCCAAGATCATGCACACAGGAACTATCCGGAGGCCATCGGAATCCGAAACATCCGCGCATAGACGGAATCTGCCAGAGGGCGTTCAAATTCTCCCGCACGCAGTGTACCCAGCGTATGAATTCCAGGATTAAAGACATTTGTTTCCGGGGAGACTAGATCCTGGGCGATCATTTTCCGAAATTTCCCCCGGGATGCATACTCAATACCGCCATGCGCTGTCTGGTAATAAATAAACATGGAAGAGAGGATATGGCACCGGTGATTCTTCGCAATCTCCTCCACCGCATTCATCAATGAATCAATGCCACACCCGCTGATTGTACCACCGGCAATTTCGCCGGCAACCAACAAAAAGCGGTTTGCGTTCAGGGTTGCTGAACTTTGCACCGCACGGCCGTGTGATGTCCATCCTTCTAGAAAGTGTTGGACCTGGGCAAATAGATTTTGCAGGTCTGTGCGTGTTCCGTCAAGGGGGATGACCCACAGCCGCGCCTGATCTGAGCGGTCCGCGAAGAGGTTCTTATGAGGGCGATGCATCAGTCAAATAACGAAGAACTATTCTCAAGGGAGGTCGGTTTATTGAGAGTATCCGACTCCAGCAATTTACGAAGTTCGGTCACACGCTGCTCTGCTGCATCAAGACGTTTCAGGCATTGGTTCGCAATCTTTATTCCTTTCTCGTACTGTTCCAGGGAGGATTCCAGCGTGCCGGAATCCCTGGATAAGTTCTTTGCAATAGACTCGAGATGCTTCATCAGCGAGTCAAGGGACTCCTGGGGTTCGGGTTGTTCGTTCTTCATCGTAGAATCTGTGGATAATGAGGGACACATACGGTATCACGCTTTACTGAGACTAGTCCGGCCTGCCGATCATTCGTATATTAGGATTTGCATTCATTTTTGTTCCTGAGCCGGGGGAATTGGCTTCATGTTCTATGGGGCAGGAAAGTAACATGCCTGCGGATATTTGCGGTGATTGGGCCATCATGTTGGTTCTGGAGGTTCGATCCCTAAGTATTCACGGTAAATACGCTCTTTGTACTCTTGTCCAATTTCATTGACTGCGCGGATAAAGGACTGGTAGGTTCCTGCTCCCCCGATTTTCTCCCAGAACTCATCTCCAATTAAAACGACAGGATCATGGATCATGTCAAACCAGCGGGCAGGAATGCTCCAACTGTACTGTTTGCGTTCTCCATATGGATTATAGGGTAAGGCAAAGTATGCTGCATCAACCTGACACGGTTCCATTGCAATCAGCTTCATGATCTTCTCCTTGCTGACTTTGGTCTGATCACTGTTAGGCAGGGGGGATTTTAATTCAAAGGCAAATTTTTCGGCAGTCGTGACATCCGTAACGAATAAGTCGCAGATTACCTCAGCGGGAATGTCCTCTCCGGTTCCATCTAAGACATAGGCAATCTCGCTGTTCCAGTCGGGCTGAATACGATTCTTACTTCTTCGGCCCTGTTCCAATCTGTTCAGTGTCTCCGTAATTCGATGTAGTCGTTCCTGTTTGATTACTCCTGTGATCAATTTACCTCGTTCCCCTGATCCCAGACCATGATCGGCTGCAATCACCGCAAGTTCTTCCCACAGGCTTCCAAAAGGGGTTACGAATCGTCTTTCAAAATGAGATCCCTTGAAAATTTCGTCGGGGATCAGTGCTGCATATAAAGGTTTCTTGGACTTATGTTCTTCTGGCCTGAAAGGGTCAGTGTGAAGAACCTTCGTCATCAATTTTTCCATCAGACTTTTAATTTTCTGCTGGATGGCCATTTTCATTTGATGATGCCTGTCCATTCTATTTCCGCCAAATAAAAACGGACTCGAAAAATTCACCAGAACGGCGTCCGGTTCTCCGATTCACATGACGCTTGATGACGAACACTTCTTCCAGATTACACGTTTCTGCAATGGTCGGATAAAGGCTGTGCCGGTCACCGGCGATCACAATCAAGGGGGCACCTGATGGCATGTATTTCAAGGAATTCATGAACACTTCTGAGATTAACTGCCGGTATTCTCTTTTCGCTGCCTTGCTTGATCCTTTGAATGCAGGTCCAATCTCATCCGAACTGCGATCTTTTAGGCCCAGTAACTCATAAGCGTACCGGTGCTGTTCGTGGTAATCAATCAGTCCAACATACGGAGGGCTAGTAATTACGCCATCAATTTTTCCAGGATTTACAAAACGGCTGTCTCCGTGAATTACACGAACATCTACATCTTTTCGACAGTGCGAAAACTGTTTTATCCGCTTAATGGTATCTCGGCTGTACCGCTGAAGAAACTTGAATGCAGTTGTAACCGGGGTGCAAATTCGTCCATGCTTGTAGCAATAATAGGGTTCTGTTTGTGGTTTCTTGGGGAAGTCCAAATCAAAATGTGTGGTCAGACGGGCAGATCTGGCAGAGCGGGAAAGAATAATTTTCAATATATCCTGACTACGATAATTGGGAATCAGGTTACGGTATAAAAGGAGTTCACGCAACGCCTGTGGAGCATACCAACTCTGCAAATATGCATTACCGGTATCTTCTCCAAGATCAGTCTTTAAGCCGGATTCAAACAAAGAAGGTTCGGAAATGGCCCTTGTCTTGGCAAGGATATCATATACATCCTTCTCAACCTCTTCCATGACGTAGGTCTTTGCTTTGGAGTTTGCGAGTAATACATTAAACGCGGATATGTCGCAACCAACCGAATGGATCCCCAATTCACTGGACTGGATCAACGTAGTTCCTGATCCCGCAAATGGGTCAAACACCGTTTGACCGGCACGAAAGTATTTGCGCAGAAACACCTCAACCATCTGGGGGATGAATTTTCCAAGATATGGATGCAGTCCATGTACGTGTTTGGTACGCTCCTTTTGAGGCAAATCAACTTCTCGCCAGTTCAGATTGAGCGTTCCAAGATCCGTGTCCTCGTTGACGAAACGGGGGTCGGTTGGCACATCGTTTCCATTGTACAGTTCAACTCGTCTCTCTTCCTTGGTGCAAGGTAGTTCTGTGTTTAACGGAGGTTTCGAAACCGAGGAAGTTGCAGGAGTCATGAATCAGGTGATGTTAATTTGCTTTCGGAACACGAGATACGGAACGTCGATCAGTTTAATACTCCCGTACACAGCAGTAATCACAAAACTGCTTGCCGGGAGGCAGTCCGCATCGCTTTACGTAACGTATGATTTGCTTCCTGTCACGGTCATGATAGAACATATGCAAGGCTGGAAAATTCCAGATTGGAGGGAACGCCTCCAGATTATACACACGAACTAATATAAGGATGGATTTAGGATTGAAAGGAAAGTCTGCCGTGGTGACAGGTGCAAGCCGTGGTTTGGGGAAGGCAATTGCAATGCAGCTTGCGGCGGAAGGCTGCCGTCTGGCGATCTGTGCGCGTGGAGAAGAGGCATTACTCGAAACGCGGAAAGAGATCCGTAAATTGCACGGTGTGCCCGTCTTGGCGAAGGTATTGGATCTGACCGTTCCTGAAAGTGCGGATGCACTGATTGATGCCGTGATCCATGAGTACGGGACCGTTCAGGTGTTGGCCAATAATGCGGGAGGGAACCGCCGCGGAAAATTTGCAGATCTATCGGATCAGGACTGGGAGGATATCCTTAATCTAAATTTGAAGATGCATTTGCGTGTCAGCCGTGCGGCAATTCCGCATATGCGTGCGAGCGGCGGCGGAGCCATTCTTTTTGTCGGATCCATTTTTGGCCGCGAAGCAGGTGGGCCGGGGCTCTCTATCTATAATACCACGAAGTCTGCACTGATGAGTGCTGCCAAAATTATGGCACTGGAACTCGCCCCCGATGGGATCCGGGTCAACACACTTGCCCCTGGATCGATTCGATTTCCAGGTGGGTCCTGGGATAAGCGGGTCAAGAGTGACCCGGAAGGTATGAAAGCCTTTATTGCAGCAAACCTTCCGATTGGTCGCTTTGGAACGGCGCAGGAAATTGGAGATACCGCCGCGTTTCTGCTCTCGGATCGGGCAAGCCTGATTACCGGCGCGTGCCTGAATGTGGATGGGGGACAGTCCAAATCCTTAATCTGATCCCTACGAAAACTGCAGCAAGCGCACACGCAGTTTGCGTATATCCGTGTTCGGTCGTCTCCACTGGATCAGGATGGGACTTTGGTAGGTGCCAATGGCGATCCGCCCCGGTGATACGTCATGGTCTGCATGGATCAGGAAGCGGGCAGTAGTTCCTAAATTCATCCAGCGGTTCTCAAGAGGGGTTGCTAGACGGTCAATCACAGATTCCAGCAAGGGCAGTCGCATCCCTAGTCGCTCCACCATGTATTCAAGTGCAGAGACACTGCGGCTGGCGAATCTGAGACCATCCCGAATTGCAAGATGCAATTCATATGTAAGTATTTTTTTCGCTTTGCCGGGAAGGGTCAGAGGATGCCGTATTAATGCAGAGGCGTTATCTAACATGTATTTCAAGGGATTCTTGAGCACATCAATGAGATCTCGTTCCACGAGCAGGGTTTCGTATTCATTGACGGTGATGCCAGCATTTTTTTCATCGGAGTCCAATTCAAGGATGACCAAACCGTGATGAATATTATGCTTGTTCACAAGTGACTGGAGGCGATTCAAATGTTGGCTGAGATCCAAGGCATACTGATCCTTCTGGGGTATCTTTATCGAAAGGATCTCCTCATGTACACATTGGGTGTGGTTATATCCTACAGCGAGGGTTCTTCTAGATCGAAAGGTGCCCCGGGATTCTCCGTCAAGATCAATAAAATAAATGGGAGCATCGGGGGCAAATTCGTAGAGAGCACAATTACAAAGCCCTAAACAGATGAACGCCAAGTGCGAGTCTGCATTCAGAGGCTCATGCCTTCGTTGTTCGGGTGTCAATTCATCGCGAAGTTCCATCCGGTCATGCCAGTAAGGTGCACCTTCTGGAAACAGTCGATGGGCAGAGCGAACCAGATGATCAATCCCTTCCGAGTTATTCCCAAGTTTGGTTGCCAGAGATTGCTCGAGGAATCCCGCGGTGGTGTGCAATGAGCAGATGGCAATTTTCTCAAATGAAGCAAAGGGACCGTGTTCAACCTCTGCCAGTGCCGGAGAGACATTTTTGATGTCAAGGCGAGAACGGGGCGAAAAGTAGAGCGTAGCCGCTACTGTAGAATTCTTGTCGTTAATGGAATCAGATGTTAAGTGCAAGCAGTAAAATAAAGGATAGCAACGAAATTACTCACACACAGTTGCATCCCGGTGCCCATCCGCAAAGTGAATCGATAGGCGGTCATTGAGGCTCAACTCCTGACTAGAACGCACTAATTTACCATCTCGTTCGATGCGGGCATATCCGCGCCTCAGAATTTTGCGGGGGTCCAGCCCGGTGATCTGCTCTTTGAGCAACGCAATCTGATGTTTATGCGCCAAGATACGGCCGGTGCATGCCTCATGCAGTAAATCTATCTGTCTGGCAAGCGTCTGTTGCGCATCACGGACATGCTGGATCGGTGTATTGAAGCTGTAGGACTGAACCGTTTGCTCAATTCTTCTGCGCATTGAGATAATCTGACCTTGTACCGTCTGGTGGATCTGTGCCTCATATCGACGAATCTCTTGAATCAGCATCTCCCGATCTGGAACAGCAGTTTGTGCGGCGTGTGTGGGAGTAGCGGCCCGCACATCTGCGGCAAGATCTGCAATGGTTGTGTCGGTTTCATGGCCGACTCCGCTGATGATTGGAATTTTTGAGTCGTAGATTGCATGTGCGACCACCTCTTCATTGAATGCCCACAAATCTTCCAGAGAGCCGCCACCGCGCCCGATGATCAGCAGGTCGGGGCGTTGCTCGGGATTTAATTGGTTGAAAGTACAGATTGCTTCGGCGATTTTGGGTGCTGCATCTGAACCTTGTACACGAACGGGTGCCAAAATTACTTCAATGATCGGAAGCCGGTCTTGCAGGATGCGAAGGATATCCTGCAGCGCAGCCCCTTCCGCAGAGGTCGCAATGCCGATTCGTTGGGGAATCCTGGGTAGCGCTAACTTCCGGTCTTCCGCAAAGATACCCTCGTTTTCCAGTTTTTGCTTGAGTTCCAGGAAGCGTTTCTGGAGTTCGCCGACGGTCTGCCGACGTTTGATTTTATAGACATCAAATTGCAGTCTGCAGAATTTCGGGTAGACGGTAGGGCGGCCATAGATCTGCAGCAGTTGCCCGGGTTCAGGGGTAAAGTCTATGTACTGTGTCCGGCTTTTCCACATCACACAATTAAGGGAGCTTGATTCATCCGCAATGGTAAAGTACCAATGTCCGCGATTGGCTTTATGTTCAGACAATTCTCCCTCAACCCAGACCGTGTCATAATCCTGAATATATTCTCGCAGAGAGGCGAGATATTTCCCGACGGGAATTATCGTGTCACTTGGGTGATTCATGTTGCAAGTTGCGGTTTGTTTCGGGGGACCATGAAGAAGTCGGAGGCCTCCGGCCGTCAATTCTGATCATGGAAAGATCCAGGAAGTTAAAGCAGATTTTCCACAAAATCACAACAAACTTGAAGGAGCACACGCATGAACAGTCCCGACCAGAAGTCCAGACGCATTATGTTCGTATGTCTGGGTAATCATTGCAGAAGCCCGCTGGCACACGGCTACTTTCAGCATCTGCTTAAAAGGCATGGTCTAGAGCATGAGATTAAAGTCGAATCTTCGGGAACCAGCGGATGGCATCTTGGCGAACTTCCAGATTCACGGGTATGCCGGGTTGCCGAGAAACATGGCTTTACACTCACGCATATTCGAGGACAGAAAATTACCAGACAGGATCTTGAGGAGTGTGAACTCATTCTGGTCATGGATCGGAGCAATCTGCGAGATGTATTAGCACTGGATGAGCAGGGGCATTATGCGGATAAGGTGAAATTACTCCGAACATTTGATCCTGAATCTGTGCAGGATGAAATTCCAGACCCGTACTATACAGGGATCTTTGAGGAAGTATACATGATTGTGAGTCAGGCATGCGATGCGCTTTTAGAAGATATAAAGGTGCAGTTGAACTAGCAGAGGTCATCAAACCGTAGATGTTGGACATGGAACTCCGAAGCGGAAAATCAAGGCATAATTTCCCTTGATCTGCTCAGCCCAGAGATGTCAGAAAATTTGTACATCTCCGTCTCCATGCATTCATTGACAAACCATCTGGGCAGGGCCTGCCTATATGAAGGCCATCCTGTCAGGACAGGACAGGATCATCAATGCCCGTTTTCTGGATCAAAGTTGTGGCCGAGTCCCCGTTTCGTGAACTGTCAGACGTGAGGTGACGCAGTGTATGTTATTTTACCAGCATCATGAGCCCCGTCTTCTCATATCTGCTCTCTGCTCCGGTCGCAGTTATACGATACAGATATGTCCCGGATGCAAGATCAACTGCGTTCAATACGATGGTGTGGTTCGTGCCCGCTTCAAACACCTGGGCGGGCAGTTCCATTATGTTACGCCCCAATACATCTATCACCTGCAACATGACCTGTGCTCTCTCGGGGAGATCAAACTGGATCCGCGTGGATGGATTGAACGGATTCGGATAGTTTCCATGGAGCGCAAATTCTGTCGGAAGTTCCGTGATTTCCCCCTCTATTGATGTTACAACACTTGGGAAGAAGGCACCTGCGATGATCCGTTGTCTCCTTCCTTCTAAAACTAGCGCGTAGGCCGTCCGGAGGGTTCCCGCATTCGGATCAAACGGGAGAGTATCTGGATCAGGGTCATCGTTTGGATCATCAGGATTATCCCAGTAGTAGTCTACATACCCTCCTCCATTCAGAGCTGTATCAATGATTCTTCGTACGAAAGTTGTATCCCCTCTCAGATCGGGATTATTGATGACAGTCCGCCCCTCACGCCACGCATCTAATCCGTGAAAGACTACATACCCTTCCGTCGTGATCGAATAAAGATAAACCAGCCCATCCTTGAAGAATCCGCCGTCTTTAGCATCCTTCCTGAATTCCACCCTAAACTGATTCGCTGCAAGTCCTATCGCTGCATAGAGTTGCGCTGTCCATGTTACCGCCCCTTCCACAAATTGCTTCAGTGTCTCTCTGTCTTTTACGTCTGAAGCAGAAACAGGAGGATATTCAAGATCATCGGGAATCGTGACCTTCAAGAAACTTAAATCCTGATAGTATCCACCAACAACAACAATGTCCCAGTTATCCGAAGATCCGGGATAACGTGCGGCATAACTGGGCTTGCAGGTAGCCCCCGGCGCGTTGTCTGAATCATCATTTGGATCATTCCAGCAATACTCTACCCTGATGGCTTCTTCGCCTTCTTTGGCCTTCAGCATCTCCTTAACGACATCATTACCATCATGATCCTTTACATCCAGCGCTGGCGCACCATTCAAGTTCGGATCTTCGCCGTAAATCAAAATGGAACCATCGTTACCATTAACGTCATCAACGGCAAATACAATGGGATAAATCTTGCCTGAGTTGTAATCACTGCCCTCCTGATATATTTGACCGAGCAATTCAGTGCTTTCCTGAATGTTCAGTAATCCCTGGAATACCGATCCGGTCCAGTTGACAAAAGCCCTGAGTGAATCCTCATTCACTTTCCCATCCTCACCGATGACGGCATCAGCAGTCACTTTGGGAACCTGTGCCTGAGAGTCGGAGAACTGTATCCCCGCTCTCAAAAAGATTCCCAAAAGCACCAATGCCATAAATATCCTGCTAATGTTTAGTGACTTCATGTGCATGTAATTTTAATTGCTTGGTTCGTTACATGTCCCCGTCAGGAGAGCGATCAAAGTGTTAAGATAACGAAAACACAGACAAGATCCTTACGTTCAGTGTTGCAGTGTGGGAATGTTTCGAGTCTCTCCTCTGGATTCTGCTCCACAAAGTGCCATAACTGTTTTATTTGCAGGCTGCTGAGCCGCTCGTGAGAATATTGTGAACGCAAACGGGCCGAAAGCATGGTTATGTCGAAGTTCGTGGTTTCGCCGACATGGCCTCCAAAAAGATGCTTTATCTATGGGTTGTCTAGGTCATCGTTTTGTAGTCCATTCCATTCACTGCGGGAGCTTCTGGCGATTGGGGGAACTGTGATAGAAGGCGCTCTTCAACAGGTGCCCTGCTCAATTCCCGCTTGAGTACAAAACTCGTAAATATTCGTCAAATCCTGTAACAGCACATGTGGATTTGCGGACTTGAGATGCTGGTAACTTGTAAATCCTGTTGCAACGGCGACACTCAATGCTCCAATCTCCCGACCGCAGGTGATATCATGTACTGAGTCCCCAATAATCACAATATTCTCCCCGGTAAAGGTGCGTCCACAGTACTCAAGTGCACGTCTAGCAGCGATTGCGGGGAGTTTGTTCCGGTCGGCGTGGTCGCATCCAAATGCACCGAAGGGAAATAGATCATCCAATTGAACCGCGGCCAGTTTTCGATAGGCAGTCACACGGACATTCCCGGTCAGGAGTGCCAGTTGGACATCTTTATTTGGTTTCAGGTATTCAAGAAGTTCGACAACACCATCTGAAGATTCAACCTCTTCGGGGATATACGTTGCATGCGCGGTGTAGTGTGTTAATGCGACGGGTAGCAGCTCTTTGATTTCTTCCAGTCCGAATCCGGCCAAATACAAGGTGTCTCTCAGTATCTGCGGGTCGGTACGACCGGAAAATGCGACATTCTCTGTTGAGATGGTCTGGCCGCAAAGTTCTCCGAGTACGTATTCAATGTGGTCACGGCCGGACTGCATGGGCTTGAGGAGTGTTCCGTCAATATCAAACAGAAGCAGTTTCATCCGGTCGAATACTGTGTTTTCATGTATGTGCGATAACTCTCGTCCATAACGGCCTGCAGCCATGACGGGTTAGACAGGTACCACCGAACGGTTGCCTGCAGTCCCCCTTCAAGCGTGTGGCTCGGGCTCCAGCCCAGTTCGGTAATAAGTTTACTCGCATCAATGGAATAGCGGAAATCGTGTCCCGGCCGGTCCTTGACGAAGGTGATGAGTTCCCAGCTGCTCCCACTAGGCCGTCCGAGTTCCTCATCCAGAATCGTGAGCAGTACCCGCAGCAGTTCCAGATTTGAGCATTCTCCCACACCGCCAACCAAGTAGGTTTCTCCAGTTAAACCATACTGCAGCATACATGTCAATGCCTCACAGTGGTCACGGACATGAAGCCAGTCACGTACATTTTCCCCTTTTGAATAAACGGGAATAGGATCCTTGCTCAGGGCTCGAACAATTGCCAATGGAATCAGCTTTTCCGGAAATTGATAGGGTCCATAATTATTGGAACAGTTCGAAACGACCACGGGAAGGCCATACGTCTCCGCATAGGCACGAACGAAGTGATCCGCGCCCGCTTTCGATGCCGCGTAGGGCGAGCGGGGGGCATAGGGGGTCTCGGTCGAAAATGTACCTGATGCCCCCAAAGTCCCAAACACTTCATCGGTGGAGACATGCAAAAACCGAAATTTCTGCATATCGGATGAGAGGCGCATCCAGAAATCTTTGGCAACTTGTAAAAGGGAGGCGGTTCCCACAACATTCGACCGGACAAAATCAATCGGGGAGTGGATGGATCGGTCCACATGGCTTTCCGCCGCAAAATGAACCACGGTCGTGAATTGGTGCTCGGTGAATAACTTTTGTACCAGCGCCAGATCACAGATGTCCCCATGGACAAATCTATAATTTCGTGCATTCTCAATGGCGTGCAGGTTTTGGAGGTTGCCGGCGTAAGTTAACTTGTCGAGATTCACGATCACGGCATCCGAGAACTGTGGGACAACCCAGTGCAGAAAGTTTGCGCCAATAAAACCTGCACCTCCTGTCACCAGGATGCGGAGAGGTTGATGAAGAATCGTGGACATGGATGCAGGTTACAAGAGGATTCCCTGAATCTCTGGAAATACTGCAGATGATGATGAAACAGGGAGATCAAAGTATATGTATATATTGCGGTCGTGTTCGCTATGGCAAAGGCGTTTTTATGGCTCGGTCGATAAATTCAGGTTTGTATCATCAAATAAATGAAAGCGTTACAGTATAATAAGATGACCTATCACTTCCGGCCGTTTTTTTTGAGACTCTGCCCTTTACACGAATCCCCGGATCGGCCGGAACTCTCGGGTAAGATGGTGTAAATGGCATTTGCAAGCGGCAGAGATGCACAATTTACTGTGGTGCTCAAGTCGATCCAACTCCCGTTCCGCTATCATACCAGGAGAGTATTATAGTATCGGGAGAATGGGGGTAGTCCAAAATCTCGCTTTTACGCAGCAAAGATGCCCCCTGCCTGTGCAGAGGGGGGAGCAATGGCGCAATCCGCATCGGAGAGAACATCCGATGCGGGGCCAAAAGGAAATTCGCGCAAACGGTGTTCCTAATGTCAAACCGGCATCCGGCCGGTTTAGACATGATCAAGAAAGTCCCGCAATTTCGACATTTTTGCGGCATCGGCTGGTGCGATATCCACCCCGAACTCATGATTAAAGGCTTTCAGGAAGGAAACCGTATCCATTGAGTTGATGTGGAGATCCTTAACATCAACATCCAAGGCGGATGCATCGCTGATGTCCAACTGGCTATCCAGTAGATTGAGAAAACGCTGTTCGATTGTGCTCATTTCAATAATTGTAATGGGTTTATGGGTGAAGAAGGCTACAAGCCATAGTTAATATACGCAACTAGAACATACTGCTGCTCCAGATGTTCGCCATCCTCACTGATTGTTTTGCTGTTGATTCAGAGATGATGTCTCTGTTCTGGGGAACTGTGCGGATAGAAACATTTCAATGAGGTGAGAACTTTTCAAAACTGCCGTGATCATGAACTTGCGTCAGAGTTCTCGAACCAGAAATGCTGACGTTGAAAGGGATAACCGGGCAGCGAGATACGGCATCTTTTTTCTCCAGCAAACAATCCTGGAAAATTCGGAGTGAGGCCTGCCTCATACAGCCCTGCGACCGAATGCATGAAGTTTTCTTTCGATGATTTGAGGTCGTCCCCGGTTGATTTCCCCGCGCCTGCAAGCACCATGGTTTGCAGTTCAGCGTCGGCTTGTTTTGAAATTTTTGGCCAAGCGGAAAGAATCTTTTGTCTCAACTGCGCTTCATGGCCGATTTCCACGACAGCCGTTACTTCCATTTCCGCAATGCTCGTGATACTTTGCTCAAATGCGACAGGTGTGTGCGCCTGTTGCACCCAATAGGCTGCATCCAGGGGCATATCGGAACTTACTTGCAGACCGGTTACTCCACTCACCATGCAGATGGATGGCGGTGAAAATG
This sequence comes from Rhodothermales bacterium, assembly GCA_022822185.1. Lineage (GTDB taxonomy): Bacteria > Bacteroidota > Rhodothermia > Rhodothermales > Bin80 > Bin80. Next base: position 13,320 of record JAJECE010000123.1, on the reverse strand, counting down.
ATATTTCCGTCAGGAAAGTTTGAACATTCTTGTCACCCGGGTTTCCATTCATCAGTTCAGTGCGCCGCATGGCGAGAATCAGGCCGTCCTCAAGCTTCAAAGCGCCGGCTGCATATGCACCTGCCAGTTCTCCTGTACCAATCCCAAATATGACATCAGGACGAACTCCGACACTCTCCCATAGAGCAACCTGGGCGCATTGCAGAGCAAAGAACGCGGGAGATTGCCATATCTTTGAGTCAGGGAGTTTTTCGGATCCCCCAGATATCACATCCAGCAGGGAGCCTCCTAATTCTGCCTGCAACAGCTCGTCACATTGATCTAGAACCGCACGCACGACGGGCTCAGTGCGATACAATTCTGCTCCCATTTCAATTTCAAGATGATCCTCTGCGTTAAAGAGAAACGCCAGTTTCGGACTTTTTTCGGGCACAGGCAATCTTCCATGCGTATCGGCGATTCTGATCAAGTTGTTTCGCAGTGAAGATTCGTCCTCAAATACAGCGCCGGCACGATGGGATAAGTGGCTCCTTCCCACGGCGGCTGTCCATGCCATATCTGAAAGCAAAGTCTCTGCAGCTCCCCCGGAGGGTGCCTTTGGGGGGTAGGTATCCAGCCAGTGGAGGTATCGTTTTGCCAATGCCCGCAGCGCTTCGTCTGATTTCGCGGATAGGGGCAGCAGCCTCATACGCCGTTGATCCCCGTCCACAGGATCTGGAAGATTTACGCACGTATTCAGATCGGGGACGGCAATAAATTCTGGAGGTCCTGCAGGAAAATGAGGTTCTGAATCTTCGGATATATTGCGGCCCTCCACCACCACATGTGCGTTCGCACCTGAGACCGCAAAAGCGCTTATTCCGGCCCGGGGCGGGCGGTCCGTTTGATTTGGCCAATCCATTTTCTCGGATGTGACCTGAACCGGCAACTGCTCCCAATCCAAATACGGGTTCGGGTTTTCGAAATTCAGATGTTTGGGAATCACTCCCCGGTGCATTGCCAACAGCACCTTGATAAAACCCGCCACCCCTGCCGCTGATTCAAGGTGGCCAATGTTTGTCTTAACGGTTCCAAGCAGGAGCGGATGATCCGTTCCACGATCTTTACCATATACGGAAGCGGCTGCATTCACTTCAATCGGATCCCCTAATTGCGAACCGGTTCCGTGTACTTCCAGGAAGTCTACTTCTGAGGGTGGAATCCCAGCCTGAGTCAGCGCATCTTCCAGCACCTGTTCCTGTGCTTTGCCATTTGGGACTGTAAGTGAAGCACTGGCACCATTCTGATTCAAGGCGGAACCGCGAATGACCCCCCAGATTCTGTCCCCGTCCGACACGGCATCATGTAATCGCTTGAGAACCACGATACCGCAACCTTCGCCCCGAACGAAGCCATCCGCACTTGCATCAAATGTTCTGCAATTCCCGCTTAACGATAGCATGCCGTATTCTGCCAGAAATCCAGTGACCGAAGGAGAGAGCATCACCTGGACACCTCCCGCCAGCGCAAGGTTGATTTCTCCGTGTCGGAGTCCAGATGATGCCTGATGAATTGCAGCCAGCGAAGACGCACAGGTCATATCCACCGCAACAGCCGGTCCCATCAGTCCCAGCATAAAAGAAATACGTCCGATCGCAGCACTGGCAGAAGTACCCAGATAATTATACGGTTGGCCGCTTGCAGCAACTAAATCGCGATATTCGCTGGCCCCCATGCCAATATAGGTTCCGGTTCGGCTGGATCTGAGGGAATGAGGATCAATTGCAGCGTCCTCGAGTGCCTGCCAGCTGGTCTCCAGGAGAATACGCTGTCTTGGATCCATGATCCGGGCTTCAATCGGTCTGATATTAAAAAATTTTGCGTCAAACTGATCCAACTCATCCAGAAATGATCCCCGTCTGATGAGGGGATCCTCGGCAGCAGGATCTCCCAGTATCCCCGTCCATGGACCAGCGTCACTGCGCCCGTCCGAAACGGTATTGCCGCCGGATTCAAGTAATTTCCAGAATGCCTCAAGATCCGGAGCACCAGGAAGTCTACAGGCCATGCCTATGACGGCAATGTCGTCCTCTTCATTGCGCAGGATCGGTTGTTGAGTGACGGGTTTTTGCTGCTGTGGGGCGGAAGGGGCGGGGCCGAGTGCTCCTAACTCATCGGCCAGATGCTCCGCAAGCGTGTTGATGTCGGGGTAGTCAAACACTACCGTATTTGGTGCCACATACTCGTCAGCAAATGCGCGGTTGAGTCGATTCCGCAGTTCAACGGCCATCAACGAGTCCATCCCTAAGTCGAAAAAGCCGACGGTGGGCGAGGGGGCGTTCGGCAGGCGCAATACTGCCTGCAATTCCTGCTGAAGGAAAGATACAAGCAGGTCCTTGTGCTCGGCGGCCGGCAGTTCGCGCAACAGGGATACAGGATCTTCCAGTAAGACCGTCTCTTCAGACTCTGCTTCCGAGGCATCTTCCAGCAGATCCTCCAGGAAAGCCGGACGATCCTGGATGGCTTTCTGGAAAACTTCCCAATCCATCGCCATGACCGCAGCATGTGTTACACCGGTGCGTGCCAGTTTGCTGAGTACTTCGATCCCCTGCTGCGGTGTGAACCAGCGGCTGCCAAATGCCGCCAGCCGCTCCTCAATCCGCTCTTTTTGCTCGGCCGCTTCGCCAATGTCGGACCAGGCCCCCCAGGCAATCGCTTGACCCGGAAGTCCGATTGCGCGACGATGTGCAGCGAGCTGATCTAAAAATGCATTCGCAGCCGCGTGATTTGCCTGCCCCGGATTCCCCAGCACCCCCACACGACTGGAAAAGAGAATGAATAAGTCCAGATCACAATCTGCGGTGGCATGATGCAAATGCCATGCACCGATTATTTTCGGCCACAGAACCTGCTGGAATCGCTCCCAGGTCTGGCTTCCCAATCCGCCATCTGACAATACACCTACGCTGTGAATAACCCCGGCAAGGGGCGGCAGTTCCTTCTGTAGATCGGCAAGCATCTTGTCCACCGCAACGGGATCTGTCACATCTGCAAGGGCGACTCGCACGGTAACATCTCGTGCTTGCAGCGCATCAATGGATTCCTGTGCCTCCCCCTCTGGTGGGCGCCGCCCGTTCAGCACAATGACTTTTGCTCCATGATCCGCCAGCCAGTTTGCCACGGCAAGTCCGATCCCTCCCAAGCCACCGGTAATCAGATAAGTTCGATCCGCTTTTAAGTGCCCCCGCATCAGTACGGATGTCGTGACAACAATCTTGCCAAGATGGCGGGCGGACCGCATAAATTGCAAGGCATCTCTCGTTTCGGATATGGGCCATCTGCTGTGAATAAGCGGCTTCAGTTCCCCGGATTCGAACCGTTGTAACAGGTTTCGGAACACCTTGCCAACCTGGGCGGGATCGGTTTTCTTGAGTGTGTCCAGTTCAAGAATGGCATAACTCACATCAGGACGCACGGCGGCCATTTCCTCTTCACTTAGAATATCCCGTCTTGCCAGTTCTATAAATCGTCCTCCTTTCGCGAGACATGACAGGCTTGCGTCAATGAACCCTTCGCTGGTAAGGCTGTTGAGCACCACATTAACCCCCTCACCATTGGTGGCCTCAAGAATTTCTTCCCCAAACCGGGTCTCACGGCTGTTGAATACGTGTTTCACGCCCAGCGAACGCAGATATCCCTGCTTCGGAGCGCTTGCGGTTGCAAAAACTTCGCCTCCTGCGGCCTGGGCCATTTGAATCGCAGCCAATCCTACACCTCCCGATCCAGCATGAACCAGAACCCGGTCGCCAGCCTCTAGACCCGAAAGCTCATAGGACAGCGCAGCTGAAACAAAAGCACAGGGTATCGTCGCCAGTTCGGACACGGAGAATCCCGCTGGTGCAGGTGCCACCAGTTCTTCGTGAGTCACGAGTTCTGATGCAAATGCACCAAACCCCAATCCGACGACATAATCACCGACCGAGATCCTCGATACATCAGCGCCTACTTCAAGCACATCCCCGCACATCTCTCTGCCGAGGTTATCTTCCTGAATAAATCCGAGAGAACGAAAGACATCCCAATAATTCAGGCCGCAGGCCTTGACTGCAACACGGACTTCATTTGGCGATAAATTTCGAAGAGGGAGCGTCTCAGCATGAATATTTTCAATGATGCCGTGCGGATCCGGTGCCAATACCCAGGCCGACTGATCCGGGAAACTCAGGCGCCCCGGTCTCATATTCTCTCTGACCAGACGTGCCACATTTCGTCGTCCGTAACGATAGGCAATATGAGTTTCGCGGTCAGGATTGAGCAGTTCGGCCACCAAATCGGGGTCCGGTGCCGTTTCGCCCGGATCCAGATCAATCATTCTCGTCTGCAGGTGCGCCAACTCCCGCGCTACCCCCTTGCCAAATCCCCATAACGCCGCACCGGCCAGCTGATCCGCCGCCTCTTTTTCCAGCACCTGGGCTCCCTTCGTGATAAACCACAGGCCTTTGCCGGGTACTGCGTTGGTATCAATCACCGCCTGTACCAGTGCAAGTGCACTCCCTGCGGTGTGTCTGATATTCTGTGCCATCTCCCTAGTCGGAGTATTCGGGCCTTTGCCATCCAGAGCAATGAGATGGGCGACTCCCTGCAGCGGCAGGTCTTTGGGGATACTTTGCAGCAGTTTTTCCCACGATTTCCGGCAATGCAGGTCTGTGGTGACACGGATAACTCCAGGCTCATTGAATTCCAGGAGATGATGTTCCAGATTTGCTTCTCCTGCACCTGCAAGGACGACCGCCTGATGACGCTTGACTAAATCCTCCGCCAGCCCCTGGGCAATACCACCGTGATCACCTGCTAAGACCCAGACTCCGGTACGCTCCCGTATTTCGACTGGAATCTGGGCTAGAATCACCCCCTTTTCGTCACCTCTGACCGAATCAGTTTCTGTGACACCGAGAACCTTTGCTTCGCTAAAACCTGCATCATGGAGTGCACGCCGCCACACTGTCGGGCCGGCCATGACATGATGCGGGCGATAATCGTCGGCAAATCGCCACCATCCGTCCAGTTGTCCAAACGTCAGATCCATCCATCCATGCCCATACATATTCTCAAGGGCAATCAATTGACCAGATGGTGCAAGCAGGTCCCGGCAGTATCCAAGCGTCTCATGAAGATATCGTGTGGCATGCAGCACGTTTGAAGCAATCAACAAGTCATAGCTGTGCAACTCAAACCCCTGAGTTGCCGGATCATTCTCGATATTCAGGGGGCGGTATTCCATGGGGTTCCCTCCAAATTGTGCTTCCGCTTCAGCGAAGAAAACCGCCGAGATGTCGGTGTACATATAATCAAAACGTCCCTCTGGAAGCTGGGGAAGGATTGCGGCAGTCGCCGAGCCGGTACCCGCACCAACTTCAATGATTCTGAGGCGGCGCCCGGCGGGCAAGTCCCTCATAAGCATAGAAACCGTCTCCTTCATAATACGGTTTGCTGCCCGCGCCACCGGTGCCTTGATGTATAGATCTCCCGGAGTTGGATCTCCGCTATCGAACAATAATATCAGAGGGTTTGCCTGCCCGCGAAGTACTTCGCCCAAGGCTGGCCCACAACGCCGAAAGAGCCCGATCTCAGTTGCACCATGAGGATGTTTTTCAGTCATCTCGTCTGCGAATGCCTCCAGATCTACAGGCATTTCATCCGGCAATGGATCTCCAGATGCGAGTCTGACTGCAAATGAGCCGTCAATCTTTTCTAGAATCCCGGACTGTGCCAGCATCTCAAGCATTCGCCGAAAAACGCGCTCATGGTCTGAGAGGACGCCCAAACGGTCCCGTAACACCTCCGATTCTATGGTTTCTCCTTTCTCACGCTGCCATCCCAATTCTTCCAGGGTTGCGAGTGCACGCGAGCGAGCCCACCATTCCATGTCATCCAGAAGAGCAAGCCGCTCTTCCGGCTGTACCCCCTCTTCCTTCAAATATGCGGACAGCCGCCCCGAGTTTTCGGCAACTGTTTTGGGAGATGGAAGAAAATCCGCCGGCAATATCACCGGGATTAAAGGGTTTTCACGCCAGAGTATCTCGTAGAGAAGGTCATCTACATCGTCAACCGCAGGAAGCAGGGTTGCCCGCGTTGCACGCTTAACAATGTACCCGTTTAATCCACCCAGCAGCGCACCGTTCGTATCGTAGATACGCAGTTCTCCACTCATGACTTCCACGGATGTATCTGACTTTTCTTTCGCCTCCTCCGGGGGTTTATTCATTTGAATGTGACAGAACACATGGTTCGGCAGCCGGTCTGAGAACCACAGCCGGTCGCAGCCAAAGGGGAGATAGGTAATCTTTTCTTGTTCTGCGTCTGTACGGCGCGCAGCCGCCATCACCTGAAAACAGCCATCCAGCAGTAGAGGATGTACGGTCACGTTACTCAGTGCGGATTTTTCCGGCAGGACGATCTCGCCCAGAGCTTCACCATCGCCCATCCAGATCGCCTGAACCGTATGAAAGGATGGTCCAAAGTTGATCCCTGCATTTTTCTTGTCCTGATAAAAAGCAGAAATATTCCCCGGCAGCATTGAGTTCCTGAGCTGATCCAGATTGATGTGTTCAAGGCCTTGGGGCGCATTGGATTCGGTGGACACATGGCATTCTGCATGTACGGTCCATTCTATCTCCTTTTCTGCTTTGCTGAGGATCTGGATGAGGTAAAGATTTTCAGATGGTCGTATCACGGTCTGCACCTTGCGCCCCGTATCAGAATCATTCCCTTTTTCCAAACTTTTCCCGGGAAAAATCATCGGAGTATGAAAGTGCAGATCCTCTACAGTTCCGCCACCGTTTTCGGAACGGGAAGCTGCAATTGCCAAGGCCCCGTAAAACGCGCCCGGGGCCAGAATCTGATCATACACTTTGTGATCATGAAGCCATGCCGGATCTGACGGGAATAGTTCTGTCTCAAAGAAAACCTCACCGCTGGCTGATTCCTGCCGCTCTCCTAGCAGGGGGTGGTCAGCACTTCGCTTTCGCCGTTTAGAGACATCAACCCAGTGATACTCACGCTGAAACGGATATCCGGGAAGCGAAATGCGATTGCGGGTTTCACCGGCAAACAGGCCCTCAAATGAGAGATTTACGCCGGCCTCGTACGCGTCTGCCACGGATGCCATGAACCCAGGTTCAAACGCGTCTGTGGAAACTGCATCGTCTTTCGAGGGGCGCTGAAGACTTGACAGCACGCGCGGAGGTGCAGCACCTCTGAGCGGATCTTCTGCTGAATCCGGCCATGCAAGTGAAAGCATAGGTCCGAGTACGGCATGGGGACCGACCTCAATGACCATGTCCACTCCCAGCGCTGCAAAGGTTCGAACTCCCTGGCTGAATGAAACTGCTTCACGGGCATGCCGGCGCCAGTAGTTCCCGTCAAGGATCATGTCAGGGCCTGCCGCCTGGCCGGTTACATTGCTTACAAATTGTACGGAGGGTGTGGCGATTTCAATCTCTTCAAAGAGTTTTTCCAGTGCATCCAGGCGCGGCTCTACCAAAGGACTGTGGAACGCCTGATCAGTCCTCAGGAAGGTTACGCGGACATTTCTGGACTCGAAATACTTAGCCACCGTCTGGACTGCGTCCACGGATCCGCTGATCACCTGATGTGCTCCATTGGTTGCCGCAATCCCCAATCGTTCGCTTTCAAGTTTTTCATTTTGTTCACGCACGGCAGATCTTACCTCGGAGACCGGAGCGAATATGGCCGCCATTGCCCCGGCTTCGGGAAGCGAAGAGAGGAGTTCGCTTCGCCTCATCATGATTCGGAGGCCATCTTCCAGGCTGAATACACCCGCAATATGGGCCGCGGCGAATTCTCCGACGCTATGTCCCATGACCATTTGAGGACGAACTCCCAGGCTTATCCAGAGCTCAGCAATGGCACACTCAATCGCGTAGATCGCAGGCTGCGCCCAAATGGTGTTGTACAGGTCTTCCTGATTTCGTCCAAAAATCACATCCAGTAACGACGTATTCCTCTCTGCCCGGACGATTTCGTTGCAACGATCAAGTACGGCGCGTGCCACCGGTTCGGTTTTGTATAAATCCTTCCCCATCCCGATCCATTGGCTTCCTTGTCCGGTGAACAGGAATCCAATTTTTTTCGGTTGATATGGATCGGAGCCCTTGCCGGCCTCAATCAGCGTATCCAGCTGTTTGCGCAGTTGCGTGAGATCATCATAGATGAGTCCGGCCCGATGGGGAAAGTGACTGCGCCCCATGCAGGCGGTCCATGCCATATTTGAGAGGAGCACTTGTTCGGTTTCGGAGTCAAGCTCTTTGTCGTGTTTGTCCAGCCACGCTTGATATTGTTTCGCCGCGTCGACGAGCGCCCTGTCTGACTTGCCAGACAGGGGGAGTATGCGCAGTTTGCGTTCAGGGAGGGCCGATGGTTCCGGCGGTTCCTGTGCAACGGATTGCGGCAGTGCAACGGCCACCTGTTTTGGTAATCCCATGACAGTTTTCGTCAGCCCCGTATGCCGGGCAGTTGAGTTTTGCCTGTCGTACCCTTGCAGGATAATATGGGCGTTGGTTCCTGACCAGCCGAATCCACTGACTCCCGCACAGGGTACCCGTTCAGGGGCACACGGCCAGTCATGTTTTTCAGCAGTCACCTGAATCGGGAGTTCCTCCCAGGCTAACGTTGGATTGGGCTTGTGAAAGTGAAGATGTGGGGGAATGTATCCCTTATTCATGGAGAGGATCACTTTGATGATCCCGGCTGCGCCGGCTGCCGTTTCGAGATGCCCGATATTGGTTTTTACGGATCCGATTAAAAGTGGCTGATCGGCAGCACGCTCCGCTCCGTATACATTCCCGATTGCCTGCAATTCAATGGGATCCCCAACCTTTGTACCTGTTCCATGGGTTTCCAGATAGTCAATCTGAGAGGGTTCAAGGTTTGCTCGCCGCAGGGCAGTCTGAATTACACGTTCCTGTGAGATTCCATTGGGAACGGTTAATCCGGCACTGGCACCATCCTGATTCACCGCGGTTGCCCGGATGACACTCCATATCCGATCACCGTCTGCCTCTGCTTCAGCCAGCCGCTTGAGCACAATGATTCCACATCCTTCCCCCCGTACGTATCCGTTTGCTGCTTCATCAAAAGTTGCACAGCGTCCATCAGGGGATAACATTCCGGCATTGGCACGCAGTTCCATGGCCGCCCCGGACAGAACCATATTGACACCGCCTGCCAGAGCTATATCTGAGTCTCCTCCCTGCAGACCGCGCACCGCCTGGTGGATTGCGACCAGTGATGAAGAGCATGCCGTGTCAATCGAAATTGCAGGTCCTTCTAGCCCAAGCGCAAACGAAACTCGTCCGCTGGCCGTATTTGGAGCGTTACCGGTCGCCGCGTAGAGACTGGAAGCCGGATCAATAATGTCAACATCAATTGCGCCCATGACCAGTTCAAGGTGTTGACTGGAACTCACCCCAGTGTAGACACCGGTTCGGCTGCCTTGGAGGGAATCTGGTGCGATTCCCGCGTCCTCAAGAGCATACCAGCATGTCTCTAGCATCAACCGTTGCTGAGGGTCCAGTAATTGTGCTTCAACGGGAGAGAGGCGAAAAAAAGCTGCATCAAACAGTTCTACGTCGTCAAGATACCCCCCAAAACGGCAGGCGGCTTTTGGTTCAGGGCTAACCAAAAGTTTCCCGATACGCCCAATGCCAGATCCTGGATCTCCTTTTTTGACGGCATTCGTACCAGATTCAAGCAATTCCCAAAAGGCAGAAAGATCAGGTGCGCCCGGAAAGCGGCAGGCCATCCCTACGATAGCGATGGCCTCTTCAGTGCGATTAACTGGCATCATCACTGGGGTTTATGTTCTCTGGGTAAAACGGAAGCATAATTGTGTTTAAATTGCGAAATGTGCTGTGAATCCTGCGAATCTGCTTCATCCCCTAACGGTGGGGTTGCATTCATCCGGTATGTGCCCTTGCAAAATTGTTTGCAGAAATTATGAATAGAAATTCAACTAACAATGAGTCCCTGACAGGGTCGGAGTAATCATGTATGCCACCCAATTTGACTCAACCGTACATTGAAGAACTCCAATCAGAGAGCACAAACACTGACCAGTATGCTGTCTCAAGATATAAAAAAAGCGTATAAACAAAGGCGGAATACCGGAACTCGTTCCTGAGGATGCACCACCAGAGTTAAGTTGATCGGGTTTCGCAGGACCACAATATAGCGATTTTCATTTAACCGTACCACTTCAGTGCTCGGAGCAGCGCTTCCCGCTGCCATCCGAGCAATTGTATGGAGAGATCGCCCCGCAATATCCTGAAACGCTGCGGCGATCCATTGGTGGTGCCGACTGGAATTGTATCATCGAATAACTCCACATCTGGTGTACGCCTGTGCATGGTTGATGCTCTCAATCATATTCGTGGTTCGGGGCCGATCCTGAGGCAGTTTAGGCATCCTCAGCTTATGGAGCGTCAGCGTTTTTTCAGACACCGTTTAAGCTGGCCGAAGTTTTGGGACATCCATCTTTCAGGAAGGCGAAATCAGTGCCGGCAGTTTTCCTTTTTCCCGATCCTACGTCGGCTCCAGATTTTTCTTGATATCTGCGATAAAGTCTGGATCATGGATCCTGGAATAACATTTTCTCGCTTTTGCTGCCGACACCGCTGAATCAGCACCTCTGTCCGGCAACGGTAATCTCCCCGCCGGTCGAAAGCCGTGTTCCTGCGGGCCCTGCAGCAGCGCAATGACACATTCAGTGGACTCGTTTTTCACTTCTGCGAATCCCGGAATGGTCTTCTCCCCTTCTGTGGCCCGGTCTATCGCAAAGAGAGTTTGCATTTCTGAGCGTCCGGCCATCAATGAACAGCGAAACAAACTCCAGGTCATCAAAACGCCGAGACATGAAGTGTTGCAGGATTTTATCGGGTTTCCGCCTTAAAAACGCGTCTGATGGTGGAGCCTCTGAGTCCAAAATTCTTCGCCAGATGCCTCGTCGTCTGGCCAGATTTGCATTGCAATATTCCATAGAACTCTCTGCGCATCAGTTCCTGTCTGAACTTAATGGGGATGCCAAAGTAGAAGTTCCAGTTGCGTTTTTCTTATCTTTAACAGTCTCCATCTGTTTACATTGATGGGGGTAGCGTTAATCAGTCCACTAAACTACGTAGGAGAATGAAATTGTTAATCGGCAGAACATTTATCGGAATCGCTCTTTCCATAATCCTTTTTGGGGGAGGGATGCAGTTATTCGGATCCAATTTACTTCAGGCGCAGGTTCCCAAAGTTACCGCGGGTGCAGTTCTGGATGATGATGGGAAGGTGAATGAAGATTTGCTCAAGGCTTTTGTCACCTGGGCCACATCGGTATTTGAAGGGATACGGACGATTGAAGAAGGCACGAGACTGCTCGGTAGTATATACCAGGAGGGCAGTGATTACAACTCCGGCAAGATCTATGTGATTCTGTTTTCAGTTGGTACCCCGCAGGGGGAGAATGATGGTACCATTATTTTCTATGGTAAAAATCCGAACTTGAACGGTTTAATGGCGCTGGATGTAAAGGATGATGAGGGCAATGAAGTGGTTAAGGAAATACTGAAGGCCAAAGAAGGCGAAGAGCCAATCAGGGTGGAGTACTGCTGGAATGATCCCAATGATGATGCGGACAATGCGCCAGATGCCACCTGCAAGCCCAGTTATGCTAAGCGTTACTATGCACCGTCAGTCAACTCGGATCTTGTTGTTGTTGGCGGATACTATCAGGATTTAAGTTTTCTTAACGTGTCTCTCCCCGACGAGCTTGAATATCCTGATGTTTCCGCTTCGGATGTAAAAGACAGAGAAACCCTGAAACAGTTCGTAGAGGGGTCGGCGACATGGGCAACTCAACTCTATGAGTCGATAGGACTTGCTGGGTCCCAGCAGTTAAAGGTGGAATTCAGGAAGGATGCCAAAGATGGAGGATTCTTCCGGGATGGTTTGGTTTATCTTTATCTGGTGACACCGGAAGGGTATGTAGTCTTCCACGGATTAGATGCGTGGCGTGAGGGGCGGACAGTTATCAACAATCCCGATCTGAGAGGGGATACAACTTTCGTACGAAGAATCATTGATACAGGTCTGGGTGGGGGAGGATATGTGGACTATTGGTGGAATAATCCAGATGATCCAAATGATGACCCTGATCCGAATATTCTCCCATATGATCCGAATGCAGGAACCCTTAGGACGGCCTATTCACTATTTATCGAAGCAGAGGGTATAGAAGGAAAGCAGATCCTCGCAGGTGCCTTTTTTCCGAATGTCGCAACATCGATAGAGGGCGAAATCACCGAACTTCCGACAGAGTTTGCGCTCCATGGAAATTACCCGAACCCGTTCAATCCGTCCACCCGAATCCAGTTTGATCTTCCCGAGAGTGCACAGGTCACGTTGCAGGTTATAGATGTATTGGGACGTAAAGTGATGGAATTACCTGTGCAAGTGTTTGAAGCGGGCGCGAACCATATCATTGATTTGAATGCGGTTAACCTTGCATCTGGGACTTATCTGTATCGTATGACTGCGACAGGAGCGGAGAGCAGGTATTATAAGACGGGGCTCATGACGTTGGTAAAATAGAGGATACGGGGGCACCCGGATACCGAAGGGTATTGGGATGCCCCTTTTTTCGTTAATTTTCTTTATTTGTGAGTATCTCGTTACAGGTGTTCTTGATAGGTGGTCAAGTTGACGGCAGAGTTGACCGATGGAGATGGATCCATGTGAGGTCGGCAAATGTGAAGCGGGATACATACGAATGAGTTCTGTGGTATTGGATCTGAACAAGGGTATTTTCGAAATGGGAAATGGTTGAACGGGGTGTGCAAGATGAATTCAGTGGCATGATCAATTCCCGCCTCGCAGGGATGCCAAGGAGTACCTATGATAAGATGTCTGCACATATTCCGAATCCTTATACTTCAATCAGATGGAACTGTGTGGTAGAGTCGAGGTAAACATGTCTGTAGGATGAAATAATGCCTACAGTTCTAGTTGCATGTTTTTTTAGTATATCAAGCAATCAAATTAACCGGCCGAAGGCCTGAAACATATGAAACACATTACAAAATGGGGGGGGGTAATTCCCTTCTGACACTTCTAGCACTGCTGACCGTTCTGGTCATTCCTCGCAGTGCATCTTCACAGGGTACGGCTGACTACTATGTGGACCTAGTCAATGGTAGCGGCGATCTTTGCACAATAACCTCACCGTGCTTACTGTCTGACGCATTAGGTATCACTCTCGAAGACGTTAATGGGGACAATGTG
>JAJECE010000027.1 GCA_022822185.1 Rhodothermales bacterium | reverse complement strand
TGAGATAACCGAGTCTCCCCCGTGTCACAGTACGTTATCCAAGACGCGAAAGCGGTTGAGTTTAGCGGCGCATGAGGCGGTGTTTGTTTGGGTGTTAGCGTTGTTGAAGGAGGTGGGCTTGTTACGCGGTAAGACGTTAGGTGTGGATTCCACAACGCTGACGGCAAATGCGGTGCTGCGCTCTATCGTTCTTCGGGAGAATGGGATGAGTTATAATGATTTTTTGAAGAAACTGGCGGAGGAGGCAGGGATAGAGAACCCCACTCGGGAGGATTTGGCGAAATTGGACAAAAAGCGCAAGAAGAAGGGATCGAATGAGGTCTGGATGCATCCCGATGCCCCGGACGCTCGGATTACGAAGATGAAAGATGGTCGGACCCACTTGGCGCACAAGCTGGAAAACGCGGTCGATATGGATACGGGGGCACTGGTGGCGATGACGGTTCAAACGATGGATGGTGGGGATACCGCCTCGCTCCCGGTTACGTTAGATGCGGCGGCGGAGCAATTGGAAGCAGTGGACTTAGTGGCGGAGGAAGTGGTTGCGGATAAGGGGTATCATTCGAATGAGGTCATGGTTTCGCTGGAGGAACGAGGGCTTCGCAGTTATGTGAGTGAGCCCCGGCGTGGGCATCGGAATTGGAAGAAGAATAAAGAGGCACAGAAGCCGACGTATGCGAATCGGCGGCGGATTCGTGGGGCGCGTGGAAAGTCATTACAACGGCAGCGGGGAGAGAAAGTGGAACGTGCGTTTGCGCACCTTCTGGAGACGGGGGGAATGCGAAGAGTTTATGTTCGGGACAACCTTGAAATTATGAAGCGGATGGTGACCCAGAGGGCGGCATTTAACCTGAGTCTTTTAATGCGAACCCGCTGTGGTGTGGGGAAGCCAAGGGTTCTTCAAGGGAATAGTTCCGTCCAATCGGCGCTGGTAGTGGCATGGTAGTGCCATTTTCGTCTTTTTTTGGATAAAAAAGGGGCAAGATTGCACATTTTGAGCGATTTTGCGACCTCTAGCAGCCTGTGGATAAAGTCCAGAAAAATCTGAGCAACACTTTTTGGGTTGGTTTTGGAGATTAAACTGTTCAAAATAGCTATAGAAGAGACGTTTTTGGCCATTTAGAGTCTCAAAAAGGGCGAAAAATAGATGGTTTGACCATCTATGACACGCAGGTGTGCTGTCTAACTCTGTGATCATACTTTACCCACGGGCTGCTAGAGCGCTTGCGGAAATATTTCGCGCTCAAATGGGCCAAAAAGAGGATCTATGCCGAAATTCGTACTTCCGACGACTTGGTCTCCAAAAAGGTACTTTATCCACGGGCTGCTATACCGCCCAGCCCTCACGATATACACGGGTCATGAACTCATGCGGAACGTTGTTACTGAGCATTTTCATGTTCGCGGCATCCCAGCTGATCTGCTCCCCTGTTCTGATCGCAATAGTCCCCAGACAGGTCGCCTCGGCAAGATCTGCAATGTTGATGAAGCTCCCCCGGCTTTGCTTACCATCCCGGATTGCGTCCATGTACTCGTCCACAGAATTTTTCACCTCCTCTCCAGATCTCTCCGCAGGTAAAGATCCCTGTAGTGCCGTCATCCTGCTTTCGGGGAGAAGCCGAAAATCGGTCCCCAGGAAGTTCCCGATGATTGTTCCATATTCTCCCACATACAGGACACCCTGGTTGGGAAGTCGTTCTCCCGGAGCCAGTAACCCTTTTGCTATGCGCGGCTTCATCCCGCCGTCATACCAGAAAATATCCAGATCTTTATGTTCAAAGTGCACCGTACTTGCGGTCGGGAACGCAACCTCGGAACGACGCCACTGACTTTGATTCCCGACAATGGCTGCACCCGTAGCAACATTTGACACGACGCGAATCACCGGGCCTGGATTGAGCATCCGATAGGTCCTCCATAAACTGTACTGTCCCATGTCCCCCAGACATCCACTGCCGAACTCAAACCATCCCCGGAAGAGTGCATGGGTGTAATTGATGTGGTAGGGACGATCCGGTACACAGCCCAGCCACAGGCTCCAGTCCATCCCGTCAGGGATCGGCATCTCCTCCTTAGGGGTTTCGATCCATCCCTGCGGCCATATCGGACGATTGGACCAGTTATGGACCTCTTTCACCTTTCCGATTACCCCCTGCCCCAGCCATTCCCATAGTTGATAGAGTGCCGGATCATTATTCCATGCCATGAGATGTGTGGTCACACCGGTTTCTTTGGCCGCGCGAACCGTATGATGCACCTCATGCAATGTATTCGCAAGCACCTTGTGGGAGACCACCGCCTTGCCTGCTTCCATCCCCGCAATGTTCACCACCCCGTGAAGATGCTCAGGGGTCATGTCAATGATCGCATCAATGCCCTCAGATTCCGCCAGCATCTCTCTGTAATCCGCATACAGCTTCAGTCCTTCCCAGCCGCCCTGTGCACGCTCCTTTGCATAGTATCCCTCAATCAGTTCTTTTGCCGCCATGCGTCCTGCCCGAATACCGGTTTCAGATCCCCAGTTGGAGTTCCCCAGAAATTCACGCACGGAATTGCGCAGACCGTGCGGACTCCAGTCGCGATAATCTTCCGAGTCCATATTCGGGTCACAGATCGCAGTGACCTGCAGATCCTCTCTTGGAAGCCAATCTCCCATCAGTTGACGCAAAGCCTGCGTTCCGCAACCGATCAATGCAACCTGGATCCGGTCACTGGGGGCAACCCGACCCGGCCCGCCAAAGACTTTCCGGGGAAGTACAGCCGCAACCGCGGCCGTTCCCGTCGTAGTGGTGATAAACTCTCTACGATTGAGTTTTTTTGTTCGCGACATAACAATCTGAAATGGTTAACACCTCCAAAGTTACCACAATTGGACGGCTTTTGCATGGCCGGTTCTCTCAAAACCTGATCATTTCTTCTCCTGACACACAAAACGGCGAAGACTGCGAACATAAAACACCTTCTTGGGGTGAATCCTGCTCATTCCTGCCAAACTTACATTCATGTACGCTGAATCAATCCCTATATTAAGGGTTCTTATAAGCAACCGGAACATCAAATATGTCATTTCAAGTCCGTACTTCCCTGGCAGTATCTATTCTTTTTATCTACCTCGGTGATTCACAGAGCATCGCACAGGAGGCGACCTATCAGGAGCGGTACCGGCCGCAATTTCATTTCTCTCCTGCGGTGAACTGGATGAATGATCCAAACGGGATGGTCTATTACGATGGAGAGTACCATCTCTTTTATCAACACAACCCGGAGGGGATTCAGTGGGGACACATGAGTTGGGGGCATGCGGTCAGTACGGATTTAGTCCACTGGACGCATCTGCCACTTGCAATCCCTGAGACGGACAGTACGATGGCATTTTCGGGAAGCGCCGTGGTTGACTGGCAGAACTCTTCCGGCTTCGCCACCTCTGATAAGCCTCCTCTGGTGGCCATCTACACCGCACATTACCCCAATCAAAGGAAGCAGAACCAATACATTGCCTACAGCAATGACCGTTTTCAACCTGAAGGATTGGGAGTTTCTGAGTTCCTTCGGGCCGTCTGGCAACGCAGACGGGACCTGGGAATGCCCCGACCTCTTTGAACTCAAGGTAGAGAATGAACCCGGCGTGTCACGCTGGGTCCTTCAAGTAGATCAGGGAAACGAAGCGATTGCAGGGGGTTCTGGCGGCCAGTACTTCGTGGGACATTTTGACGGAACAACCTTCACCTCCGACCACCTGGATACCTACTGGCTGGAGTACGGCAGGGACTTCTATGCGGCGGTATCCTGGTCAGATATACCGGCCGAGGACGAGCGGAGAATCTGGCTGGGCTGGATGAACAACTGGCTGTATGCGAACAACCTTCCAACGCATCCATGGAGAGGTGTACAGAGTATCCCGCGGTCCTTAACCCTGCGGCGGACCGGCGGGGAACTGCGCCTGATACAGCGACCGGTTGAAGAACTCCAGATCTTGCGCCGGGATCACTTTCGAATTGAAGATCAGCTTCTCACCGGAACGATGGATCCCGGCGATGCGTTCGGCGGGAAGGCCCTGGAGATTCTGGCTGAATTCCAGCCTGGAGAAAGTGAGGAGGTTGGACTGCGTGTACATGTTTCCGATGACGAGGCGACAACCATCGGCTTTGATACGCAGTACGGAGAAATTTTTGTGAACGGCCGCAAGTCCGGGAACATTGATTTTCATCCCAGCTTTTCAGGTTCCCATCGCGGTCCTCCTCAGGGAAATGACGGCCCCGTTCGCCTGCATATTTTTGTGGACTGGTCATCCATTGAAGTGTTTGCTCAGGACGGGTCCCTTGTTTTTACGCACCGGATCTTTCCCCGGATGGAGAGCGACCGTATTGAACTCTACGCAAAAGGAGGCCCGGCACACCTCGTATCGCTGGATGTATGGAAACTTGACTCAATCTGGAAATAATCATCAATGCCCCCTGTCCTGTTCCGGTTTTGCGCGGCATTTAAAGTACTCTCTTGCACTTCGTTCGTGTCGCTATTTTTGGCAACATGCGCCTGATGTCATCTGCGCCTGATTTTTTCTGAAGTTTCTGCGAAGCGTTACAAAAACTGAAGGATATCTGGGATACGTTATTCTTTTTGCCCTGCATGATGTATCCCCCGGCAAGCTGAAATAAGACCGGGCCGGATCAATGTGAACATCCCCTCCCCGACCAAATCGTCAAGGGATCCGGCCTGTGCCGTAACGACTTGTATACATGTCGATACCCCCGCCGCGCCGTGAAGTCAGAATCCCGGTGTCAGATACAGACAAACTCTCTCCGATACGTTGAAGCCCGCCGAGTTTTGTCCGTGGTCTCCGCCTCGATAAAGATCACTCCAGACGGCAGTGATCACTGCTCCATAACCGGCATTGGGGATATCCGTGCACCACTATCCGGCATCACGAGCCGGCTTTCGTCAAACGGCTGAGTATAGGAATGCTCACCAGACACGGCTTCGTAATACTTCTCCCCTTTCGCTCCTTCTGCAAATCCATATCCCTCAAACCGGGTCGGAACCGTCAACCCGTCAACCGTCACATAATTCATGTAATACAGGAGGGTTTCCGGCATGCCATCTTCGATTGCCGGTCGACCCTGACCGAACGTAGATCGATACCGCAGCGCATTGACCCTATATGTCTCAGCGTGAATATAGAGCGTATAATGATCGCCTGGCGCATCGCCGATGCCGTCATTGAAGGTTGCGCGCACAAGATGATGCTCCTCACCATCCAGCAGCGCCGGTGTCAGGATTTCGTGACGAATTCCCGGATCCGCGAGAATAAAGGGGATGGATTGAAAATAGTAGCCTGTTGTAGCCATGAAACGCGGGTTCGTGTTCAGGGAATCGGGATACACCCATGCATCTGTGCCATCCCATGCCATCCGGGCACCGTCCGGGGCCTGCCCCTCTCCCACGGACAACACATCGTGATAGACCTGGCGCGTTCGATTATGCGCCACCATCCTTGTCTGAATCCCTCCACTGAATCCCCAGATATAACTGCTTGTCTCTGCACGATGCCAGGCAGCTAATCCTCCATGCGCCTCAATTGTGCGCAACAGCATCTGGCCTCCTTCCGTCGCCATGAGACGCATCTCAGTCTCTGCCGTCCGTGAATTGTCTTCTAATGCATCCACCACGGGGGTGTCCGTTTCTGAACTGCTGCAGCCAGACAGGAGTACCGAAATAATAAAAATTGCACTGATTATCCGCATCAAGTTGGGGGTTTAGTTCGTTGGAGTCAAGGTACAGAAATTTCTATCCATTGTCAACCATTCCCCGTTATGTCAGGTTCAGTTCTGCGCATTGCTTCGGTTCAGATGTGTTCCGGTCAAAATATTCAGGCCAATCTAGAACAGGTCAAGCATCTTATCAAAGATGCAGTCCGGCAGGATGCCCGTATGGTGGCACTTCCTGAAAATTTTTCGTATCTGGATCGGGAGGGAAAAAAGATGGATGCGGTTGAAAGTCTTGAGCATGGACCTGCCGTGCAACTGCTCCGGGAATTGGCCCGCATAAACTCCATTTATATTGTGGGAGGCACGGTGCCCCTTGCCGCCAATGAGCGTGTCACGAATACATGTCTGGTCTTCGCACCTGACGGACAGATGATCGCACGTTACGATAAGATTCACCTCTTTGACATCCAGTTGGATGAAACCCATTCATTCATGGAATCCCGCTATATTGAAGCCGGCAAAGCTCCGGTCACATTTGATGCACTAGGAGCAACCATGGGGCTCAGTATCTGCTATGACCTTCGATTTCCGGAACTCTACCGGGTACTGACCGGCCGCGGAGCACGGGTTATCTTTGTTCCCTCCGCATTTACATGGCGCACCGGTGCCTATCACTGGCTTGCTTTGCTACGGGCCCGTGCAATTGAAAATCTCGCTTATGTCGTTGCACCCGCCCAATTTGGACGACACAGCGCGGAGCGTGAAAGTTTTGGACACTCGGTGATCATTGATCCCTGGGGGCAGATTCTCGCACAGGCACCGGACCGGGCATGCGTGATCACCGGCGAATTGAACTTTACCTATCAGGATCAGCTTCGCGAACGCCTGCCCTGCCTGCATCACCGGCGCATTTGACCGGGAGCCGGTTCTGACCAAATGACCTGCCGGCCAAACCAACGAAATCACCCGTGGAACTGAATCAGAGAAACCCGGATGGCCCCCATTCTGGGATCATATCTCATGACATTTTCCCCGGTACGGCTGTACTCTAATTGATACTGCGTGAACGTATCCAGAATCTCTCCATCCAGACCCGTTGCGAGGTCTCTGATTTCTTCATCATCGTATCGCTGCATCGGGAACGGGATACTCAACAGCGCCGTAAAGCGCCTGAAGAATTCATTCACTACTTCGGCCTTGGGAACTCCGGCCAGAAGGCGATCCGGGATCGAATACTCAAACACCAGATGTCCACCCGGTGTCCGTAATGAGGCTAATGTGTTGCGATAGGCTGCTTTGGGGATATAGTAGGAGATCCCTTCCGAAACAAGGAGCGTTGCGGCATCTGAACTCCAGCCTGCCCCGCCTAAAATCTCAATCAGGGAAGACGTATCCGCTAGATTCGCGGTCAAGAACGCCACATCCGGGCCATTGATTGCCTGATTGACTTCCTCCTTGATCGGCATATTGGCCATATCCACATCGAAAAAACATGCCTTTGGATAACAGTCCGCCAGGTCAATGGACAATGGATCCAGACCGCCTCCTAAATGAATGACCTGTGCGGCAGGATTTTCATTTAGATATTTCCGGCAACTCGTTTCCACGCCGTGTTTCCGGTTCAGGATCTCCATATGAATCTCCTCATGTAGATCCTCAAACTGTGCAACGAGCGGCTCCGCGGCCGACAGATCTATACTGCGAAGAAACGTGCGGGCTGCCTCCCCGTGATATATATCCTCGTTGGTAAACGACAATACGAACGCCGAGGTAGCCGGCACTTCAAATAGACGTTTCATTCAATCGGTCTGATGGGTCTTTTCAAAAATGCCAATATACGACACTCCCCCCTTTTCGATCCCAGATTCTGTAATCAGACCATCATTGAGCAGTCCTTTACCTGCACAGTGTGAACCCCCGATCTGGTTCACTTTGGTGCAATCTTTGAAAAAAGTGTTATATTCCCACCCCCGTTTAAAATAACTCAGACATGAATTCTATCTTCCGCATATTTTTCGCACTTGCACTTGTGATTGTGTTGCCTGCATCCGCTCAGGACAACCTGATCGGCGAAACCGATTTTTCCGGTCTGAAGTTACGTAATGTCGGGCCCGCATTCACTTCCGGTCGCATTGCGGATCTTGCAATGCACCCCGATGATGACAACGTATGGTATGTTGCCGTGGGCAGTGGCGGCGTTTGGAAAACCACCAATGCCGGCACCACCTGGAAGTCCCTCTTTGACGGTCAGGAATCCTATTCAATCGGAGCACTGACCGTAGATTCCAGAAACCCACACACGATCTGGGTCGGTACTGGAGAAAATGTCGGGGGACGGCATGTAGGCTACGGAGACGGCATCTACCGCAGTGATGACGGTGGACAAAGTTGGAAAAACATGGGCCTCAAAGAATCCTATCACATCTCTAAGATTATTGTCCATCCCGACAATAGCGATATACTCTGGGTCGCTGCCCAGGGAATGCTTTGGGGCAGCGGCGGCGAACGTGGACTCTACATGAGCACCGATGGCGGCGAATCCTGGGAGCGCACACTCGGAGATGATGAATGGGTCGGGGTGACCGATATCGTCATTGACCCGCGTGACCCTTCCGTGCTCTATGCCGCAACCTGGCAAAGACACCGAAATGTCGCCGCCTACATGGGGGGCGGCCCCGGCTCCGGGCTGCATAAAAGCACCGACGGCGGAAAAACCTGGACCGCCCTCAAAAAAGGAATCCCTAACTCCAACCTCGGAAAGATCGGGCTTGCCATTTCACCGCAGAACCCCGACATTATCTATGCCGCCATTGAACTGGATGTGCGGACTGGAGGCATCTTTATGTCCGCTGATCGGGGGGCATCCTGGAAGAAAATGTCCGATGCGGTCGCCGGTGCAACCGGTCCGCATTACTATCAGGAGCTCTATGCATCCCCGCACAGAGAAGGAACCATCTATCTCATGGATGTGCGTGTTCAGGTTTCGCATGACCATGGCCGTACGATCTCTCTCCTGAAAAACACAACGGATAAACATGTGGATAACCACGCAATGGCCTTCCGCATGGATGACCCGGACTATATCCTCATGGGCACAGATGGAGGGCTTTTTGAAACCTTTGACGGCACCGAAACCTGGCACTTCATTGCAAATCTGCCGGTCACACAGTATTACAAGGTAGCCGTCGATGATCAGGAGCCCTTCTACCGCATCTTCGGTGGTACGCAGGACAATGGTTCTCATGGCGGCCCTTCCCGGACCGATAATGAGCATGGTATACGGAACGCAGACTGGTTTATGACTCTTGGCGGCGATGGACATCAATCCGCAACCGAACCCGGAAATCCCGATATCCTGTATGCGCAGTCTCAACAGGGGCGGCTGCACCGCGTTGATCTTGTTACCGGAGAACAGACACTCATACAGCCACAGGCGGGCCTCGAAGAAAAGCACGAACGCTATAACTGGGATGCTCCGATTCTGGTCAGTCCCCACGTCTCATCCACTCTTTATTTTGGGTCCTACCGGGTCTGGAAATCAACAAACCGGGGAGACAGCTGGACCGCAATTTCGGGAGATTTAACCCGCGATGAGGAGCGGATCGAGCTTCCGATCATGGGACATGTCCAGAGTTTCGATAATCCCTGGGATTTCTACGCCATGTCGGTCTACAACACGATTACATCACTGGCTGAATCTCCGCTGGAAGCAGGCCTGCTCTATGTCGGAACAGACGACGGGATCATTCAAATCACCGAAGACGACGGCCAGAACTGGCGTATGGTTGAGGTTGGCAGTATTGACGGGATTCCGTCCACTGCCTTTGTCAATAACCTGTATGCTGACCTCCATGATGCCGATGTCGTGTATGCTGCACTGGACAACCACAAGTTCGGAGATCTGTCTCCCTATCTGATTCAGAGCAGTGACCGCGGCCGCTCATGGACATCCATCGCCGGCAACCTGCCCGACCGGACACTGATCTGGCGTATCGTACAGGATCATGTCAATCCAAACCTGCTTTTTACCGCAACCGAGTTCGGGGTTTACTTTACGGTTGACCGTGGAAGCCAATGGATCAAAATGGAATCCGATGCGACCATCTCCTTCCGGGACATTACGATCCAGCGGCGGGAAAATGATGTGGTTGCCGCCTCATTCGGACGTGGGTTCTTTGTTCTGGATGACTACACACCGCTCCGCGAAATCAATGAGGAATTGCTCGCTCAGGACGCACATCTGTTTGCACCGCGCACCGCCCGCCTGTATGTTGAGCGTGATGTTGCGGGAGGGTCTCAGGGAACCAACTACTTTGCCGCTCCCAATCCCCCTTTCGGCGCCACATTCACCTATTATCTCCAGGAAGGATCGCAAACGCTCAAACAGATCCGGCAGGAACGAGAAAAGGAGATTGAAGAAGGGGAGGATATGCCATTTCCTGGATGGGATACATTGGAAGCGGAACTGAATGAGATCGCCGACAAGGTCTATGTCCTGGTCAGGGATGCGGCGGGTCAGGTCGCCGGGCGCGTTTCGGGCAGTACATCCAAGGGGGTGCACCGCGTCACCTGGAACCTGCGCTACCCCTCTTCCTCGGTCGTCACTCCCGGCAGTACCGGCAATAACTCCAGTCAGTACCTTGCCACCCCCGGCATCTATTCCGCGTCCCTGATACGTATCCGTGACGGCGTGGAGTCTACGCTGTCCGGCCCGGTCTCCTTTGAGGTCACGCCACTTCGCGAACCTGTGCTGGCAGGGAAATCTCCGGATGAAATCAATGTCTATCGGGGAAGAGCCGCCTCGCTTATGCAACGTGCCAGTCTGCTGTCAGGATCGGTTACAGAACACCTTGAATTACTGGAAGCCATGCAAGTTGCGCACCTGCGTGCTCCTAGCCCCTCTGCGGATCTGACCGCAGAGTTGCACGCTGCGCGATCCGCACTCCTGGAAATTAATCTTCACCTGAATGGATATGAGTCGAAAGGGAAACCCGGTGAGCGAAATGCTCCTTCGGTCATGTCCAGATTATTTGTAGGACAAAGCGGACTCCGAACCTCCTACGGCCCCACAGCATTGCACGAACAGTCCCTGGAAACCGGAGAAGTCCAACTTGGTGAACTCGAATCCGAACTGGCCTCCTTCGAGGAAACTATCCTGCCTGCAGTGACCCGTGCTCTGGAAGCAACCGGTGCCCCTCCGATCCGGGAGTAGAACCTACTCTCCAGTACCGGCGATGAGTTCAAAACTGATCGTGAGTTCATCGCCGGTCCGATAAGCACCAAACATCAGAGACGGTGGCTTGAGACCATAGTCAGTCATCAAAAGTGAATGCGTTCCCGCAAAGAGAATGTGTCCGTCCTCTTGATGGACTCCCTCTACGGGTACCACAATCTCCTTCGTGGTCGCTGCGATGGTAAGATTCCCGGTTGCACTGAGCGTAAATGTACCGTCATCTGATACAGCATAATCCGACACCGACGCAAGTTCATATACGATCTCGGGATACTCGTCAGCCTTGAGTGCCCCATACATCCCCCGATCCATGATTGGGCTTTTTTTGCTTTTCATCATCTTTGAAGGCACAACTAAACTGACCGATTCAACCATACCCTCTTCATTCAGGCCTACTGATCCCTGAATCTCCGTTGCATAGACACTCCACTCAGGTGTCTGATTGGAGGTTCCGTCCACTTGCATACTGCTCTCGGGAACAATCGTGTATTCGGTTGTCTGTGCATAGATCGGAGCAGTCAACACCACGAAGGCTAGCAGACAGGTTATTGATCTGATGTAACCAGAATGAGTCATTTTTTTTTGAAGTTTTATGAACCCGGTTTTAGGCGGATCAAGTAAGAATTGTTTCAAGAGGTGTCTAACGTCTGTGGACGCTTCACGGATTCAGGCTCTGCCAGGTCCATGTCCGTCTGCCGTAATCCGACCAAAGGCTCCATCTCCAATGCTCTGATGTTTAATACGGTCATCATCAATATTGAGTGTAAACTCATATTCCAGATATTTCTATTATCTTGTACACCGTATCAGAGACCCCATGCTCAATTGACGCGAAACCAATCCGTGGATAAAACTTTTGTTCCCTGCAACTGCAGGAAGTTTTATCCATGGACACAAAGAAATAGCGAGCGAGATACATCTTTTCGTATCTATTCTGGATCGGCGGTTCGGGGGCCATCGCTTTTCAATCCATATTTCCACCATGATGTCCGTCCGTTTTCTGCTCTTCCTGCTTGCCGGAGTATCTATTGCGAACAATGGATGCATGCCTTTCGAGAGTACACCGCATTCTCTGAACACAGCAACAGATACTCGAATATCGTTTCAGGGCATCGCCTCACCCGCCGGCTCTGGAAGCAGTACACCCACGCTGCACACCACGCACGAAGGCGATGTCTTGCTGAGTTGGGTGGAATCCCTCCCGGAAGGCGGACACGCCCTGCGTTTCTCAAAACTGGAACACGACGCATGGTCAGCACCGAAAACCATTGCTCAAGGAGAAGACTGGTTCGTTAATTGGGCCGACTTTCCTTCGCTGATTTCGCTTGATGACGGTACATTAGCGGCGCATTATCTGGTAAAAAGCGGAGAAGCAACATTTGCTTACGATGTTCATGTGACCCAATCCCGCGACGGCGGCAAAACGTGGAGCCCGGCGGTGATTCCTCATACGGATAATACACAAACCGAACATGGCTTCGTGTCGATGTTACCCTTAATGGATCGCCGGCTTTTTGTTACCTGGCTTGACGGACGTAACACGGGAGGAGATCATAACCGTCACGAATCACACGGAGGAGCAATGGCACTGCGCACGGCGATACTTGATGATGTCGGCACGCTCCATCGTGAAACTCTACTTGATGAACGCGTTTGTGATTGCTGCCAGACCTCGGCAACCCGTACTGCCAACGGACTTGTTGTGGCCTACAGAGATCGGTCAGACGAGGAAATACGTGACATTGCTGTGGTCAGGTGGCAGAACAGAACTTGGTCGGAACCCCAAACGGTTCACGAGGATCAATGGCATATCCTGGGATGCCCGGTCAACGGCCCGGCCATCGCCGCCGCCGATAAACAAGTCGCCCTTGTCTGGTTTACAGCTGCTCAGGACATACCCCGCATCAAACTCAGTTTTTCCACCGACGAAGGGCAGTCGTTCGGTGCTCCTGTTCAGATTGACGACGGCTTTCCGATTGGGCGCATCGACGTGATCTTATTGCCGGACAGTTCAGCGCTGGTCAGTTGGATTGAGAAAACCGGCGGCGGAGCCGAAATTCGCGTCCGCCGTGTTTATCCCGACGGTACATCCGATGTCTCTTCGGTGGTGACCCCGATCTCGGCGGCACGGGCCAGCGGCTTTCCTCGTATGACCCGGAACGGCAACGCCGTTTACATCGCCTGGACCGAAACCGGAAACCCCTCGTCTATCCACACGGCCGTCGCGACAATTCCGGAGGATATATAACAATGAAACTGAGACGCATGCAGTTTCATTGTTACTTGGACAACGGAGCAATCTAAAGGAATTGCAACTAAAACTGCAGTCCAGACTGGAAATCTTTTTCAGACTGGCGTATCGGACGGAGGCAAGCGGGAAGGATCGTCACTCTCCCTGATTCCTGCACAATATCATCGTATCCGATGTTACGGTGAGCAGTTGGATGGATTACGAATCTATTCTTTTGCACCCGTCCTGTCTGTGAGATAGAGGAAAATTCCCCATTATGAGCACTCAAGTACATATTTCATTTACTTCATGGCGGCTAAAGATTCTACCCAAGACAACAAATAGCCTGAATATTCTACACTCAGTACGTACAGCAAAACCATCCCATCCGATTTAAATCATTATCTTGGATTTTTCCTTCATTCTCTGAAAATTTCGTACTAAAACCGCATCATGGGAACCGGACGAACCACGGAAGAATCGTTTAACGGTGCGCTTGGTCAGGCACTGCGGCGCGTGAGCGTGCGCTGGTCGGAATCTCCAGAATGCATTCAGGTCGAAGAGACCGGCCTCCTGCACGGGCAGCCGGGCCTGAAGCCCGACATTCTGATCAACGACGGCGTGTTCCCGCCGGTTATTCTGGAATGCTCCTTTGCCGGCCCGGATGCCGAGCGGGATGCCGGCAGGCGGCTCGGGCAGGAAACCCGGCAGGGCCGCTTCCGAATCCGCACCGCCATTGCCCTCCATATCCCGGAATCCTTCCGTCAACAACAGGGATTTACCATCTGTGACACACTGCTGCGCGGTGCTCCCCTTCGATACGCGGTGTATCAGTTGTCCGAGCCTCACCGGCAACTCGCCATCGAAGACACTGCACAGCGGC
>JAJECE010000122.1 GCA_022822185.1 Rhodothermales bacterium | reverse complement strand
ACTCCTCTCTCTGGATGCCAGGCAGCTTACCAAAGAACAACTTGATCAGTGCAGGAAAATGTTTGACGACTTTCGAGGCAGAAATTTCCTGCCCGCCAATGAAGCCTACCGGGATGAGGTGCGCATGGCACTCGATCGGGCCGTATTGATAGATTTTTTGGGATTGGAGGATTCGGTATTGGATCATCTCACAATCCTGCGCGAACAGTGGTGTAATGAACCCAGTGTGCATGGGGGTAAAACATCGAAGCCCGAAAGTTAATCGTTAAATTCGTAATCTATATAGGATGAAGACATCTCTCAATTTTCGGACGAACAGGAATCAATGAATCAATCATGGAGGTGTACAAAGAGCAGAGACTGTGGGGATTACAAGGTGTTTAAGGTGCGTCAGGATGATTGTGAGTCTCCGCGAACCGGTCGGATTCATAATTTCTATGTTCTGGAGGCTTCGGACTGGGTTACGATTATTCCTGTAACTCCGGAAGGTAAGCTTGTCTGTATTGAACAGTGGCGGCCGGGGACCGCGGCGGTGGAACTGGAATTGCCCGGTGGAATGATTGATCAGGGAGAGGTCCCTGAAGAAGCGGCAGCCCGTGAACTGCGTGAGGAGACGGGCTATGCAGCGAAAGCCTTTACCCGACTCGGCTCGATGTCTCCGAACCCCGCAATTCTAACCAACAGGTGCCATTTTTTTCTAGCCTCTGATGTAACTCCGCAGGGAGCGCAGGAACTTGATTCCGCCGAAGCGATTGATCCGGTCCTGATTGACCCTGCCAGGATCCCCAAACTGATTGCCGACGAAATCCTGCGTCATGGTATCATCATCGCAGCCTTATATTATTACGATTTATATCTGAAAAGTGAACCAGGTGCATAAGGAAGGTCAGTTTTCCTGGAACTCACGGCGGGAGTTCCTCAACAGGATTCTGTTTGAATCTGCAACCCCGCTTGGGCGGGGAAGCGATATTGCCCTTTTTATCATTATTGTCGCCAGTGTGATTGCAGTCCTGCTGGAAAGTATTGATCAGGTAAGCGCACGTCACGGGAGGCTGCTCATTGGTATGGAATGGGGCTTTACGGTGGTTTTTACCATTGAGTATATTCTGCGGCTGTATTGTTCCCGGAATCCATCCGGGTACGCCCGCAGTTTCTTTGGAACCGTGGATTTGATGGCAGTGATTCCAACCTACCTGAGTGTGTTATTACCCGGAGCTCAGGCCTTGATTGTGATCCGTATTCTTCGCCTGCTGCGCGTATTTCGTGTACTGAAACTGGTACAGTACAGCAGGGCAGGGCTTCATTTACTGTATATGCTTCAGGAGAGCTGGCAGCGAATCTGGGTATTCGTGCTTGCATTGTCGCTGCTGGTCACCACATTGGGCTCCATGATCTATCTGATTGAGGGGCCTGAAAACGGGTTTGCCAGTATTCCCCTGAGTATGTACTGGGCGGTCGTCACACTGACCACGGTTGGGTACGGCGATATCTCTCCGCAGACCCCGCTGGGGAAATTCGTTGCGGCGATGGTGATGGTGATCGGTTATGCGATCATCGTGATGTCGATCAGCCTATCAAGTCGCAGTTTTAAGCGGACGACTCCGTGTATCCGTTGCCGGGAGACGAGGATGGAAAAAGGTGCCGAATTTTGCAAATACTGCGGGCATCAGTTCCATCAGCACTAAAGGACCACTTCGGCGGCGGGGGGGCGCATATTATAATTGGACGACATCACCCGCCCGTATGCCCCTGCCATCGCAATCAGGAGGACATCGCCTTCCACTGTCTCCGGAAGTCTGCGGGCACGTCCGAGAATATCGCCGGTTTCGCAGATCGGTCCAACGATGTCTGCTGTAATACTCGAGGCTTCCCCGAGTCGGGTCAGGTTCACAATACGGTGATAGGATCCATAGAGTGCTGGGCGGATCAGCGAGTTCATCCCGGTTTCGACCCCGATATAGTATGCCGCTCCTTTACGTTTCACCTGGGTAACGCGCACTAAAAGTACTCCACTCTGGGCGACCAGATATCTGCCCGGCTCAATCCACAGTTCAAATTGCGGACAGGTTTTACGGAATTGCTGCAGGCTCGCTTCCAGGACTTCCAGGTTCAGGGGGATGGCCCCAGGTTTTTCCGGCACTCCGAATCCGCCGCCGACATTGAGGTGGGTGACCTGCGAAAACTGTTCGGCGATGGAGGCCAGAGCATACGCCGTTGAACTCCAGGTATCCGGGGTTAAGATACCACTGCCCACATGGGCGTGCAGACCGGTGACCCGGATGTCATGTTCGTGTACGATATTCTGAACCTCTGCCAGATCATTCGGCGCAATCCCGAACTTTGATGCGGACCCGGCGGTCCGCACATGTTTGTGGTGCCCGCGCCCGTGCCCTGGGTCAATCCGGAGAATGACTGCGCGGCCCCGAAAGATTTCCGGCCACAGCTGGAGCGCCCTTGTGTTCCCTACGGTTACATGCCCCGCCAATTCATATCCCAGCGCAAATTCTTCTTTCGGTACGAAATTGGGGGTAAACAGGATCTGATCCGGATCAATACCGGGAAAAAGGTTATGAACATAGCGTAATTCGCCTGGAGAGACACATTCAAATCCGATTCCCCGCTCATAGATTGTCTGCAGTATTTCAGGATTCCAGCACGCCTTCATCGCATAAAAGGAGCGATCTGCACTTTGAAGCACAGCCATGCGGGAGACGGTCTCATTCAGACTTGCCCGGTCGTAGACATAGCAGGGAGCAGAATCAGATGCCAGTTCAAGCAGGCCGGCGCGGCGCGTTTTCCACCAGGATACCGGCACGGGCGTGTCAGGAGAATCAAACAGTTCACGGTAGGTGGGTCCAAAGAGATCATCCGGTCCAATCTGGCTGAAGATCTGGCTGTGCAACTTGTTCGTCAGGCGCTGCGCGTGAAGATTGTCCACCACAAACGTAAAATTCAGGTCGCTGGCAGCCTGGGTGACGAGGTAAATTTTCTGTTCATCCAGGACCTCAAGTGCGGGACCTAGTTCATGCAGGACACTGCGGATATTTTGCCCGACCATACTGACCGCTGCACATCCGCGGATACATTTTGCCTGACAGAATTCATTCAGGTCCGACAGCAGCGCCTCCACCGCAGATTCTTCCAGATAAAACCCATAGACCGAATCAATAGAGAGTGTCACATTGGTTTCGGAGGTGGCCACCATTCCAATAGAGAGGCCCTGCCGCTCAAACGCGGTACAAACCTTTGCCAGGAATCCAACCGAATGCCACATGCGTGGAGTTTCTACAGCAATGAGGGTCAGATCCGTGCAGGCAGCGATGGCTTTAACCTGGGCACCGTAACTGTGAGTTTCTGCGCTGATCACGGTTCCACGCAGATCCGGGTTTGCTGTGGAGCGTACATGAAGGGGGATTTTCTGGGGGCGCAGCGGCTCGATACATCGGGGGTGCAGGATTTCCGCACCGGAACTGGCAAGTTCCTGGGCTTCGCTATATTCAAGCTGCTTTAAAAGGCGTGCCCCCGGGATCTGCCCCGGATTGGCGGTGAACATCCCAGGAACATCGGTCCAGATTTCCAGTCGTACGGCCTCCAGTTTACTTGCAAAGTAGGCGGCCGACGTATCCGATCCTCCCCATCCGGTCAGTACGGTCCGATTCTGCGCATCACTGGCAATAAAGCCCTGTGTGATAAAGATGTCGGTATCTATCTGCTGCAGTTCGGGATCCGGGTCATGGTTACATTGAGCAGACAGAAATTCTTCATGGGGGGGAATACGGGGGGTGGGGGAGGATTTCAGGAGGGTGCGTGCATCCATCCATTGGATTTGAATATTCTGCATTTCGAGAAACGCTGCCCCCAGTGTGGTAAGCATGAGTTCTCCGATGGACAGGATCCGTGCACGAAGGGGTGGTCCGACATCCCGAGTCAGGGAGGCTCCGTAAGCGAGCCGCTCCAGTTCCTGAAGCAGTTCCCTGAGCAGCGCCTTGCCATCAAGTCCGAGTTCCCGGGCAAGTTCAAGGTGT
Source organism: Rhodothermales bacterium (assembly GCA_022822185.1). GTDB lineage: Bacteria > Bacteroidota > Rhodothermia > Rhodothermales > Bin80 > Bin80. The sequence goes on along the minus strand of JAJECE010000122.1, from coordinate 1,779 downwards.
CGTTTACGGATGGCCTCCAGCGGTTCCTCGTAGTTTCCATGCAGGGCCGCATCAATTAATCCTTCCAGTGCGCGTGAGGCACCCGAGGCGGCGGAGCACACCAGACATATTCGTTCCCCATCTGCCCGGCGTGCACCGATAATACGGGCAATCGTGTTCCAGTTCTTTCTTGAGGAGACACTTGTGCCGCCGAACTTAAGTACAACCCAGGGAGTCACTTTTCTGATCATTCCGTATACATGGCCGATCTTCAACGATAGTGTTTAGCATCTATTTCTACCATTTCTGAGATCTGCGCCGCTTTGAACGCTCAGAAACCAAAACGGTGCGATGGACGGGAATGTCTTCAGGAATCAGACTTGCGGCGGGAGATTTCTCCGGGGGTGGAGAAACGGATTCAATTATGCATTTTTTATGAAGCAGCAGTAAATATCTCCAAAATGGCAGAGATGGCAGTATTTTGCCGGAAATAATCAGACGGTTGGAGCGATCATGGCGAAAGTATACTGATCATGCAGTATTTTTCTGGAAATAATCAGGCGACCTCGGGTTGGTATGGGTGAATTTGCCTATTTTCAGGGGGAAAGGAACATCGACCATGGCTGGAGCGGCCGGGGTGTGATCACTTTCTTCTGTGGAGATCACACGGGTCTTGTTTCTCCGTTTTGTCCTTTCTTTTATGAACTCTCTGTCATAGTCGCCTGCAAGTCTGTCGCAGTTGGATGAGAATTTTAAGCATACTTACGCTGACATTTTTCTGGTCGGCCAGGGTTGCTTTATGCCAGTCTGTCGCAGAACCCAAGGTTCATTCGTCTTCCCCCGCTGCTTTGCATCGTGCGGCATCTGAATTGAACGGAGACCTGCAGAGCGATTTTGCGAAATATCTTAGAGTGAATTGGTTACCGGACGGACAAAGCCCATTTTTGTTGGATGACGACTTGCGCGGGCAGCCGTTCGATTTGAAATTTACCGTTGTGCTGCTCCGTGATCCAGGTCATGAAGAATGGGAGGCAACGATAGAACAAGCCAAAAATACTGCGATAGAGCCGAACCTGAAAATCAGTCATAGTAAACTGGTATTCGACACCAGTAATTATAAGGAGGAGCAGATCATCACGGTATCCCACACGGGGAACCCTGTCATAGAGGTCAGGCATATCTGGTTCGTCGTATCACTCCGAAACAAAGGTGGCAGACCACTGGATCATACTGAAATGGTAATCAGGGTTAACGATGAGGGGAAACCCCAGATCAGTTTGTCGGCAGTTCCAAATCCAGTGGATGAAGGCGAAAAGGTCACGATCACGGCGACGATTTCGGAGCCGCAGATCGACAGGAATGCATTGGTTCCGATAAGTGCGGGGATTACCCCGAATACACGGTATGACTTTGGCGCTGACCAAGAATGTTCACGGAGTTTTAATCCTATCCCTGAAATTTGGATCAAAAAAGGTGAGGAGACGGGGACTTATTCGTTCTGGATATGTGACGATAATGAATCAGAGCCGACGGAGCGTACTTTGTTCCAAATTACATCTGAACTGCCGATGTGGTTGGCGTATGGGAACCCGCAGGTGGTTGATGTTGAGATCAATGCCAGCGACAATGAGTCCAAGATTATTGTGGAAAAGGAATTTCTGACGGTGACGGAGGGGCAGACGGACACGCTGCGGGTGAAATTATCGCAGAAGCCGAAGCCCTCCGAGAAGGTGCAGGTGACGATCACCGGATACGAGTCCACGGATCTGGATACCACCGCCTCAAGGCCATGGGAGTTTT
>JAJECE010000024.1 GCA_022822185.1 Rhodothermales bacterium | reverse complement strand
CCTGGAAGAACTCATGGTTGCCCGTGCGGATGGACGGTATCTCAAAATTCTGCGTGCACTCGAAAAACTGGATGTCCTGATCCTTGATGACCGGGGCCTCACAACGCTGAACCAAACCCAGCAGGAAGATCTCTTCCAGATCCTGGATGACCGAATTCAGAAACGCTCGACCATTGCAACCAGTCAACTGCCCGTTGAACATTGGCACCAGTGCATAGCCAATCCCACGATTGCCGATGCCATCCTGGACAGACTTGTTCAGCCTGCCTATCGCATCGAACTCAGCGGAGATTCCATGCGAAAATCGGTCGCGGAATCCGAAGAATCCAAGCCATGAAACATTCACGAAACGTACTCATTCCAACTCCAGAACAGACGTAAAAAATCGCTCCAAAAAATGAGACCTGCCAGGTGGGCAACATCAATCTGAATACCTGGGCAACTTCATCTGAATACACATGCATTGGGTCAGGAATTGATCTTCCGGGGGCGCAACTTTATCTTTTACAGTTCCAGTACCTTGGTGGAAGTTTTGATGCGTGCAAAGCAGGATCAGGAACTGCCGAAATTCATCAGGGTGCGCCAGGCTAACTGGTAAAGTGTAGCGGGTGAAAGTCCTGCGTTATGAAACGACAACCGAGTACATATCTCCGCGAGTCATGCGCATCTGTTCGTGAGGGCAGATGTGAAGCGTTGACAGCGGTACATGTGGCCGGGGCTATTGAGCACCGAAAGCATTATCGTCTGGGTTGCCGAGATTTTCCTGATGATCGAAGGCAACACGTAATTCATCGTAACGGTGAGAGGGATTACGGGCCCACGGTGTCGAAGAACCCAGGGACGCATGCACGCACTTTACCGGGACCTGGGAGGTCTCTATTCTACCCTGGAGTCGTATTTCGGGGTCGTACAGGGAAGGTGGAAGACACGGAAGCCTGCGGTGTACGGAATAGAGAAGTCAGATCGGAGCATAGTAGTAATGAAGGCAGCGAACAAGGGAGCGATCCTGCGGAGTTGCTGGATTGAAGGCCCCGACCCAAGGGGAAGTTGGGAGATCCTGCCACACGCCATGCGCGGAGATGGGAATGTGTGTTCCAGGGGATCAAACGACTACGGCAAATTTTGCCGTTATGCACGACGGTGCGACCCAAGGGAGGAGCCGGCTGCGTTAGCGCGCATGGTCGGATCCGTGCGGGGGCCTGGGGAAACCCAGGTCCCTACCGCGATCAGCTAATGCGGTATGATGCGCTCATTGTTGACGGTCTCGGTTATGTTCAGCATAGTCGTGAAGAGACGCAGGCCCTTATTCCAGTTGTTGGCAGAGCGCTACAAACTCGGCAACGTCTAAATCTCCAGTCATCTGCCATTCTTGCAGTGGGAGACGATCTTTCACGATCCCATGACCACCGCGGCCGCGGTCGACCGACTGGTGCATCACTGCGTGGTTCTGGAACTCAATCTTTCCAGTTACCGGCTGGAAGCTGCACAGCACCGCAGGGCGGGTATGTGAGTATTACGACCAAAACAATCACTGATTACGATCCAAAATGATCGCTTTAGTCGTAATACTCACACTACCCAGACACAATTGTGTGATACAAGACAGGGACATGATAGCGTAATACCATCGGAACAGGGCTGCGGTGAATTGCATAGATGTACCGTCCGTCTTGAGAAACTCCTATTTGCATAGCCCCATCTGCCAAGCCAAGTACTCCAATAGGTACCCCGCTCCAAGTAAAAATAATGACAATCTGACCGGGTGGAGAAAAGTATCCCTGACTGCGAACCCATCCTCTGGTTCTGCCAGAGTATAGGGCAAAAATAAACTGATCAGTAACGGTTACGCTAACATATCCTTGGATTGTTTCGTCTTCAATAAACGTACGCGGCTCCCCATTAAAGTCAAAAACGCTGAATTCGGGTTCATGAAAACCTGGTCCGCGAATCAGGTGGAGAATTTTTGAGTTATCAAAAATTTCGATCCGATCCGTGTTCAGTGATGCAGCCACAATCCTCGTCCCCAATGAGTTGGTTCTCAAAATAGCTTCATAGGCATACTGCCGTACGGACACGGGGGTTTCCCCTGGAGGAATCTGGCCTATTGATCTAACAAAAGATCCAGTGGGATTATACAGACCGAACCTACCAGACTCATATATCCCTGAAGAAACAATGCTATCTCCAGCGATCCATACTGGATCCATTGGGAATCCCCCCCCTGTCAGTCGGATTACTTCGCCCGTTATTGATATACCATCAAAAAATTTTGCGGTAGCTGGGGGATCATATATCCATCCCGATTTACTTCCCGGCTTGAAATTCATAGCCTTCAGCCGGGACAATTCTTGAGCCCCCTCTCCCTTAGTCGCAGTATTTGCTACAAAACCACCTGATTCCCTATCAAAAATGGCAATCGCTTGACTCCTGTCCGGGTCTCCTATGAACAAAAATTGTTCTCCAACAACCATGTCGGTGGGCTTTTCCAAGGAATCGCCGTCAACAAACAATTCCCCATCTAGGTCATGCACAAGGAGCGTGTCTGTTGTAAATTCAACCAGAAAGGAATCTTTAGGTGGTTCGACACACCCCATTAGCAATACAGACAACCAACAAGATGTAACCAATTGACATCGTGACACCATGGGAATGTATGCTAACGGAGCCCCATCATCATATCACGCATGGAGCAGGCACCCGGATAGAGTTCATAACCTTCTGGCCCGGATGGACCACCACAATAAGCATCATAAACGCAACAATTACTCCCCGACGAAGCACAGGCTTCCTGGGATGTGAGATTTGATCCCTGATGGTTGCTGAATGCCCCCGTTAGAGGGCTGGTGCAACCATCATTATGGCGATAGCCATGCCAACCGAAACGGTTAGGGTAACGAGACATGCTTTAAGGTTTTTTATTTAGCTATAAAAGATTGGTTAAGAATAGAACGAATTGACCGTCCCTTCTCAATGAAAGGACAATCAATGCACAAATTTAAGCATCAAAATGATACCAAACACCAATATTCTGTGAAGATTTGATCGATTTTGTGTGAATTCTTGATGGATTTAGGATTCCATAATGGAAATTATAGAACCCTAAATCGTCCCGAACGGTAGAGATCCGCCTATCTAAGACACACCAAACGCCATTTTCCGCCCCCGCAAAACGCCCCCAGATTTTCATTCAAAGTGTCAATACGTGCGTAGTAGCCCGTGGATAAAAGCCCAGAAAAATCTGAGCAACGCTTTTCGGGTTGTTTTTTGGGGATTAGACTTGTCTCGTTTGAAAAGATAAGTTTCGCGTGCACTGCTTCATGATAGGAATCCGTCACATGCACCGGAGTCAATAATCCGGCTGCGTATAAGATCGCCAACTTTTGAGCATCCCGGCGATCCGTCTTCACACGATCCCCCGAACGGCGGGGAATCGAAGACGGGGCGATCACCTCACACCGAATGCCCCAGGCTCGATGGAGGCCATAGCCGCACAAAGACGCTTCATAGCAGCAGTGAATCTCCCTGGAACGCCGCTGAAGGCGTTCCAGGTATTTGCGAACCTTCGGCAAATCATGCTTCAGTTCGCGCTCGTCAATCACGATGCCCCGGTCCGAGTCGTACACACAGAGGGCGATGGTTCTTTTGTGAACATCCATGCCAACATATAGCCTGGATGCAGAAATGGGGGAAGAGTGTTTCATAAGACTGTAAAAGGATGATTAAAGTGAGCCCAAATTTAAGTCCAGCCATCCGATACCGTCCTACTATATAACCTGAAGGGCATGCTGCTCCGCGAAATGCCCCCAGTTCTGTCAGGGATACACGGATACACTCAAGAATCTTTACAGGGGAACAAAGCGGTTCGGCTTAAAGTTTATAAGATAAATCAAAATTTAATTTTAGTATATCTTAAAATGATCCACCGTGACATAACCCAAAAACTGACCGAGGCCACAAAATCGTACCCGCTCCTTACCGTCACCGGCCCCCGGCAAAGCGGGAAGACGACGTTATGCAGGGCCGTGTTTAGCGAACACGCATACACGAATCTGGAAGAGCCGGACACCCGGGCATTCGCACGGGAAGATCCCCGCGGATTTCTTGCACAGTTCCCGAAGGGAGCGATCATTGATGAGGTGCAGCGGGTTCCAGATCTGCTCTCGTATTTGCAGGGGATGGTTGATGATGTGCCGGATCCAGGCAAGTGGGTTCTTACCGGATCCCATAACCTGCTTTTATCCGATTCAGTCGGTCAGTCCCTTGCAGGGAGAACCGCAATCTTTCATCTTCTCCCATTGAACTGGTGCGAAATTTCAAGATTCGCCCAGTACCCTCAAACATTGGAGGAGGCGCTTTTTTTTGGATCCTATCCACGAATCTTTGATGCCGGGCTGAATCCTGCTGACTGGCTGGGAGACTATGTACAGACCTACGTTGAACGAGACGTAAGGGCAATTACGAATGTAGAGAATCTTTCTGTATTTCAGTGATTCTTGGAACTGTGCGCCGGGCGGACAGCGCAATTACTTAATCTCTCTGCACTGGCTGGAGACTGTGGAATCTCCCAACCGACCGCGAAGGCCTGGATGAGTATACTCGAAGCCAGTTTTATTGCTTTTCGGCTGAAGGGCTTTCACGCAAACCTGCACAAACGACTGGTGAAAATGCCCAAGCTGCATTTTTATGATTCGGGGCTGGTCTGCTGGCTGCTCGGGATTCGATCCCCTGATCAATTGCGTCACCACCCGCTTCGAGGGGCAATCTTTGAAAGTTGGGTGGTGTCCGAGTTTGTCAAGCATCAGACCAATCGCAGAGAGACAGTCAGAGCATTGTCCTTTTACCGGGACCAGAATGGCGCAGAAATAGATCTGATCATTGAGACCTCATCACATCTTCAGCTGATTGAGGCAAAATCATCCGCAACGGCCTCGTCAAGCCTATTGACGGGGCTGAAGCGGGTTCGGCGGCACTTTGAGGAAACCCCCTATCAGTGCTCTGCGATGGTGGTCTATGGCGGCGACGCGCCGCAGTACAGAAAAGATGCACACATTATTCCCTGGCGGGAAGCGATCCCGGAAAAAATGGAGGCAGGAGTTAGGATTTCAATCGCCCGCAGGGATTGCAGTCCATGAAAGCAGCCATCTCATTCGGATTTTTCGTTCTCCGCAGATCGAAACGTTCTGGACAGGGTTGCAAAATTACGGGTCAGATACATGGTGAGTGACAGAAGGAGAAACAGGCCGATGCTGCCCGCCAAAAGGGCATAGTTCTGCAACTGCAAAAGCAGGAAGATAAAGGTGTACAGAATGGTAAGGATGCCTGCGGTCAGGAGACCAACTCCGCGTGAGCGATAAATGGATCCGGCATAAAGCGCCGCAAGCCCAATGGTCGCAATGCCGGAGAGGATGTAGGCATGATTAAAGGCCATGTGCTCGCCAAGAGCAAGCAGCATCAGAAAGAACAGGCAGAGATCCAGCCCCACCAGAATGTACTGAAAGGGATGCGCCCGCAGGCCGATCCGCATCTCGGTCAGAAAGAATGCAAGCAGAGTCAGGCCGATCAATAAGAATCCGTAACGGGTGGAACGCTGCGTTTTACGATACTGGTCGACCGGGGGGTAGAGCGAAACACCGAAGGCAGCGTCCATCAGCAGGGCCTCGGTCTCTCCGCGCCAGGACTGTGCGAAGGCGCGGTTCAGATCCAGAACCTGCCAGACCGCCGAGAAGCCGCTGTCCGAGATCGTCCGCTGATCCGGCAGAAATGCACCGCGAAAACTGGGGGACGGCCAACTCGAAGAAAGATCAATCCGGGTCGTCTTGCCAACAGGGATGAACATCAGCTCATCGTTCCCGTCAAGTTGAAGATTGAAACTGAATTCGTTCGGCTGCTGTGCCATTACCGGAGTACGGATCCCCGCAGGTGCGAGGATGTTTGCCTCCTGCATCCCGGACTCAAACGTGAGCATGGAATCGGACCAATTCATCAAAACTTCCTCCTTTACCCCCCGCATATCTGTGATGCCAAAGGCAATAAAGGCTTCCTGCCACCGGATATCGTCTTCGTTAATGGACCACCGGCTGAAGTCGGCTTCGGAAAAATCCCCGCTGATCGTGAGGTCAGCAGAATAGAGGATCGTCTGATAGATGCCCCGGTAGCGGATTTCCGGTTCGACGGTGCCGGTGATCGCAAGCGTGTTGGGGAGAAAAAATGCATGCCGCACGGTGGTAAGCGGCTCACCGGTGGTGCCGCTCACATATTCAGAACTGGAATAGGGAACGACCAGCACCGGCCCCAGGAGGGTCTGTTTGCCGCTCCATTCGTTTCCGATTTCCGAAAGCGTCTCTTCTCGTGTCACACTGCGATCATTGACCAGTTCTGCAATAATCGCCAGGGGGATCATCAGGATCAAGGTAATAAGGGCAATGGCACCTAGTCGCAATTCTACGGATTTGCCCAGGCGTTCAAGGATTTCGTGTGCCATGAATTCAGGATTGATATTCTTCTATCGGGGGGCAGGTGCAAACCAGGTTTCGGTCTCCATAGGCCTCGTCAATTCTCCGGACTGTGGGCCAAAATTTATGATCCCTGGTCCAGGGGGCAGGAAAAGCTGCCTGTGTCCTAGTATAAGGGAGATCATAATGATCTGCACATACCAATGCTGTAGTATGCGGTGCCTGTTTGAGAATGTTGCGTTCTTTGTCCTGATCTCCTTTTTCAATTTCTGCAATTTCTGCGCGTATTGCGATCATTGCATCACAGAACCGATCCAGTTCGGCTTTGGATTCGCTTTCGGTGGGTTCAATCATCATGGTTCCAGCAACGGGCCAGGACATCGTCGGTGCATGGTACCCATAGTCCATGAGCCGTTTGGCGATATCAACCGCATCAATGCCTGCCGTACGCTTTAAGGGGCGCACATCCAGGATAAATTCATGGGCCACATATCCCCCCTTGCCACGGAACAGGATCTCATAGTGCCCAGACAGGCGTTGAGCGACATAATTGGCGTTCAGGATGGCAATTTCCGATGACCGCCGGAGTCCATTTGGACCCAGCAGTGCGATATAAGCCCAGCTGATCAGAAGGATACTTGCGCTTCCATAAGGGGCGGCTGCAACCGGGCCGATTGCCTGATCTCCACCGGTTGGAATAAGGGGATGTCCAGGCAGGAAGGGCGCAAGATGTTCCGCAACACAGATGGGGCCTACACCGGGGCCGCCCCCGCCATGCGGGATGGCAAAGGTTTTGTGCAGATTCAAATGACACACATCGGCCCCAAAATTTCCAGGTTTACACAGTCCGACCTGTGCATTCATATTCGCGCCATCCATGTATACCTGACCGCCATGTTCATGTACTGCGTTACAAATTTCCCGTATCTGCTCTTCAAATACGCCGTAAGTCGTCGGGTAGGTGATCATAAGCGCCGCCAGGCGGTCACTGTGCTGGGCCAGTTTTCTTTCCAGATCCATGAAGTCAATATCTCCGTTGCGGCTAGTCTTCACCACGACCACCTTCATCCCTGCCATAACCGCGCTGGCAGGGTTGGTGCCATGGGCGGAGTCGGGAACAAGACACACATTCCGATGAGATTCCCCTTTACTGGATAGATATGCCTGGATGACCAGAAGTCCGGCATACTCTCCGCTCGCTCCGGAATTCGGTTGCAGGGATACCGCAGAAAACCCTGTCAATTCCCCAAGCCATTTCTCAAGATCCGAAAAGATTTCCTGATAACCGGTGGCCTGATCCAGCGGAATGAAGGGATGCAGTCCGTTGTAATCCGCCCAGCTAACGGCGGCTAGCTGCACCGCGGCATTGAGCTTCATGGTACAGGAGCCGAGCGGGATCATGCTGGTTGTCAGAGAGAGGTCACGGGATGCGAGGCGGTGCATGTAGCGCATCAACTCGGTTTCAGAGCGGTACTGATTGAAAATAGGGTGTGTTAGGTAGGGGGTATTGCGCGGCAGAATTCCTTCGTACGATGCAGGTACGGAAGCAATCCGTTCTTTTGCGCTGGATGTGTTTGCATCAAACAGGGACAGCAGCGTGTTCACATGTGCTTCGGTTGTGGTTTCATTCAGGGAGATGCCGACACTTCCATCCGGCATATAGCGGAGGTTGACTCCCTGGGATTCTGCTTTCGCCTGAAGGTCACCTGGCGGATTCTCAATGCAGATGGTGTCAAAGAAGTCTTTATGCCGGAGGCGATAGCCGTTTTCCTGCAGGCCTTTTGCAAGCGCAAGTGTCCACATATGGACACAGAGGGCAATGTTTCGGATCCCGTCCGGGCCGTGAAATACCGCATAGGCACCTGCCATGACCGCAAGTAAGACCTGTGCGGTGCAGATGTTGCTCGTTGCACGTGCCCGTTTGATGTGCTGTTCCCGCATCTGCAGTGCCATGCGGAGTGCTGGTTTGCCATCCATATCAACGGTCACACCGATCATGCGCCCTGGAACCTGACGACGAAAATCCGTCTTCGTAGCGAAGAATGCCGCATGTGGACCGCCATATCCGAGTGGTACGCCAAATCGCTGAGAATTTCCAATTACGGCATCTGCTCCGAATTCTCCGGGTGCACGAAGCAGGGCCAGGCTAAGCAGGTCAGCAGCGACTGCAACATAGGCACCCGCCTCATGAGCTTCTTTGCAGAGATGCTCATAGTGCTCAATCACTCCGTCCGAGCCTGGGTATTGCACCAGAGCCCCAAACACCTCGGGCGTGAATTCGAATGAATTGTGATCAGCAACGACCAGGTCGATCTCCAGCGGAACAGACCTGGCTTTCACAACGCTGATGGTTTGGGGGTGACAGTTGTCGGAGACCAGAAATTTCCTGCGTTTCCGTGTGAGGCGGGAGAACATCATCATAGCTTCTGCCGCTGCAGTTCCTTCGTCCAGAAGAGAGGCATTGGCGATCTCCATACCGGTCAGATCAATGACCGCGGTTTGAAAGTTTAGAAGCGCTTCCAGACGGCCCTGAGAAATTTCGGCCTGATAGGGGGTGTACTGTGTGTACCACGAAGGATTTTCCAGTACCGCACGCAGGATTGCCCGCGGTGTGATCGTGTCATGGTAGCCCATGCCGATATAGGACCGGAAGAGTTTGTTTTGCCGCCCGATCTTTCGTAGATCAGAAATCACGACATGTTCAGGGCGGGATTCCGGTACATTGAGGAGTTGATTATCCAGAATGGATGCAGGAATGGTTTCCTGGATCAGTTCGTCGAGCGAACCAAGTCCAAGCGTTTGCACCATGTCCTGTACGTCGGGTTTTGCGGGTCCGATATGACGGGCGGCAAAACGGTCTGCGTGCGGCAAATGGGTTCCCATAGCGAGTTCGTTAGTTGTTCAAAGGTGAACGGATCGTGAGTTTTTACGACCTGTTTGGAAAGTGTTTGCGGTTTGATGTCAGTGACTTCAATGCCTGATGCGCGGCCTGTTGCTGCGCTTTCTTTTTACTGGTTGCCTGACCTCTGCCGAGGCGGTTTCCGTTGACATGAACATGAACGGTAAAGATACGGTCATGTGGAGGACCAGCGGTATCGGTAACGAAGTATTCCGGTTGCGGCCACCCTCTTGCCTGTGCATATTCCTGAAGCCTGCTTTTGTAGTTGTCATCTTTCGTAGTGAGTTGCTGGAAGTCTACATATTCCAGGATGTTCTGATGAATAAAATTCCGGGAATGGGTTATACCACTGTCCAGATGAATTGCACCAATAATGGACTCCAGACAGTCGGCTAGGACGGAATTATTTTTGCGCCCGCCGTGTGATTCCATATAGGGATTGAGTTCAATAAAGTCACCTAATCCAAGATCACGGGCCGTTTTTGCGCAGGCAGTTCCGCTTACGAGTTTGGAGCGCGTATCGGTCAGAAAGCCTTCCATCTCTTCAGGGAACCTGTCGTAGAGGTATTCGGCGACGACTGCCCCCAGAATTGCATCTCCCAGGAACTCTAATCGCTCGTAGGACTGAAGAATTCCGTGCGTGTGGTTACGCTGTGCAGAGGGATGGCGGAGAGCTTTTTCAAAGAGGGCGAAATTATAGATACGGATCCCGAGGGCTGCCTCAAGTTTTTTCCAGCGCGGATGCTTTCTGCGCGGAAGAATGTGTTTTAGAATGCGAACAAATTGTGCAGTCATGCAACTACAGACTCACAGCGGAGTATCCTTGATAGTTTCTGTCTCCGCAAAACATTTACTTTGAATCATGATTTGGGCTATTGTTGCGATCGTTGGCATTCTCACTCCATTTTGTTACTCAGCGTTTGAAAAATGGATTAAAGTCCAGAAAGCGCAGGTCAGTTCACCGGTTGTGGAGGAATATGTCGCACGGTTAACGGAAGCGGAGGACCAGCTTGAATCGGCAAAGCAGCGCATTGAAAATCTGGAATCCATTGTAGTCACCCGGCTGCTTGAGGATCCTTCCAAAAAGGAGAAATTGGACATAGAAGCATCTGAAATGATTGCACAGAACGCAAAACTAAAGCAGTGATGATATTTTTTCTCATTCTGGGAGCTCTTGTGCTTTTGGCTGTCGTTGGGTTGGTTGTACTATGGGTTTATCTGGATGGTCAGATTACTCATGGGGGCAAAGCACTGCTGAAGGAGGTGATGGCACGTCTTGAGAATGCAGAAAACGAGGTGAGCGTGCTCAAGCGCAGGGTAGAAGATCTGGAGACCATTGCCGCGAATGAGGATTAATCCAGCCATGTAAGGGCAGGGGCTTACCCGGCAGACTGTACAGGAAAGCCCAATGTATGGTATTCTGGGGGCATGCACTCAAGGTAAGCATGTAACGCCGGAATATGGAAGATGCCGTCACAGGTTCGTTCAGGGTATTTGCAGAAAACCTCTGGAGGATTGGGGGAGGATTCGCCGGCATGCATTGGAAGGTGGTCGGATTGGGGGGGATGTCATGGGTCAACTCACAAAAACGATGGATCCGTCAGGTAATGCGGCCTCTTCATTCCTGCTCGGACAGTTCAATCGTCAAATCAGAAAGTTATTTAGCGGTCCAAGATTGCCTGATTAGAGAGTTATAAGTGACCGCTCAGAATAAAGTTGCTGGCGTTAGACAAGGATACAGCGTGGCAATTATCAGATGATTCATTTGCTTTGTCAATGAGGGCTTGCGTCTGGACGAGAATATGTAGTGTCTGCATATCTCTGTCCTCAGTTCCTGCCGTTCGGCCTGCGTCCCCACACCCCTGAGACTGTTATTGATGCGATGTACGGGCGATGGTTCTTATCGATGAATCTGAGTAGATTTTGTATGTTTCGGACGACTAATTGCCCCTTCTCATGGTGCGTACTACCCTTGGATCGAACAATAAATAACCCCGGGCGACTATCCATGACAAACTGAGTTTGATTCGCATTTCGGGCAATCTCATAATCCTGGGTTAGCGCGAAATGTCCTGCCTCCGCAACTGCTTTAATCCAAACCTCGTCAGAGACGCCTTGGTTCAGAATGTCCCTATGTCGGACGATATTTAATCCAGATTCCTGTAGGGGCTCAACAAAATTGTTGCTGTCAAGGCACTCGTCTACATAAAACACAGGTAAGTCAGCATGCGGCATAGGCTATGGCATCCTTAACTTCGTTATGACTGATGCCATAGCTAGTCGCAATATCTTGCGGCAACTCCCCGGCCTTGACTCTATCCTGTACAACTGCGACGGATATCCCGGTTCCGGTTATAGTAGGCTGCCCAAACCGGATTCGTGGATCAATTCTGATGGTCTTTCTCTCCACGCCAGGAATCCAGGGATATAATACATCAGGAAGTTCCTCCTCATTAAACTCAATCCGACTGATGTATCTGCCGATAAGATCAACCGATTCCACCTGCCCATGACGTGTTGCATTCAGTAAAATCCCCCGGGCATGCTCAAAATAAACTTCGGTTCCTACGCGGATTCCAGGATTGGTTAACGGATAAGGGATCCTCAATTTCTGCCCGAGGTATTGCGACGCTTCTCGTATTTTATGAAGAGAAATCCCCAGGTTTTTCCGCATGTAATTGATTGCAAAGGCCTCTGAAAGCTGAAGAAAATTCAGTGTATGTTCAGACTCCGAAGCCGATATTACAGATTCCCTGTGATTGCTTTTCAGCCACGAATACAGCGTGGAGTACGGCATTCTCAGTGCCTCAGACACACCTCGACGGGAGTACAGTGGATACTCCTGCGGGGAAAACTCACCGTAGATCATTTTAGTTATGATTATAAAATAAATACCAACTGTTACGGAGATATACAAACTACAGAGCTATTTGTTTCTGCATCTCCCCGCGGTAGACTAATTGATGCACCGCTGAGTTGTTACGGAATTTAATCTTTCCAGTTACCGACCGGAAGCTACACAGCACCGCCAGAATATCCCTTGCAGGAAAGTTCGGAGACTAAAGGGGATGCGTGTAGATTGACTCCGGCTCCAATCAAGGCATGGAGTCCCGGAAAAAGCGGGATTGGGCAGTACTTCAAGGATCTCGAAATCCGGCTCCGCGGGCGCAGATGCTTCAGACTCAGATACCGCGGGCGCAGGCGAAATGTGCTTGATCAGTATGCGAAGGGCTGGCATTGGATTTTATTATCGGCGTGAGTAGGGAGATTATTTTTGGAAACCACACCAGATATTGATTGCCATCCCGTTTTCTAAAACGATTCCCGTGGTAGTCCCTGGTGAGATTGTTTGGCGGGTGAAGTACGAGAAGGTCTGCGAACCGGGCAGGGAGATGGCCGGCTATCCCAAAAAATCCCCACCGATCAGTCGACCGCGAAGGTCTTGAATGTCTACCGTCTGGTCAACCTGTAAAACCATACTGTACAGATTGCGGATCTTTTCAGGGGTGCAGGTCAGTGTCCGATTTCTTGTAGCATGTCTGGGTACAGTGTGGTCAGGCATGGAAAGGTAACTTGATTTTCTGCATGGCCAAACCATCTGTTTTTCGCCCTTTTTGAGACGTGTGGTCAGGCATGGAAAGATAACTTGATTTTCTGCCTTGGGTAGTTCATTGCGTACAAAAGGTGCCGAATGTAGCACAGGTTGGGTTCAACGAAGTGTACCTATGTGTCCGGATGTGGTATACATAGTGTGTGGAGGTGCATGAGCAGAACTGCCTTTAAAGTTACAAGTTTGGAACCAATAGAGACAGGATGGCATAAAAATGATGGACATTTTTTCTAATCTCATGACCGATACGCTTTCCATTGCGAACAATCTCTCTAATGCAGGGGTTGGTAGGCAGCAAGCCGAGGCGATTGCTAAGTCTATTGTCGATGCCGTAGAACGACAACAAGGAGATCTTGCCACCAAGGATTTTGTGCATGGCGAACTGAGTTCTCTTGAAACTCGGCTTGTGTATTGGATCGTTGGAACGGGTCTGGTTATCGTAGGCGTTTTTGTTGCCGCAGGTGTATTGCCCTGAGATTTCCCGGTAATCAGGAAGGGATGATTCTATCTTCATTTCAGGTGGGGCCCATGTTCATTTCTGGAGACTACACCCTTGGTGGTGGGGGGGAGGATTGGTCTTGTATCCTCAGACGGGTGTAGCGGGTGATCGCCCTGCTGATGAGGTTCTATAGGGTGGCATATCTGAATCGTGGAATGAACTTCCCCCGATCTAAACGATCTCTGATCCCTATCTTTGGCATCAGTATCTCTTTGTCTGGTTGTGTGTCTGAACAGGGCCCGGAACCGAAACTAATAGAGAATGTATACCTGACAAATCAATTACAGAGACATGATCAACACACTTTCCATCGTCCGCAGGCTGTCCAAGTCGGGGATCAACCGAGAACAAGCCGAGGCTTTCGCTGATGTTGTTCAGGACACCCTTGCAGATGCCGTGAATCAGCAAAATGCCAGCCTTGCTACGAAGGATTTTGTGCATGACGAGAACAAAGTTTTACGTGGTGAAATAAGTGACTTGCGTGGCGATGTAAGTGACTTGCGTGGTGAAGTAAGTGACTTACGAGTTGAAGTGAGTGATTTGCGTGGAGACATGAACACTACCGCAAGTGATTTGCGCACTGTGATAAGTGCGGTGGAAACGAGGCTCGTGTACTGGATTGTTGGAACGGGTTTGGCGGTCATAGGCATTCTTGTTGCCGCAGGTGTATTGCCGTGAGGTTTCTCAGCAACCTAAAAACGAGACGACATCCTTGGTAAAGAATGTTGTGGGGTTTGAACTGTCCTCACCTGTGATATGGGCAGGCATGAAAAAGGTATCCATCCGAAAATTGACTCTGATGAATTCTTGAAGTTCAGATGGGCTGCTTCAATATACTGTCAGAAACAGGGGCTTCGATTGTAAAGGGGATGCACTGGTTAAAACTATTCTCTCAACTTTGATAAGATCTGCGGTCACTGCCTTAAGTGAGGCTGGTTATCCCATGCAGTCATAGCGTTCAAAGAGAAACTCAATACGTTCACGTTCACTTTCAAATGGTTTTCGTCGATAGAGTTTATCAACTGCAAGATCATTGACTTGGTGTACTCTGCGAAGATCTGACGGCATTGTAAGGGGATCATACAAATCGGCAAGAGTTGCCCCGGGATGGTTCGTCCGGGCATCAAGAATGGCCTGTCCAGTTTCGACAAGTTTGGCCTTGGATTTGATGTTGAGTTCAGGCCATGGAAAGGTGTTGTACACCAATGTGTTTGCGTAGCGATAACGGCTTTCTAGGCGGCCGCAAGTGTAGCGCATCCAGCACATATGCATTGCCGAGAGCATCATTGAGAATATATCCAGGCCTCCGTCTGGAATACATGTGCAACTATTATGAACAATATCATCAGCATCAAAGAAACCAAACGGAACGTACTGTCTTCGCTCGGATGAGACTTGCGGGATGACGATATAGTTCTGCTTCGGCTGCCGGATTTCAGTAAATAAGTGAGGATAATTGGCGGCCTCTCTTGTCTGCTGCTTCCTGCTCCTGAGTCTAAATTCCCTGACCTGCTTCACTCTATGAAGCACAAACGGTGTTGATCGAATGAATTGCGGGGGTACATCAACGAGCCACAGGCAATAACTGTAAACCCCATTCAGATAATCTTTTGCCCGAATCAGGCGCCTTACAAACGGCCTGAATTCGGGGTTACTTTCCAGTAACTGGTCGCGTTCATCCGCATTCAAAAGCAGCCCGCCGCCATCGGCGGGTTTATTCCCGTATTTACATTTTGGAACTGCTTTAATTGGATTCTTCTGTGCACTGACGACCAATTTAGGGTTCTTAAGCCTGCCCGCGTCAATCAGATAGGGGGAAATTGATTTGAGCTTGATATGATCAGGTTCAGCATCCACATCCTCGTAGTCAAAAAGCGAACATTCTCTTTTCAGAAATTGTGCTTTTACCAAACCTGCGATGACTACATTGACATGGGCTTTTCCGCGTGCATCAGACCCCCATCCGAAAGTTCGATGTGCAAATAATATATCCAACGCGTATCGCTCAAGCAGCAATGGCCAAAGATGCGATACCTGTTCGCCCTGCGTGATTGAATTCGTGGAAACAAAGGCAATGGCTATATGCCTTTCTGAACGGTTCACGTACTCTCCCGCTTTCAAAAACCAGCCCGTAACCAGGTCAAGAACCTGTGAACGTGATCCCGCGGTCTGTACCACTTTGGAGAGTGCTTCACTTTGCGCCTTATTCATCTCGCTTTTTCCCCGAAAGGGCGGGTTTCCCAGAACGTAGTCGCATCTCTCAGGTGCAATCACATCTGCCCAGTCAATCTCCATGGCATCACCGCAGATGATGCTGGCAGACGATTTCAAGGGTATGCGAACATAACTCTGTCCGAGGGCAAGACTGAGTTCATTGTTCATAATATGATCCATCATCCACATTGCAGTGCGAGCGACCTCCGATGCAAATTCACCGATCTCAATCCCAAAGAATTGATCAACATCAACTTTACTGAGGACGACGGTATCCAATTCCCATTGACCATCGGAGGCCAATTCCTGCAAGATTTCTATTTCCAATCGTCTTAGTTCCCGGTAAGAGATGATCAGGAAATTGCCACATCCGCAGGCTGGGTCAAAAAAAGTAAGTGTTCCGAGTTTATCTTGCAATGCAGCCAGTTTTTTGCGCCTGTCTCGCTTATAGCCGCGTATGTTCTCAAATTCCGCCCACAAATCATCCATGAAAAGTGGACCGATGACTTTCATGATGTTCTTCTCGGTGGTATAATGTGCTCCCATTTTTCGGCGTTCTTCCCTGTTCATCACCGATTGGAACAGGCTGCCAAAAATTGCAGGTGAAATGGGAGACCAATCAAACCGGCTGGCTTCTATCAAGGCCTGCCGCATTGCGGCATTGAATGCGGGAATGCGTGTTGCTCCGTGGAACATGGCACCATTCACATAAACAAAATTGTTTAGATCCTCGTCAAGTAAAGCACCTCGCTCATCTTCCGGCGTGTCGAGGGTTTGGAAGAGTTCTGCCAACTTTGCGCCGAGATCATGCCCATCCTCCGATGTTCGTTCTTCCAACCAGTTCAGGAACAAACTTCTCGTCTGAAACACGCCTGTATCATCCGCAAATAGACAGAATACAATCCGTACGAGGAATTTCTCAAGGTCAGAACCGGTAAAACCAGTTTTTTCAAGTTGGTCATGCAGTTTCCCCACCAGTTCGGCGGCTCTGATATTAACCGGATCCTGATCTTTGAAAGCAATTTTCTGAACCCCCCGGATAAAACCAAAGTGTTCAACATGGTCGGGCAAGTCTTCAAGTTTGAAGATCGTCTCCGTATCCTGAACCAGATCATACAGTTCAAAGGTTTGAAAATCACACAGTAACAGATAGCGTGGACGTTCGTGTTCTTTCAGCGAAAGAAAATAATTCTCGGCCTGGACTTTTGCGATGTCCAGATTTCTTCCCGCACTTTTCTGCTCTATAAGCAGGAGACCGGGCCAAAACAGATCAATAAATCCGGTGTTTCCCGTCAACATTGCAACCCGTTTTTCGTAGATCGCGACAGATTGACGTTTCACACCAAAGATGTCAAAGAACTCATTGTAAAAGGTCTGCATCTCACCTTTTTCATAGTGTGCGTCAGCAAAATTTCTGCCGAATTCAGCCGCCCTCACACGTATTTCATTCCAACTCAGTTGCATGGTCATATCTCTTGGAGTTCAATCTTTTGAGAATGTGTCGCTTTCAAAATTAACTGTCATTACGCACTCACAACTTGCAAAATTACTGAAGTTCAAGCATTCGGCAGACACCACCAATTTCAATATCTAAATCAAAAAGTACTGCCATGGTCTGCAAACTCTTGTAGTAAACAGGCAAGATTTTCAAACATGTAGCAGGGATTCTATAGGCGGCTGGAGGGGCATGAGGTTGCAGGTGCATTCGTGTTCCTTAGCGTTCGCGCCTCAGTCAGGGATGTGTCTGCCCGATGATCGGTTGAGCGTACCGCGGTCGGGCCCGTATTCCTGTTGCAACCAGTCATGCATGATTGATGCAGCTGTCATTGAGGGGGAGTTGATTGTGATGTCGGGCCCGTATTCCTGTTGCAACCAGTCATGCATGGACGGGATTGGGACCACGAAATATCCCCTTTGCTTATCAATCACGCCCTTATGGAGAGCACGCACGAATATCTGTTCCGCCCGCTCACTTACGACATCTTTCGATAAGGATTCCAGAATGTCTGTATACCGGAACCCATTCGGACCGGGTCGTGCGAGAACTCGTGCGAGAGTCTCACGTTCTTCCACAATGAATTCGGAAACCCTCCCCTCATAATACTCCTTCCGCGCCTCCCGTCCCTCGTGAATCACCGTGTCCAGTCCCGCCGGGGTCATCTGCCCTGCATGCGCCCTGAGATAGTCGATAGCGGGCTCCACATAGGCCATGATGTGCTGCAGCCAGCCGTACGTTTCCGGCGCAATTGCGTCAATCCAGATCGTGGGATCCCCCTTTGTGCCGCCTTCCTCTATGAGCCAATCCTGGATCACAGCACGCGTGGGTGTTTTGCGAAGAGGCACCAGATCTATCTGGTATTCTTTTCCGCTTCGAGACATTGCCAGTCGCGTAAAGGCCTCGCCGGTTCCACCAAGACCGGCGGCGATCAGAATCACCGGGCGGGTGACCCGGCCGTCATGGATAGACGTAAGGAGGGATTTCGCCCTCATGAACGGAAGGGGCGGCTCACTCGGGATGTCTATCAGTTCCTGTGCCTCATCCACTAGGAGCAGAAGTGGTGTAGTGCCCTCCTTGAGTCCCGCCAGAGGAGTGGATGCCTTCCTGCCAAACTCTACTTCCACGCTGGCCAGGCCTACATTGATACCGGCAGACATCCCCTTTAGCCAGGGACGCCAGACCTTCCAGGACGAGCGCACCGCATTATGCAGTTCATTCGCATCCAGAAGGTCAATAGGCTCCATCTCCGCCACCTGCCATCCCTGCAGACCTGCAATCCGGGCACATTCGGTAAGCAGAGCGGTCTTTCCTGCACCGGGTGCTGCCTGAATCATCATAGTCGTGCCGGCATTGGCCGGCTTTGACCGATCCAGGATTGTTCTGAACTTCTTCAGAACATCATCCCGACCGTGAAAGTACCGTGCCTCTCCGCGGTCAAAGGCGGGGGTATAGGGCCGAGGAGCGGGGGATGCGGATCCACTCATGGGATGCAATAGGAGTCTATGGCAGAGATTAGACGGTATGAGGGCGGCAGGGTTCCCTCCTGTCCTATACCCTCCACGCCTATGGTTACTGCCGCAATTCTCTCTTAAAAGCGTTCAACGACGGAGGGAGCGCTCTGGTATACCGCCGTCTGCTATACGCTGAATCGGCGGGAGCAGTTGATGCGATTGACCGGGAACGGAACCGTTGAGATTGATAACAAACTCACGGAGAACCGAACTTGACTTGGGGAAGAACAGCGGCTCCGGGATTTTTCAGTTCTTTCAGCAACTGCTTGAGCGATACCCCGGTACACACATCTACCATTATGCCCCCTACGAAATGATGGTCCTTCGTCACCTGACTGACTTAAGTACAGCTTTGGCGAGGAAATACTGGATCAAGTGGTTCGCGAGTGCAGACCATATCTTTCTATTTTTCCCAAATGTCCTCCCTGTTTTCCCAATGCTCTCTGACTTCCTTGAAATGTTGGATTCTTCCCGCGATTTTTTCTATCTCTCGCGGATAGAACTCCATCATCACATCGCACAACTGCAACATCCATTCTTTTCTTGAATTTTGTGGCGTAACCCGAATGTCGTTTGCATTGGCAATCTGAATCTGTCCCCATCCAAGGGCACCCACGGTCAGACATTCCCAATCAAGGAATTCAATTGGCGAGAACAAGACATCCAGAACTTCCAAATCTGTTTCTTGGACCGAATACTTGATCATAATGAGAGAAAAAACATTATAATCCGACTCGTACAAACGTGCCAGCCGTCTGACAGATGTAAGATTGGGCATATTAAAGACAGTTTTTTTTCGATGTGTTTTCACATCTATTACAGAGTGGATTCCCTCTACATCGGTGAATGCCATATCGGCCATAGACCGGCGTGCGAATTCATGCGAATAATCTCTACACCAGTTTCCAGGAAAATCCTCAAGCTTGTTGGCTACCAAAGATGCCAGTGCATCTCCAACTGCTCTCGGGCTATGGGCAGTTTCAGGAGAAAGAAATCCTTCTTGGGAATTTAGGTAATCTTTGATTGCAACGGCCACCTGTTCGCTATGTCCTTGATAATAGAAGTTGGATCTCATTCGAACAGAGTTAATTGAGAAGGATCTTCTCGTACCTCTACAATAGGTGTCTTTCTCAGTTGAGGTGAAGAATTTCTCTCCCAGAAGACACCATCGCTATAGCCTTGAATCGTTGAGTCATGGCGTACGGTGGAGATACGTTTTCTTGCCCAGCAGAGGTATTCTGAATTGATGTCGATCCCACACCAACTTCTCCCTAGCTTCTGTGCAACCACGGCAGA
The DNA here is from genome assembly GCA_022822185.1 of Rhodothermales bacterium. Lineage (GTDB taxonomy): Bacteria > Bacteroidota > Rhodothermia > Rhodothermales > Bin80 > Bin80. The sequence continues at coordinate 39,978 of JAJECE010000024.1, read as the reverse complement.
TGTCCCGCTTCCCAAGAACGGATCAAATACAAAATCAGCTTTTTTAGAACTGGCAAGAATCAATTTTGCCAACAATTTTTCTGGTTTTTGGGTAGGGTGGGGCGTATTCTCAGGCATGGACCAGAACGGTATTGTCAGGTCAGTCCATAGGTTGGATGGATACGTTAACCGATAGTTCCCATCGCATTCATGTCTCCAGTCTTTTGGTTCTCCCTTCACACGGTAGGGGGCTAATACTTTGCGCTTCAGTTTTACTACATCCACATTGAAGTAGTAGTCCTCAGAATTGGTACAGAACCATATGTCTTCCGTATTGTTTTTCCAATTTCGTTTTGCACCTCGCCCTTTTTCCCGTTCCCAGGTAATTCGGTTTCGAACGAAAAACTGCTCTTGCAGAATCGGGAAAATCAATGTGGATGTCTTCCAGTCCGAACACACATACGCCGTGGCATTGGGTTTCATCATGGGAACGAGCAGTTCTATAACTCTCCGAAACCATGACCTATACTTGTCCGCGTCCAGTTCCCTAAAATAAATTCCGTTGAAATTTTTTGTCAGATTGTACGGCGGATCAAGGATGACCAGGTCAATAAATTGACTTGGAAGATGAGGAGCAACCTCAAAGAAATCTCCTCCGATCAGCTGGCAGCATATGTCCTGAGGGTTGACAGTGTTTTCAATCCGCAAAATTGTTTTGGATAATTCACGGCGCTCCTCTGGAGTACATGTCAAAGTTCGATTTCTGGAGGTGCGCTCCGACATTTGTAGGTTGACAGATTTAGTGGACGCGAGTGGAAGTTGTGATCCACGTCTGCCACAACTGAACGCGTTCGGCAGCCTGACCTTGAATGTCATCGCTGCACTGCACAGCGGGTCGCTGTCCTGATATTGGATCGTACAACTTGTTGGGGGAGCAGGACTTATGCATACTCATATCCCGAAATCTATCTACTCATGGTCCGACATCGTCAGAATAGGTGACACGGTAAATTGCGTTCGCCTTGTCATCGCTGATAAGGATGGATCCATCAGGAAGCGTCTCAATATCCACGGGCCGTCCCCAGTCCTCCTGGCCGTCCAGCCAACCCTCAGCAAAAACCTCCTGACCGGTCGCCATTCCCGCTTCATCAAAGTGTACCAGTTTGATGCGGTAGCCGATTTTCTCCCTGCGATTCCAGGATCCATGCTCCGCAATGAAGGCCTGATTCTGATACTCTGCCGGAAACATCTCGCCGGTATAGAAATCAATCCCCAGCGGGGCGACATGGGGGCCGAGCAGAATGGAAGGCAGAGCAAATTCATCTGCCGAGCGTCCCTCCCCAAATTCCGGGTCGGGAGTATCCCCCTGATGATAGTACGGATACCCAAAATGCAGCCCCGGCTCGGGAGCATGGTTGAGTTCGCAGGAGGGTAAATTGTCGGTGATGGCAGGATCAGCACTGATATTGTCGCTCCCGTTATCTGTAATCCATAACTCACCGGTGACCGGGTGCCAGTCAAAGCCGACCGAATTACGAATGCCCCGTGCGTAGACCTCTCTTTCTGATCCATCTGCATTCATGCGCAGAACCGTGGCAAAAGGATCCGGCTCTTCACAAACATTGCACGGTGCACCTACCGGTACATACAGTTTTCCGTCGGGGCCAAACGCAATAAACTTCCATCCATGGTGCCGCTCGGTTGGCAGATCGTCGACGACGACCACCGGCTCAGGAGGGTCCTGGATCTGAGCATCAATATCGTCATAACGCAGAATGCGGCTGACCGCCGCGACATAAAGCGACCCGTCCCGGTACGCCAATCCGGTCGGCAGTTCAAGTTCTTCGGCAATGAGGAATAACTCCTCTGCATGCATATCGCCATCGGAATCCACAACTGCGTGGACGGTACCGCTCTGGCGGGAACCCACATAGAGGATCCCGTTCGGGGAGAGTGCCATCTGCCGGGCATTCGGTACACTGTCGGCATAGACCTCAATGGTGAAGCCTTCCGGCAGCGTAATTTTTTCTAAATGGAGATGATCATCTGACCAGTGGAAATGGGCGGCAGTAAGCAGTAAAACGGGGAGGATGAACAGGGAAATTCTTCGCATAAGACAAAAAGAACTGGTTTTAGGATTAACAAAGGTGGATATTTCTACAAACGATCTAATCTTAAGTGCATTTGATCCGGCAGATTCCAATAAATTAAGCAGACAGCGCTAACTTTGCAACATGATCATCAAAACGAATTCATGAAACTCGGATCCGACGGTGCACTGCAACTCTACGCATCAGACCTTCAGCGGTTTTCTGCATGCAAACATATTACCCATCTGGATCTGAGAAAAGCGCACGGGGAAGACCTTGAGGTGACCCCTGATTCGGAAGACCTGAAACTTCTCAGCGAATTGGGGAATCAGCACGAACTGAACTATCTGAACCTCCTCAAGGAAGAAGGCAAGACAATTGTGTCCATTGTGCAGGGACCCAATGCAGTGGAAGAAACGGTTGCTGCGCTCCATAAAGGCGTGGATGTGATCTATCAGGGAGCGCTGCAGGGGCAGAACTGGCATGGGTATGTAGATTTTCTGGAACGCATTGAAACGCCTTCCAGCCTTGGGAATTATTCGTATGAGGTTGTAGATACCAAACTCAAACGCGTTCCGGATCCGAAGCATATCCTCCAGTTGGTCGTCTATTCTGACCTGCTGGGAGACATTCAGGGGCTTCAACCCGAATATGCACACCTGCAGCTTGGAAGAGGGGACCGGTCTACGCACAGACTGGCGGAGTATGCGGATTATGTCCGTCAACTGCGGGAACGACTGACACAGTTTGTCGGCAGTACGGAGGAGACCCGTCCAAGGCGATGTGCCCAGTGTGACCTGTGCCGATGGCGCAATCGGTGCAATACACAGTGGGAGGAGAACGACAGCCTTTATATGGTTGCCGGGATCCGTGAACAGCAGGTCGTACGTCTGGAAAATGCAGGCATCAAAACGATGGCGGCACTGGCAAAAGTCAGGAAGCACAGTAAGGTGCCCAAGATGGCCCCCGAAACGCTCCGGAATCTCCATACCCAGGCACGCCTGCAGGTGGCACGGCGAAAAGGCAGTAAACCCACAGCGATCCTCCGCCCTCATGTGAACGGCAAAGGGTTTGATTTATTGCCGGAACCCGCCCCCGGAGACCTGTTCTATGACATTGAAGGGAATCCGCATTATCGAGAAAACGCAGAGGAGGGACTGGAGTATCTGCACGGAGTGTGGTATCGTGATCAATTCAAGGCGTTCTGGGCCCATAATCATTCCGAGGAAGAACAGCGGCTCCGGGACCTTTTTCAGTTCTTTCAGCAGCAGATTGAGCGATACCCCGGTGCACACATCTACCATTATGCCCCCTACGAAATGACGGCCCTTCGCCGTCTGACCATCAAGTACAGCTTTGGCGAGGAAATACTGGACGGCTGGCAGCGGGAGAAGAGGTTTGTGGATCTCTACGCAGTGGTGCGGGGAGGGATCTTTACATCGGAAGAAAATTACTCGCTCAAAAGCCTGGAGGTTTTCTATATGGAAAGTCGGACAGGGAGTGTGACGACCGCCGCCGGTTCCATTATTGCATACAATAACTGGCGACTGAAGCGGGATGCCGGCGATCCGGCGGCGGCCGAAGATCTCAGGGAACTGGAGCATTATAATCAGGTGGATTGCGAGTCGACGGAAAAACTCCGGGACTGGCTGCTCTCTCTGCGTACCGGGCTAGTTGAATCGGAACCGGCGGAACTGGGCTATGCTCAAACCGAACGATCCCTTGAGCAGGCACAGGTCATCGAAAATTTCAAGGAAGAAGTGCAGGGCTCTGCCCTGTCTCCCCGGTTAAAAAAAGCCCTGATCAGCCTCGGACTCTTCCATTACCGCGAAAAGAAGCCGCAGGCCTGGGCCGTGTTTGATGCATCTACGAAGTCGTCGGAAGAACTGATCGATAGTACGGATTGTCTGGCGGGCCTTCAGGCCAGAGGAATCTCCTACCCGATTCCTACGGGGCGATCCGCGGAGCGGAGGTATTCCTTTCCACCCCAGTTCACCAAATTGTCAGCTCAGGCTTCGGCATGTATTGCCGCAGAAGACGGGGGGATGAAGACAGTCCAGATCCATGAACTTGACGCAAAGAAACGTCGGTTAAGACTGCGGATCGGGAAAGCCTCGGCGAACGATCTCAAGGGGTCTCTGGATCTGCTTCCCGCTTTTGCGATTCACACAGCGGTGATCGAGAAGGCACTTCGCGGGCTGATCCAGCGCATATGTTCGGGGGAAATTCCCCCGGCAGTCAGGGATCTGCTTGAGCGGAATGCTCCGAATTTGCAGGATCCGGCAGTTCTCAGAGTTGACGAGCGCCCGTCCGTTACGCGAATGCAGCAGGCGGTGCGGGGAATGCGCACTACGGTGCTCATGGTTCAGGGGCCTCCCGGGACGGGGAAAACGTATGTTTCCGCACGGGCAATTCTGTCTCTAGTGCAACAGGGATACCGTATTGCCGTGTCATCAAACAGCCACGAAGCGATTCGGAATGTCCTCATTGGCTGCGTGAAGGCTTTCAGAGAGGATCCATCTCTGCCGACGGCCGATATCGTGCATAAGGTGTCCAGCAGGACCCCCAAAACGGATCATGCGGGGATTCAGGTTACAACCCGTAATGATGACTCGAACCTTCTTTATGCGGATATTGTGGGAGGAACGGCATGGCTTTTTTGCCGGGAGGAAATGGCCGACGAGTTTGACTACCTCTTTATTGATGAAGCCGGGCAGGTCTCTTTGGCGAATCTGCTGGGGATGTCCGTCTGCGCAAGGAATATTGTAATGATTGGCGATCCCTGCCAGCTCCCTCAGGTGATTCAAGCCAGCCACCCGGAACCTGCGAACCTGTCGTGTCTGGAATGGATGCTTGGAACGAGTGGACTGGTAAAGCCGGAGAAAGGTATCTTTCTGGGAGAGACCTGGCGGATGCATCCAAAGCTATGCAGGTATATTTCCGGGCAGTTTTACGAAGGGCGTGTCCATCCGAATCCAGCGACGGGATATCAGGCAATTCATGCGTCCCCTCTGCCGAAGGCGGGGGCGTATCTGGTTCCGGTTGCGCACACGGAGCCACGGATGCAGCACTGTGAAGAGGAGGGACAGGCCATCAAAGCAGTCATTAAGCGGCTGCTCAAGGGTTCATGGACAGATCGTGATCAGAAAAATAAGCCAATCAAGTCTGAGGATATTATTGTCGTTGCTCCCTTCAATGCACAGGTGAATATGTTACGGGACGTTCTTCCAGACGAAATCAGAGTGGGAACCGTAGATAAATTCCAGGGGCAGGAAGCTGCCGTTGCACTGGTCTCAATGACCTCAACCTCGGCCGAGGATACGCCCCGGGGAATGGAGTTTCTGCTTTCCAGGAACCGGATCAATGTTGCTCTGAGCCGGGGAAAGGCGTTGAGTCTGGTCTTTGCGTCTCCCCGGCTTCTGGCATCCACCTGCAAGACAACCAATCAAATCCGACTGGTAAATGCCCTTTGTGCTTTAGACACCTGTCATCAAAAATTTTAACATGGACACCCTCAAACTCCTCAGCACCTCATTATTGACGGTGCTGGTTGCCACCGCTGCACTTGCGCAGAAATCAGAACTTTCGGTCGCAACGATCATGCAGGATCCTGCTTCCTACATCGGAGACTGGCCCTCTATGCCCTACTGGAGTGAAGATGGGCAGACGCTTTACTTCAACTGGAATCCGATGGGGGAGTTTGAAAGTGACTCCCTCTTTAAAATTACGCGGGAGAACCTGACTCCGCAGCAGGTATCCCGTGATGAGCGCCTGCATCAGGGGCCAAGGTTTGATGGCTGGCAGCATGGCGAACATGTGTACGATTCTGATTTTTCGCACAAGGTGTACGCCCGAGGCGGAGATCTCTATCTTTACCAGCGCAGGACGGCTGCCCGGACACGTCTGACTCAAACACATGATACGGAGTCTTCACCGCGGTTTACACCTGCAGGGGATGCGGTCATTTTTGAGCGTGATGACAATCTCTATAAACTGGTGCTGGATTCCGGTGCATTAACGCAACTTACTGATCTCCGGGATGGACGCGCCCCCGATGAGTCCGAAGCGGATGAACAGGACATGTTCCTTGAAGCGCAGCAGTCCGAACTCTTCGATGTCATCCGTGAAGAGCAGGAGGAAGAGGAACTGCGCACGGCGGCCCGTGAGCGTGACGAAGATGCACGCAACCTGCCGCCGACATGGTATGCGGGGGCAAAATCCATCTCACAGCTGCAACTGGATCCAACGGAGCGGTTTGTCTCATTTGTAACATCCACATCCCCCGAGTCCAGTAAGCGTACTCAGGCAATGGACTGGGTGACAGAAAGTGGTTATACGGAAGTGCTGAATGCGCGAGCGAAAGTAGGCGTGGAACTTCAGGAGCGCACGCTTCACATCCAGGACCTAATGCGTGACACCACCTATCAGGTGGATCTGCATCAATTGGAAGGGGCTTACGATGTCCCTGAATACATGCGTGAAGAAGGGGCCGATATCGATTCATCCAAGTCCAAACGGGTACTATTCAGTTATGGTCCATTCTGGAATGCCGATGGAAGCCATGCGGTTCTGGAGGTGCGGGCGGACGATAACAAGGACCGCTGGCTGGTACGACTCAATCCCGAAACTGCCACACTGGACCTGTTGGAGCGGCAGCATGACAAAGCGTGGATTGCGGGGCCGGGGATTTCGTGGTTCGGAGGGGGCAGCACTGGCGGCTGGCTGCCGGATAACCGGCATTTTTACTACCAGAGCGAAGCGAGCGGGTACAGTCACCTTTATACCGTCAATGTGGAGACGGGCGAAGCGAATCAGCTTACGAACGGTTCGTTCGAGGTGTTTGATCCCGAACTTTCTCAGGATGGGCGCATGTGGTTTTTTACCAGCAGTGAGGGTTCGCCGTCTATACGTCATTTCTACCGGATGCCGGTTACGGGGGGTGAGCGTGAGCGGCTGACCACCTTATCCGGACGGAATGCGGTGGCCATGGCACCTGATGGTGACCTGCTTGGCGTTCTGAATTCCATTCAGACACGTCCGCCCGAAGTTTTTGTGCAGGTTCCCATGAAAGAGGCCAGCCGGGTCACGCACTCCCAGACCGAAGTCTGGCTTGCGTATCCGTGGCGTGCACCGGAAACCATCCACTTTGAAGCTTCGGATGGTGCGATGGTGCCGGCTCATGTTTTTGAACCGGCGGAGCTCAATGGGGCTGCGGTGCTTTTTGTACATGGGGCAGGCTACATGCAGAATGTCCATGATGGATGGTCAAGCTACTACCGCGAATACATGTTTCACAACCTTCTGGCAGATCTCGGCTATGTTGTGATCCAGGTTGATTACCGCGCCTCTGCAGGATACGGCCGGGACTGGCGTACTGCAATCTACCGTCATATGGGAGGGCGTGATCTGCAGGACTATGTGGATGCATCCCGGTACATCACCGAGACCTACGGTATTGGCCCTGACCATATCGGGATCTATGGAGGTTCCTACGGCGGGTTCATCACCCTGATGGCACTTTTCACCGAAGCGGAACACTTTGGTGCGGGAGCGGCGCTGAGGAGTGTGACCGACTGGGCCCACTATAACCACACGTATACCTCGAACATCCTGAATACACCGGCAACCGACTCTCTGGCATTTGCCCGCAGTTCTCCGATCAATTTTGCGGAAGGATTAGAGGACCCGCTGCTCATGCCGCATGGCATGATAGATCTGAATGTGCAGTTCCAGGATATTGTCCGGCTTGGCCAGCGACTGATTGAACTTGGGAAGGAGGACTGGGAGATTGCCCTCTATCCCGTGGAGGGGCATGGCTTCCAGGAGCCGTCCAGCTGGGCAGATGAGTACCGCCGGATCCTCAAGCTGTTTGAGGTGCATATCCGGCCTTAACGCCTCCAGCCGGGAGCCGTCAGATCCAGTGGGTCGGACCACTGCACACTTTGCTCTGTGAGCAAAGTGCGCAGTTCGGAAAGTTTTTCCGCGTGCGAGGAGTCTGCGGCTATATCCATGGTCTCATCCGGATCCGCGTTCAGATCAAAGAGCTGCTCGGTATGGATTCCGTTGACATGGTACTGGATGTGCTTCCAGCCATCTGCCGTGCGTACTCCGCGTTGAAAGTCACGATAAGCAAAAAACGCCGCCTGACGTCCTGATAATTCAGGGTTCTCAATCATGGGGATCAGGCTTGCTCCCTCCACGGTTGCGGGCAGGGAGATGTTCAGATACTCGGAGATCGTTGGGAAAATGTCGAAAACATAGACCAGTTGACTGCGCCGCTCATTCGCTGGAATGCCCGGCCCTGCGATGATGAGCGGGACTCGCATGCTGTGTTCGTACAGGTTTTGTTTTCCCAGGAGTCCGTGGCCGCCGACTGCCAGCCCATTGTCTCCTGCCAGAACGATGAGGGTATTGTTAAGTTGGCCATTTTCTTCCAGGGCAGCGATGATGCGTCCGATCTCTGCATCCAGTTCACTGATCATGCCATAGTAAAGTGCAAGTTCCTCACGAACCATGGTTTCGGTGCGAGGAAATTCACGCAGCATTTCGTCACGAACCTGCAACTCCCCGTTATCGAACGGATGTTCGGGCAAATAATTGGGAGGCAGAGAAACCGAATCCGGGGAATACCAGCTGGCATAGGGTTCCGGCGGTGTTCTTGGGTCATGTGGAGAGGTAAAGGATACGTATGCAAAAAATGGCTGGTCCATCTCACGGGCTTCTGCCAGAAAATCAATGGCGGCATCCGCGTAGAGCGCACTGGAGTATCCTTCGACATTACGGCGGTCTGTGTTGGGGTAGGCCCCTGTAGAATCAAACTCGTGCAGCAGGGGTGCTTCGTGTCCGCCTGCAGTTGGCCAGTGCATGCCACCCATGAAGATATTGTCTCCTGTCTGGAATGCCCGTGCAAAGGAGGCGCGGTCATTATGCCATTTTCCGGTGCCGAAGGTTACATATCCTGCCTCCGCGTAGGTTTCCGGCATCATGATATGTTCGGGTGGGATATTATCGCCTGTGCCATCTAGCCTAAAGAGTGGTCGCCTGGTCATGAGCATTGCGCGGCTGGGGGCACAAAGTGCACCATGTTGTCCTCCCATGGTATGCGCATGGGTGAAGGCAGTCCCTCGCTGAACGAGCGCGTCCATGTTGGGGGTTTTGATTTCATCGTTGCCTAAAGCGCCAATGGTGTTGAATCTTTGGTCATCTGTGTACAGTAACAGCACATTGACGGGGGCCTCGGGTGCATCCTGCGGAGTGCTGCAGGCGGTAAGAATGAGAAGTAGGGCAGGGATCAATTTGTACATGATGGACGTAGGTATGCATATAGGTGATTGATTTTAAACCCCCTGTCCGCAGAATGGTTGCCATGCCGTACTTTAGTTCTTATTAACAACTCTCTTTCTGTCATGCGAATTCTGTCTGTTGTATTCCTTGGATTATTTTTTGCGGGGACGGCTGCCGCACAGGTCCCCTCCGCGCCGCACATTGTTTTTGTCACGGGAGATGAGGAGTATCGCTCGGAGGAATCCATGCCGATGCTGGCGAGGATCTTGAAGCGTGATTACGGTTTTGAGGTGAGTGTCTGTTATGCGCTGAATGAAGAGGGGTTTATTGATCCGAATGTGCTGGACAATATTGTGGGGCTGGAGCGGCTTGACGATGCGGACATGATGGTGCTGTTCACCCGGTTCCGTGCGCTCCCGGACTCACAGGCCCATCACATTCTGAAGTTTGCAGAATCCGGCAGGCCGATGGCGGGATTTCGCACTTCCACGCATGCGTTCCTGTACAAGGATGACCCGGAGCGGGAGCCGTTGAACAATGACTGGCCGACCCGCGTCTTTGGTCAGCAGTGGATCACGCATCACGGCCATTTTGACGACGGCGAAGCGCCGCTCACCCGGGTGGAGATTGAGCAAAACATGCAGTCTCATCCGGTTCTGAGCGGGGTCAGCGGGTTTGACGCTTTCTCCTGGCTTTACCATGTGGACGGGGGTGAATGGGAGCTTTACGGGGACAGCGAGGTACTGCTTAGAGGCACTGCATTACAGTCAAGTCATGCCAATGCGGGGCGTTTGGATCAGTACCCGCTTACCAACCCGGTAGCCTGGACAAAGACCTATACGGGAGAAAGCGGGATTGCGGCAAGGGTTTTCTTTACGACATTGGGGCATCCGTATGATTTCAGGGATGTATCTATGCGCAGACTGGCTTTGAACGGCATCCTGTGGGCTTTGGGCCATGAGATCCCTGAGGGCGGTGCGAACGCGGATCCTGTCCTGCCGTACGAACCCAACAACTCCGGCTTCGGGGACAAATTCAAGCCCAATATGCGCCCTGCGGATTTGTAGAACATGACATTGCCGCGGCACCGGTGTCAGATCCGGGAGGTGTTCGTGCTGGCTTTGGGATCGAATGCAAAATAGGAGACGCTGGCATCTGCAAACCCTTATCCGCCAAGTTCATGTGTACCGTCAGGAAACTCTCGTAATGAGACTGCAGACCTCTTCTTTCATCATGTATAGTCCGCTCACGATTGCCAACTACTTCCTTCAAAAGGCATGGTGCGAAGATACTGATCTTACGCCGGTGCAGATTGTCAAACTTGTGTACCTGTCGCATGGATGGTATCTCGGAGAAAATGATACCCCGCTCATTCGTGGTCGGATTCGGGCATGGACGTACGGGCCTGTCATTCCGGAGTTGTACCATCATATTCAAGAGTACGGCAGAGGGCCAATCACGACCCTGATTGTATCTCCCTTTCGCGCAGTCAATGATCAGACGGTAGGCGAATTAGATGCGCAGTTCCTTGATGTGATCTGGGCGCATTACAAGCAATTCTCTCCAATTCAGTTGTCTGGCATGATAAACCAAAAAGGTTCTCCATGGGATCAAATTGCATCCGGCCATTGCCGCAGGGAATTAGCGGGGTGTTCAATCCCGATCACAAACGCAACCATCAGGGACTATTATAAATGCAGGATAGATGTGGCGAATAGTGCAGGATGATTGCGCTTTGCAATGGCATTGATGGCTGAGTGTCATGGCAGAGCATGCATTGAGCACTTGGGATAGAAGCCATAAGGTATGTGGACATGAAGGTGAGTACTTTGGTGGATTATGAGTTCAGAATCAAGGTCTATAACTTTATGAGTGGCGATACATGGATTCACCCCGAGTTGTCTTCCGTGGCAGCAGAATTGAGCGTGTGGAAAAACGCATTATTCAATTTGCAGCAGCCATTATCAATAGGGAGTACAAGGATGAGTTGATAGATCAAACTTTAGTGCCCAATATTCGGGGCACCTGCCAGCGCTTCCCGGACTTATGGTGTTTGCAGGTAAAGGCGTTGAATCTTATAGGCGGCGATAATCTGGTAAGCCGAAAGGTAACTTGGTGAATCGGGATCTTTGTAGAGACATCCAAGGTTTGTTCTTCAACTTGAGAATCTGACAGAATTGATTTGCATCGCTTGGTACCACAGCAACTTTGTATTAACCCTTTTGCGCGACTAGGGCAATTAGAACTACCAACATACCAAAAATCCCGGCCGTTCCCATTACAATAGTCCAACGCAGACGATTGATTTCTGACTTCTGGGCATCTAGTTTAGCCTGCAATTGGGCATGTCCGACATCAATTTGGTCAAGGACAGGTGCAAAGAACATCTTGAGTAAAGATTTAGAGAATACAAGAACTTCTTTGCCGGAACACCCCATCTGTTTGAGTAAGGTATAGGCATACACTTCCTCTTCAGTGGAAGAGGGGAATACCGGCTTTTCTTTCTTTTTCATCATAAGTGGTCTAATGAGTTTCCAGACAAATGGGTTCCCTATGGTTGGATTTTGTTATGTTGAGTCCGAAAAATTCAGCAAAATGGAGGCTTTGGATTTTCTAATCATTGTGAGTGTCATAACAAGGCCATATAATGCTTACCTGTTCTATTTTGAACTTGACTCAAGGGTGCGGATTGTAGGAGATTGGCTTATCTTGTATGCAAGTTGAAGCACAGATCATGAACGATCACACTCCAAATACTACACGCATGTTCCGCTGTTCCGTAAATTGGTTAAGGGGGGCAAGCAGTCAGCGGAGGAAGTCCACGAACTTATTGAAATCATGGCAGGAACAAATGTAACCGAGCGGCTTGAGGCAAAGATGGATGCGCTAAACTCAAAGTACACAGTCATCATCTGGATGATTGGCTTTGCTGGACTGGCTATTTCACTTTCAATAATCTTTCAAGGATAAGCTTGCTGAAGGGGCCCTGCTCTTGATCGGGATTACTGCCCCGTAAACAGGAGGGAGTATGGGATGCTGCTAAAAGGGCAGATGGAGGTTGATGTTGAGTCTCTTGTCTTTGGGTGTTCTAGCAGCCCGTGGATAAAGTCCAGAAAAATCTGAGCAATACTTTTCGGATTGATTTTTGGGGATTAGACTGCTCCAAATAGCCATAGGAGAGATGCTTTTCGTCCTTTAGAGTCTCAAAAAAGGCGAAAAACAGATGGTTTAGTCATCTACGACACGCAGTTGTGCTTTCTAACTCTGTGATCATACTTTATCCGCGGGCTGCTAGTAGCCTATGGATAAATTCCAGAAAAATCTGAGCAAAGCTTTTCGGGTTGATTTTTGGGGACTAGACTGCTCAAAATAGCCATAGAGGAGAGATTTTTCGCCCTTTAAAGTTTCAAAAAGGGCGAAAAATAGATGGTTTGGCCATCTAAGACACGCAGTTGTGCTGTAGAACCGAAAATGCCAATATTCGAATTCCTGATTTGAATGATGAGCGCATTGTTCATGTCTTGATCGATTGCTGGAAGCATACCGCAAAAATGGAAGTGCCTTAGTTTCGTGATGACGAATGTGGGGTTCGTCAGCTCTGGAACGAGGCGGTTGCAGATCTACTTGGATGGGAAGGGGAGGAACTTTCAGAACTGCGAAACCTACTACACAAAGAACCGTTTATGAGGGGCCTTAGATGCAATCAATATGAGTAAACCACTAAAATTTTAGTTGATGGAGCATTGGAATATACCCGTGGCAGAGGAAGTAATGCCTATTGTCCACGAATCTAAGCCAGATCCAATACCAGTGGAATGGGAAGAGTTTGGGGATCGCGGCATGTACTTCGCTGATTATGTTCCGATTGGTTCGTGCCCTAGTACTTTGACGCGGAGTTTATTTCGTTGTGATCACATATCAAAGTTTACCAACAATGGCGCTGGTATTTCCGAATTGGAAGAAATCAGAGATTCAATGGAAAGTATCAGAAAGATACTTTCTCAAACTGTCTACCTGATGAAAAGGGATCGGAATCGTTTGGAGAATGAAGATTCACTCTTCGCTGCAAGCATATTAGAAAAACTTCTAATGCGAGGGAATACGCCCTTTCCAACTTTTAGGATCGAACGTGAAGCTCTCAAACTGTATGGTTTATCTGATTCCGTTGAGGAAATGGAGGTAAATGCCCCCGAAGTAGGCTGGAAAACAGATTTGCGTCCGGATCCTGTTCGTATTCTGGGGGCTATGATTGGTCGGCCAGAATTTAAACTTAACGATGTATTCAGTTATTCCCTTACTCGCCATGATTTAACTTTGGGTAGCATAGAAGAACATAAATTCCTCAATGAATGGGTTCCACAGGAGTTGGGGGAGTCGGCTGGACATTGGTTTATTCCTCAAGTACCGTTTAGAGCGCTACTTCAGTCAATGGGAAAGAGGATGAATAATGAAGAAGTTATTGAGTCTAGGCAAGGTGACTTCCTTTTTTGTCATCCATTTTCTCCACCAATCGTCATTGAGATAGATGGGTTTCAACACCAGAATTCTCTTAAAATAGACGCTAGCCGTGATGAGGCTCTTAGATTGATCGGTATTGAGGTCGTTCGAGTTTCGGTTAAGGAGTTAAATGATGGGACAGGGGTAAATCTCAATCGTATCCGCCGTCATTTAAAGGGACTTTTCTCTAGACCAAAACCATCGGAAGAAGACCAGAATTTGGCGGATTTTGTTATGAGTTGTACCAAAGCCTCCAAGATCCAGTTGGCTGTATCAAAGGCAGTTTGGCGGGGGTGGTTACGGCCTGGTAGAAACTGGAAAATAAGGATTAAGAATGCACGCTCTCCTTCGGTAGCTGGTATCTATGATTTACTGGGCATGCTTGAAGCGATTGATATAATCTATGGCACACAGGTCTCTCCAATTTCCTGCTCCATTGAACTTGACGATGGAAGTGTGAAAGATTGGCTTAGTGCCAGTCTTAGATACCAGAGATCCCAGGCATCTGAAAATATATCACAAGAATATGATCGTTTCACAGTTACATCGGAGATTCGTTTCAGTCCCTTTCATACGGTTAGGGATAACAATAAAACTGATTGTATAATCCGGTCAACCTATCTGCCGGTTGAGTTAGTTGCATCTCCAGCCTCGCCATTAAAGATGCGTAGATCGGCGTTAAAAGACAACGAGAATCAGACCAGTATTCATAAAGCACTTCGTCTTTTTCTTGGGCATCTGTATCGAAAGCGTGAGTTCCGTGAAGGACAGGCTCAGGCATTGATGAACGCCCTCAGACATATTGACACAATTGTATTGCTTCCCACGGGTGGAGGAAAGAGTATAATTTACCAACTTGCTGGTATGCTTATGCCGGGGCTGACCTTAGTCATTGATCCTTTGGTAGCGCTGATGGAAGACCAAGTGGAAGGACTTCAATTATACGGCATTGATAGGGCGATAGCAATATTTTCCACTGACGCAGTCGTTCAGGAGCAAAATGTTCGGCTCATTGAAAGGGGGAATTATCAGTTCGTCCTAACGTCCCCAGAACGTCTTCAGAATCCGCGGTTTCGAGAAGCTATTAAGTCGTTGACCGAGCGGAACTCTATTAATCTTGCAGTTGTTGACGAAGCACATTGTGTTTCGGAATGGGGGCATGATTTTCGGCCTTCCTATTTAAGCCTGAGAAACAATCTTAAGACTTTATCTTTTTCGGAAGACGATACTGGACCTCCGCTGCTTGCTCTGACTGGCACTGCTTCGCGTGCGGTGCTCCGGGACATGATTAAAGATCTAGAAATTAAAACGGATCGCTCGGATTCACTCATTCGTCCTGAGTCATTTGATCGGAAGGAAATCAAATTCAAGGTTATCAGGACTTCCCCTGGTGATGCGGTTGCAAAATTGAAGGGAGAATTGCGGCGGCTGCCAACTGAATGGGGGCTTCCGGTTACAGAGTACTACAGGGCATGTGGAGGGAAGACGAATTCTGGGATCATCTTTGTCCCCACAGTTTCAGGCACGGCAGGAATTGACAGTGTCCGACGATGTGTACACAATACTATTCCGGTGAAAACAACCGCCTATTCCGGTAAACCGCCAAATTCATTCCAAGAGCGGGAGGAATGGAACCAGACCAAGCACATGAATGCTCGAAAGTTCAAGCAAAACCAAGTGCCCGTTTTGGTGGCTACCAAGGCATATGGAATGGGTATTGATAAACCAAATATTCGTTATACGATCCACTATGGTGTACCGAGTTCACTTGAACAGTATTATCAAGAAGTCGGGCGTGCAGGTCGGGACCAGCAGAAAGCACAATCAATACTCATCTTTCAAGAATTGGAAGCATCTCGGTCAGATCAACTCTTAGATCCTGATTTAGACTTAGATGATCTAAGAGAATTGCATCAAAAACTAACTGCTGACTACAATTTGTGGGATGATATTACCCGGGCAATTTATTTCCATCTAAATGGATTCCCAGGTATATCAAGTGAACTCAAGAATGTAGAAAATCTTATCAAAAAAATTGTCAAAGATAAGACAGCATCCAGTATTAGATTGGCGTTCTCTGATACCGAGGAAAAATCAATATATCGCCTATACAAGTTGGGATATGTAGAGGATTACACCGTAGATTTTGGTAGTCAAAAATTCGAAATCAAAACTAAAAAATTTAATTTTCAAAAATTTTGTGATCATTTTCTTGATTACGTAAGGAGTGTTGCTCCTGGCAAGTTTAGACCGATCCAACGGAAAATTTCTAAAATTAATCCGGTAGAACGTTGCAAAGCTCTCACAGAATTAGCTAGTTTTTGGATTGAATTTACCTACGATGAAGTTGAGCGTGCAAGGCGCAGAGCAATACAAGAAGCGATTCTCCTTGCCAGACAATCCAAGTCAGATGCTGAAGTTCGTACTCGATTGCTTGATTATTTACAGGAAGGAATTGATTATGAAAAGATTGACGAGTTGCTTCAGCGCGAACGGGTTGATATGCATGAATGGATTGACCTCGTAGGTAAGGTTGAAAATTCAATAGAAGCCGGTGAACTTCGGGGGATATGTATACGTGCTCTTGAATCTTATGCCGATCACCCTGGATTGCTTCTCGTTCGTGGAGTGGTTGAGACGATGGCCTCCGATTATTATTGGAACGTGGCATCTACAAACATTACTCGTGCGATAATGGTTGGAATTGAAAAATATGATATTGCACCAGATCATGTTGGGGATGCAGTTCAGAGATTGTTCCGCCTAACACATATGACTGATATCGATTCATCTAGTGCAGGGATCAAGCCTGAACAACTTGAGTTAGCCCTTTCAGTCGCCCTTCGTGATGCAGTAGAGAATAGTAGCAGACCTGATCATCAATTTGTCTGGGAGGCTTTGTTGAATCACGGTTGCCATGGTAATAACACCAATACTCGGGTTGTTTTGGATCAGTTTCGCCTAGATCAACTTCTACAAAAAATAGAAAATGTTTGGGATAATAGGATTCAAGAATTCGGGAAAATCCAAAGTATAATTTGATATATAACAATCTAAAATGAGTGAATCAATCACCAAGAATAATCAGACGTTACTGGCTGAAGTCGCAAGTCGGCTTCAGATAACCGAAGAACGTGCTGCTTCCGTGGTCAGTAAGCTTGAAAAGCACGAATCGCTTCAGGAATCAATTAATGAAGCTAGTAAAGGACTTCACGAGACAAATTCTATCGTATCTGAGTTTGCCCAGGAGGTCAAAAATGCAACGAAAGAATTCATTGATGTGGTATCTGTGTTGCGAGATGTAACTGAAATGTTACGACAAACAGACCTTTCTGTCCATAATAAAAGCTTTGATCAAATCACAAAGCAAATCAGTCAACTTGAGAGTGAATTCAAGCAATTTCGGGAAAATGCTAATGCTGGCCAAGAAGCATTACGTGTCCATATTGATGCCACGGCTGAAAGGGTCAGAACCGAGCAAGAATCGCTACGTGCCCATGTTGATGCTACTGGTGAGCGCATTAGCGGCGAGTGTAACAAAATCCAAGAGAAGATGAGCGCAGAACAAAAATCGCTACGCGCCCATGTTGATGCTACTGCTAAACGAGTCAGTGGTGAGTGTAATAAAATCCAAGAGAAAATGAGCGTAGAACAAAAATCGTTACGTGCCCATGTTGACGCTACTGGTGAGCGGATTAGCGGTGAATGTAACAAAATTGAGAAAGGCATGAGATCTGAACAAGAAATGCTTCGTGGTCATGTTGATGCCAGCGCTGAAGAAATTATTGAACGATTAGCACCCCGATCCGTGTGGGAGGGTATCTTTGGAAGACGGAAGGGGTAATACGAGGCTATCAGTAATTTAAGTGCTGGTTGAAGATCTCCATAAGTGAAACCAGCAAGGATCTAATGAGCAATCGACGAGGCAGAACGAAGTTACAAGGTCTTGCTGGGTCTGGGCAGATGGGAGGTTGAATCAAGATCACTTAGTTGCTAATATCTTCTAATTAATGCTGCCATAAGGCGGGCATGTCGTGTTGTTGCAACTATTTGCACAATTGATCAGTACACATTATATTGTGTGCAATCGTGGTCTCGGAATGTCCCTCCGGAATGGGCTAAAGGGCTTCCGACTGATTGAACCCTCGGAATGTCCCTCCGGAATGGACTAAAGGGCTTCCGACTGATCAGAACCCCAAGGATGTGTATAGATTCCTTGGGGTTTTTTGTGCTTAAGAAGCCAATCATGCCAAGTATTGTGTTTGCGTTTTTCTTGATTAATGGGGAATATGGATGTTCGTATTGCTCGGGATCTGGAGTTTTCTGCTGACTGGAAAGATACGGAAATTACTCGTCCATGTCGTATCAGAGGTACCTAAGGCTTCAGGCCCGGTTGAGTTTCGGTATCTAGCTAGCGTCAAATGAGAAGGCGGATGATGACAACTAAGAAAGGATTTTGTCCACAGAGGGAACAGAGAATGAGGGGACGGTGATTGTGGGAGAAAGCCTGGTTACTGTGACGGGCTTCTTTACGACGTCGGTACATCCATATGATTTCAAAGCGATACGTTTATAGGTAAGTTAGCATTGAATGGCATTCTGTGGGTCAGGCCATGAGATATCTGAAGTCCGTACAAACGTAGTCCCGGCCTCCCTCCACGAACCCAACACTCAACCGGTAGCCGTATGGAAATCACCTCCGTTACGGCTCCAAAATCAGGAGCAAGAAAGGATGTTCCTTGGTTTTTGGACCGAATAGGCTCAGTTCTCTCCCGGAAAACGGACGATAACGTCGCTCCGAGGATTCGTCTGAATACACAAAAGTCACTGTGAGGCCGGTTCTCTTTGAAACATTTTTGCATAATTGATCGTAATTGTCTATACTAGGTACTGATCTAACCCTCGGGTCACCCTCCGAACTGGAATCAAAGGGCCCCGAATAATCTAAGGACGCTTTGAGCGTCCTTTTTTGTATGAGATTGTCAGACACATCACATTGCCGTATTCGTATTTTCCTTGACTATTGGAATTTTGAACTTTCAATGCGTGCCATGGATAATAAATTTAAGAATGATTGGGAAAAGATCGGGCCTGTCCTTGTTCAGGCAACATCCGAAGTCATTCAAACATCACAGCCGGTGGAATTTCAGGGGGCTTAAATTCTATGGATCCTATGGTCCTACAGAGCAGGGGTATAAGCGTAAAGAGTGGGTAAATAAGTTAGTTGCTATGCTGCCGGGGGTGACCGCTCATATGTTTGCCAGGCATCGGAAGAAAAATTATCCAGAATGTCCGCGGTGTAACGCTAAGGTGAAGGCTTGCCCAAAATGTAGGGCTGATATGCGGGGAACTCAAGAAAAAGGAGTCGACGTACGGATTGCGACAGATATGATTACATTGGCGGGGGCCGATGATTATGATGTAGCCGTACTCGTCTCTTCAGATGCAGACTTTGTACCTTAGCCGAATTCCTGGAGACGAGAGGAATCAAGGTGATCCATGGATCTTTCCCTGGACAGGGGCACCATCTGAGTTCTCGCTGCTGGGCACGAATTGACCTGTTCCAACTACGCAACAAATTCCGTTTTCAAAAATAACGGAACTGATTGCAGTTGCATCTTTGCAGAATTTGATGTCACACAGCATGAATTGACGGTTGTTAACCTATACATTTCAGAAAAACTTGGTCTGCTCCTTGATAAGGCACGCATCAAGAAGTCAGAGGGTTCAGGATGTGATGCATTTTGCCGACTAAATTCAAATCAATTCATTTACCGATGACCGAAATCCCCCCCTCCGTCGGGAAATCCTCCGGCACCGGCAAGGTTACCGCACCTGTTGCCAGCCATTCGGTACCTCGCTGAAGCAGCGTCCGGAATCCCACGCACCGGAGTGCACGATCATCCTCCTGTCCACCCCATAAATGACCGGGCAGGAAGGTCAATACTCTGCCCTGACCAAATTCGGTCCACCAGACCATGAGTTCGTGCCGTCCAGTCCCGCCAGACTCCGTGTCACTCCACGCAGTGGCAAGCACATTTAATCCTTCCGCCGGACCACGCTGACCATGATAAAGTTCGTCGTGAGGATGTAACCAGATTTCGGGTAATCCTGCCATGATCGGATGTTCGGAGTCCCGGGTTGTAATGGTCCAGTCATGCAGCCGCCCGTGCCCTGCACCGCGATCCTCCCCTGGAGCCATACGGACTACCCCCTGCACCTCGTCCCAATAGGCACCATATCCCGTGTCTTGACCTCTCCATAACAGTCCAACCATTGCCTCATAAGCCTCCCATTCCGGGAAGGGATTGTTTGCCGCATGCTGAACCAGAACGCTTCCGCCTTTTGAAACATACTCCTCAAAACTTTTTCGTACGCGCTCCGGCCACATCTCTCCATTGTAGGCCAGCAGGACCACATCATAGGAGCCAAAATCGGGGTTCCAGGCCTCCCAGGCATCTGGATCAGCATCCTTGCCTGGAGTCAAGGTCACATCAACAGAAAATATCTCTGCGTCCAGAAGCGTGCGCTCAAGATGGACAATAGTGCGCTCCCAATCGTGATTGTTCTGCCCCGACACAATCAGCACCGAGGATTGATCGGGAATCCCGAGGATCAGTGCCAGTCCCCAAAGTAGGTGTAACATGATAATCGTTCGTATCTTAGTGACAAGGGATGTTGCAGATTCCCATTATACGAAACTGATACTTTATCATTGCGTGACCTGGAAAATATGGTTCCTGGAGTTTCGCAGTAGAATGCAGTATGAAAAAGCAAATACTGCGAATGTACAATTCAGCCGGTTCCCGGAATGTTCACGCTTATAAGGTCTTTGGTGCACCAAGTCCAATCCAACCCCCAGATTATCAAGGCGGTATTCCAGGATATCTGATGTGCCCGCTGGATGAGGCAAAGAATATGCGTTTCGGAACACGCCGGGAAGCGTTCACATGAGATAGAACGTCAGTTAGAACCAATAAATCTCCTCAAAGACCAAGATGGACTGGACAGGGCTGCAGCCCGAAATGATTCGAAGTGAACTCGCAGAAATCGTCGGCGAGTCAAATGTATCCACCGACGAAGCAGATCGGCTTGTGTATTCCACGGACTGGTTCTGGCTGCCCCAGATGTGGCTTGACCGCGGAGAAACCCCGCGCAAGCCAGACTACATCGTCCGCCCGGGGAACGCAGAGGAGATTTCAGAAATTCTCAAGATTGCCAACAGCTATCGCATTCCGGTTATTCCATGGGGAGGCGGGTCCGGGTCTCAAGGTGGTGCCTTACCTGTATTTGGAGGGATCATTCTGGATACAAAACGGATGAATCGGGTTATTGAGATTGACGAAAAATCTCTCACGGTTACCGCAGAAGCAGGGATCAACGGGAAGCAGCTGGAATGGGCAGTGAACGAGAAGGGGCTCATGCTTCCACATTATCCCGCATCGGCAAATTGTGCAACGCTTGGGGGATATTTAGCGCCGCGTGGGACAGGAACCATCAGCAATAAGTACGGGAAAGCCGAGGACCTTGTGCTGCGGATGCAGGTGGTATTGCCCGACGGTCATATTTTGCGTACACCAATTGTACCTCAACACGCGGCAGGGCCTGATTTTTATCGTCTCTTCCTGGGATCTGAGGGCACATTCGGCGTGATCACCGAAGCAACAATGCAACTGGACTATCTGCCCAGCTGCCGCCTTCTTCGTGCAGTACTCTTTGATGACTTGACAAAAGCACTTGAAGCCGGTCGCCAGATCATGACACGGCGACTAGATCCTTTTGTGATTCGCCTGTATGATCCTAGGTCAACTGCCTCACGGGTAAAGAAAATTCTGGGATACGAACTGGAAGGTGCTTACATGGTCATTGGGTTTGATGGGGATCAAGAGATTGCGGCACTGCAGGAGCAGAAAGCCATGGAGATCATTCATAGTTTTGGGGCGAGAGATCTTGGGCGCGAACTGGGAGAAGCCTGGTGGAATCAGCGGTACGATTTTTATTATCCACCCCAAAGTCTGAAACTGCCCTGGATGTACGGAACCACAGAAACCGTGACCACCTATGATAAAATCGAAAAGCTTTATTTTGCAGAAAAGAAGGCGGTGGAAGAAGGGTTCAAGGAGTGGGATATTGACTTCATCGGTCATTTTTCCCACTGGTTTCACTGGGGTGTGATGGTCTATACACGGTTCATTATCCAGAATCCTCCCGAAGATGCCCGTGAAGCCGTAAAACTGCATAATCAGGTTTGGAATACGGCGATGACCGCAGTACTGGAAAACGGTGGAATGGTGAATGAGCATCATGGGGTCGGACTGAAGCTCTCACGCTTCATGCGCCGCCAGTATGGAGATGCATGGCCATTGCTGGAGAAGATCAAAAAAACGCTAGATCCAAACGGGATCATGAATCCTGGCAAAGTTGGGTTTGGATATTAGTCTGCATTCATGAATACATTGATCAATGCCATAGACAACTGCCGGTTTTGCCTGATGTGCAGACATGTGGCCCCTGTCGGGCATGTGACGCATAATGAGTCCTTCACGCCACATGGTATTGCTTTGGTTGCCTCCATGCAGCGTCGTGGAAAAATTGCATGGAACGCCAGTACTCTGGATGTCCTCTATGCAGAACCTGATGGAGGCAATTGCCGGGCGCATTGTGTGACGGATCAGCCCCTGCCTGCTGCGATTGCCGCCATTCGTGCAGAAGTAGCGGCGGAGGGATTCGCTCCTCCCGCAATCACACAGGTGCATGACCGGATTGTCCGTGATCATTCTGCCTTTGGGAATTATCAGCCGACTATGCTGAAAGGGGAGTACGGGCTGTTTGTCGGAGATGCTGGCTTCAATCTTTCACAAAGTACCATGGAGGCTGCGGCAGGATTGCTCGGTGCCTGCGGGGTGGATGCGGTTCCTGTAGGCTGCGGGCTTGACAGCGGGTTTATTCCGTGCTCCCTCGGATATCCTGATACGGCGCGTAAGCAGGCGCAATTATGCATTGATGAAATGCAAAAGGTCGGTGTAAAGAAACTGTTTGTCCTTTCACCGCAGGATCTTTTTTCTTTCCGGCAGATGTATGAAGAGCGATTAGGCATCTCCTGGCCGAAAGAGATCGTTTTGATTGATCTAGTTGATTTTCTGTCAGAACAGGTTCAGAAAGGTCGTCTCAGAATTAGGCCACTGTCAGCAGCCGCACAGAATGATACCGCGTATGTAGATCCGACACATGCGGTTCGGCTTCCTGCCCGATTCGATAGCGCACGCAGGCTTTGCGAAGCTATCCTGGAAAAATCACCGATTGAATTATTCTGGCACAGAGAGCGTGCACATCCGGTTGGAAGTACGGCAATCCAGTTTACCCGGCCGGATATCGGCACTCAACTGACCGAGGCGAGGCTGGAGGATGCAAGGAGCCGCGGGGCAAAAATTCTGCTGTGCGATGACCCCGCAACCCTCCATGAACTTGATCTCCGTAATCAGCACTCCCTGCAGATTCAGGACCTCTATGAAACGTTACTTGGACAATTAGAGGTCTGATGATGAAGAAGACCGTTGTACTGATTGGTACGCTGGACACGAAAGGCCCCGAAATGGCCTACTTGCGTGATTGTCTCCAGGAGCTGGGGTTATCCACTGTCGTGATTGACTCTGGAATTCTTGGGGATCCGCTGGACATTGTGCCGGATATACCCCACGAAAAATCAGCTACATACGCCGGTTCAAACCTTGATGCCATGCGCTCGGCAGGCAGCCGGGGAAAGGCGGTTGCCCTGATGCGGGAATCCCTCCGTAACCTCATGTTGGAGTTGTACCAAAGTGGAAATCTGCATGCAGCAGTGAGTATGGGCGGTGCAGAGGGGGCCGTCATGGGAGCGGCGGCAATGATGGTTCTTCCAGTTGGTGTACCGAAAGTATTAGTCTCTCCGATTGCCTCGGGGTACCATTTTTTCGAGCCGCTAGTTGGTACGCGTGATATGATGATTGTCCACTCCGTGGTGGATATTCTAGGACTGAATCCGATTGCCTGCAGTGTTTTTGATAATGTAGCGGCAGCACTGTACGGGATGGTCACGCACGGACGGGGGCTTGCTGAGCCGAAGGGTCGTAATGTTGCCATCACGATGTTAGGCAATACCACCACAGCGGTTATGGCCGCAAAAACCCGCCTGGAAAGCGCCGGGTACGAGGCCGTGATTTTTCATTCCAATGGTGTAGGCGGCCCCGCCATGGAAGAACTGGCAGCACAAAGCCAGTTTGTTGGAGTGGTGGACTTCACCACCAACGAAGTGTACGATCCGCTTGTGGGCGGAATTCATGACGGCGGGCCGGAGCGATTAGAGGTGGTCGGTCGCCTGGGATTGCCGCAGGTGGTTGTCCCTGGATGTATAGACTTCAGTGTCTGGAACGCGGGGACCGTGCCCGCTGCGCTGGGTGATCGTCCCATATATGATCATAACCCGGAATACGTACTCGTTCGGGCTTCCAGCGATGAAATGGCAGAACTGGGAAGAATCTTTGCCCGAAAACTCAATCCAGCCACGGGGCCTGTTAAAATGGCAGTCCCCACTCGGGGGTTATCCATTCCCAATGTTCCAGACGGTGTATTTTGGGATCCTGATGCCGATGCCAGATTCGTCGGCGAATTGAAACAGCACTTACGGACGGATATCCCCGTCGAACTTTACGAATGCCATGTTAATGATCCTCTTTTTGGAGAAGCCGTGGCAGACTTATTCATTCAACTCATAGAATCATGATTGCATCATCACCAAACGATCTCAGTCACCTGCCCAGACTTACCGAAGGAGACGACGACTTCCGTGCACAATTTCTGTCGTGGGATTTGGGAGACCTGACCATCACAGACATCCGGGCCTATCTTGAACAAAAGGATATAATTTTGGTCCCTGTAGCAAGTCTGGAGCAGCATGGATCCCATTTACCGCTTTATACGGACACCGTCACTGCGGTCCATATCTCCCAGCGAATCTCGCACCTGATTGGTATCCTGCATGCTCCGCCCATCTGGATGGGATATTCTCCTCAGCACATGCACGATCCGGGAGAAGGGCGCGGCACCATCACAGTACGCAGTACCACATTATTAGCTGTGATGCATGATGTTGCCCGCAGC
This sequence comes from Rhodothermales bacterium, assembly GCA_022822185.1. GTDB lineage: Bacteria > Bacteroidota > Rhodothermia > Rhodothermales > Bin80 > Bin80. Next base: position 14,992 of record JAJECE010000024.1, on the reverse strand, counting down.
CTGATTCATCACGGATTCAATCGGATCATCTTCATTAATGGTCACGGTTCAAATATCAAGGTAGTGGATCCAGTTCTGCGGAAACTCCGCTACGAAACAGGTGCTCTGATCAGTTTTGTAAAACCATACATGGAGCGCTACACCGGTATCCTCAAGGGGCTCATGGAGAATCCGCCTGAGGAGACACCGGGCTGGCATGCGAGTGAGTTGGAGACATCACAGGATCTTGCGTGGAATGAGGATCTGGTTCGAATGGAGCGTGCTGCCTACACCAAGGCACATATTCCTGATTTTCTGCCACGCTCGTTTGCCAAGAAGGACGGAATGCCGGATGTGGAGTTTGAGGGCTATACGTATTTCAACTTCCCGATGGACCACCATGAATTTATTGAGAGCGGAGTCATCGGCAATCCGCTGCGTGCGACCAAAGAAAAGGGAGAAGAAGCGTTCCGGCGCTTATCGGAGCATGTGGCCCGCGGCATTCTGGAACTCATGGAGGTTCCGGTAACGGTCCACAATCGCGAGTTTGTCGACCGGGTAATGTAACCCGCAGTAGCCGCTGTAAACACGGTGCAAGCCGCACTTTCCTAATACCATTTGACCGAATCAGATCAGTGGCAGCAGGGTTTCGGCGGATCGCCGGACATGCATTTCGTAGAAGTCCGTGCTGAAGACACTGCTCCCGTGATCTTCTAAAAACTTCCGCTCCGACTCCGAGATCCCTTCGGGGTTCAGGTCAACGCTGTCTGGAAATCTATTAGCCGGGGTTCGGTCCAGAGGGGGACAGAACTCAACGGACAGGGCACCGTCATAGCCGATCTCCTTGAGTGCCTGAATAATTGCCGGCCAGTCAAAGGAGCCCATCCCGCACGCCATCCGGTTATTGTCCGCAACATGAAAGTTGACTAAGCGGCTGCCGGCCTCATGGATTGCAGCAATCGGATCGTCTTCCTCCAGGTTCATGTGGAAGATGTCCAGACAAATGCCGCAATCAGGGGCCACGGCTTCTGCAAGTGCCAACGCCTGTGCTCCGCGGTTGATGAAATAGGTTTCGAAGCGGTTGATCGGCTCAATTCCAATCTTTACATTCCATTCGCGTCCACAGGTGTTGATTTCTTTCAGTGCGGCCACGCACCAGTCCCATTCGTTTTCCGGTGTTGAGTCCGGGACAACTTTGCCGACTGTGCCGGGAACCACCGAAATCACCTGCCCGCCCAGTTCGCCTACCATCCGGATACAGTCTTTCACATAGGTTACCGACAGTGCACGCCGCTCCTCATCTTCTGCCAGCAGGTTGCGCTCGTCCAGCATCAGGGTCACACTTCCCCAGCATCGCACTCCATGATCATCCAGAAGCTTCTTGGCGGAAGTTGTATCATACTTATAGGGTTCGCCCTGGATTTCCAGGGCTTTATAGCCATATTTGACCAACCGCTTGACAGTGACTTCAAGCGGTTCTACTTTCATCCAGTTATGAATTGCAAGGTACATAAGTCAGTGTACGTGTATTGATTACTTGAATCTTGTAACTCTGCCGCAGCCATGTCACCATCTTTCTGCAAACGCAGAGATTATGATAGCACAGCACCTGCGAGGCGGGTTGATCTTAACCTGCCCATCATAGTTGCGGCAGCGCTTTGCAATGAAGAGGGTGAGAGTGCTTACTATAAGCGCCCTCAATGCTTACCGGCATCAATATACACATAGCACGAAGAAACATTGTGCGCTACTTGACATTCCCAAAAGCAAAATCGTGGCTCGTGAATCGTTAAACTGTCGGCTTCGGTTGGTATTTTGTTCAAGCCTCCTTATACTAGTTCTCGGTACACTTGGTTGGGTCTGTGGACTCAGGGAACTGATCTCCAGGCGACAGGTATGAAGGGATCATCATATTGCTAAATTCATTAACATGTCGGAACCGACCGATCCCGATGACCCAATGGCCATCACCACGCGTGCCTTCACCTTACTTCGTAGGATAGGTGAGGGAAAGACGTTAAAACCAGACCAAGTCCACGAACTGCTAGAACTTTTGAAGACCATGTTAGGATCAAACGTAACCACTATACTTGACTCTTTTCGTGCGGAGATGAACAGCAAACTTGCTGGCATTGACTCTTTTCGTGCGGAAATGAACAGCAAGATTAATTCTATTCAGTGGCTAATTGGGATTATCGGAGGAGCCATGACGATCCTGTTTGCTGCAATAACGGTGTTTGTTGCAATCCTTGCACTCGGCGGGTAGAGTCCTGCAAACATACTTTCATGCTGCGTACTTGTAGCGCTATCCCCGATGAGTTGCCGCCAAGATCTTTGTGCAATCAGATTTTTGGAGTTTACCGTCTAGATTTTGAAGCAAACGTGTCTGATGGAAGATGTGTCTGTGCCCTGAACGGATAGTAGGTTCAGACGATGTGGACACGATTGTTTGCGAAACTGTATTAAAATCTTCAGACTTGTTATTGTGGACAGAAGTGTAGTTGCCTGAGGAAACTCATTACTTGCAGTTATCCCCCCGTTGTTTCATCAGTCCTGACTTCGACGGTCACAATCCAAATGGAAATGTGCAGGTCGGGATTTTCGGGAAAATGAACACTGCATGTTCCCCTTCTCAGGGTAGAGCCTTCAATCAGCAAACACGCTCTAGATGTCGTGTTTCGGGGATTATTCTTTCCTTGAAGAACACGGTCTGGCGTATAGGATTTTGTGGAGCGGAAAAGATACGGAATACATGCCAGATCCCCAAGAGTCTGAACACTACAAACGGGTGAAACAAAAAATCCGTCCATAAAACTTGGAAATGGGGATTTTTACAAATAGACGGTCGTTGGACCGTTGAAGTCATGATCATCCAGAAGCTTTTTGACGGCAGTTGATAACCACTCACTATATCAGTTCTCGATACACTTGGGTCTATGGATTCAGGGAACGGATCTCCAGATTACAGGCATGAAGGGATCATTGCATGGCTAGATTCATTAACATGTCAGAACCCGTCAGCCCGATGATATAACGTTCATCACCATGTGTGCCTTTACCTTACTGCACAGGATAAGTGAGGGAAAAGACGTTAAAATCAGACCAAGTCCATGAACTGTTAGAGCTTTCGAAGACCATGTCAGGATCAAACGTAACCACCATACTTGACTCTTTTCGTGCGGAGATGAACAATAAACTTGCTGCCATTGACTCTTTTCGTGTGGAGATGAACAGTAAGATTAATTCTATTCGGTGGCTAATTGGAATTTTCGGTGGTGCCATGACGATCCTGTTTGCCGCAATAACGGTGTTTGTTGTGATCCTTGCACTCGGCGGGTAGAGTCCTGCAAACATGCTTTCATGCTGCGTAGCTGCAGTGTCAGTGCTGCCCCCTGTGAACTTGCGCAAGATCTTTGTGCAATCAGGTTTTTAGATTCCTGCCATCTGCGAGAATTTTGAAGCAAAGGCATCTGAGGAGAAGTGGATCCGGCCTTGAATGGTGGTAGGCTCAGATGATGAAGACACGATTGTTTGCGAAACTGCATCAAAGACACCAGACTTATCATTGCGGGCAGAAGTGTAGAGACAGTTGAAAAGACATGACCGGCAACTCTCCTGTGTCCGCTCGGAATAAAGTTACTGACACTAGACCGATTGCACAGGAGACGCAGCCGGTTCCCCAATGAAACCTGAACAGGCGATCTTGCCGCCAGCCCCCTCAGACAGGACAAATTTAGAAGAATCGTTGCCGAAAACAGGTCAGCACTTATGTCCATTTAGCGGCATCCTGTTCCCCGCTGGTCGTATTCATCGGAGACGCGAATCCGATATGGAACCTGTGCGCATATAAGAATCCTGGAAACAGACATCCCGGATGATCTGACACCCTATAACAGCAAAAATCTGATGCAACAGCTATACTGCTCTTTTATGAAAGAACCTCAACGCAACAAGAACCTCATGCTCTATATCAGGAGTGTGCCAGCGAAACAGTCATCAAATAAACTCTTTCAAGATAAAACATCAGGAGGTGATGGGGATGAGGCGATTTGATGTTATTATTGTTGGAGCTGGTGCAGCAGGGATAGGGATTGCTGCGATGCTTAAAGAGTTAGGTGTAGAGCGGATGGTTGTTCTTGAGCGGGGAGAAGTCGGTTCGACGTTCAATAAATGGCCGAAGGAGATGCAACTCATCACTCCTTCATTTACAACTAATTTCTATGGTCATCTTGACCTTAATGCAGTTGTAGCCAGTACCTCGCCAGCATATATGCTTCGAAAGGAACACCCTACCGGCAGGGAGTATGCACGGTATCTGAAAGATATAGCAGAGTATTTTGATTTGCCGGTGATTGAACAGGTAAATGTAGAAAAGGTGCTTCATTCCGGAGGCTCGTTCAGGGTTCATATTACGAAAGGAAATCCGATAGAGTCTCGTTTTGTAATTTGGGCAGCCGGGGAATTTCAATATCCGAATATAAATTCTTTTGCAGGTGCTGAATTGTGCCTGCATAATAGCCTGGTGAAAAGCTGGAAATATGTTAAAGGGGATGAAATTTATGTTATCGGAGGTTATGAGAGCGGCATGGATGCCGCGATCCATTTGAGTCGGTTAGGTAAAAAGGTTCGCGTATTGGACCGTGACAGGGTTTGGAGCAAAAGGACAACCGACCCAAGTGAAAACTTATCGCCTTTTACGTTTGAGAGATTGGAGAAGGAAATGACTCATAAGAGGATTGAGCTTTTTGGTCAGTCTGTAGTCAGAGAAGTAAGCATAGAGCAGGGCAGGTATCTGATCTATGTTAAAGGCAAATCATTGCCTTACCAAAGTACCACACCACCCATTTTAGCCACAGGCTTCAAAAGTAGTTTGATCCTTGTCAAAGAGTTGTTTGACTGGGAAAAGGAGAAGTTCTACTGCCTGCTGAATGAGGAGGATGAATCAATCAAAACACCCGGCTTGTTTCTCGTTGGACCACAAGTCCGCCATGATGATCTTATTTTTTGCTTCATTTACAAGTATCGGCAGAGATTTGGGGTGGTTGCGAATGCAATTGGAAACCGACTGGGACTGGAGACAGAACTACTTGAGTCCTATCGTGATGAAGGCCTCTATCTGGACGATTTGAGTTGCTGCGGACAAGAGTGTGTATGCTGATGCAGGAAGAATTAGTTCAGAAAGGAATGAAGGCCGGTAACGGTATAAGCATACCATGGTTATGCCAGCTGGTTGCCAGTTTGTCCTGGATGGCTTCCGTGATTGTTTACGGTTCATTTGAACTGGGCGATTGTCTGCAATTGCTGGCTGCATCTGCATGGACGGTATCTAACATTATGAGCTATCTAGAGAGATTATATCCGTGAATAATCACGCAATACATAGCAGTATAGACCAGTTTCAAGTCACTGGAATCCTTACGGAAATGTCCCTGCTTACCGTATAGCAGCACCAATCCTGAAGGCCGACGGCAGGTATGGCCAAGTGATGCCCTGCGCCGGGAACGCCTCCGTGTTGCACGGCGGCCCACCGATATAATTTTGCATTTAGGTTAGTAGTTCAGACAAAGGGAGTTCCGGCCGGTGAGCAAAACTTGGTCAAGGGAGCGCCATGGTCATCGCAAAACCACAAAATCAACGATGCGTGCAGCCATCAGGAACGGAACGGGAACAACTGTGACACTGAAAATTGGCGGGAGCATAGTTTTGGTCTGTTTCAGTGCTCGTATCCGATAGCACAAACAAATATGTTGTACCGCATGATTGAATCGTGGCGGGATACGAGGTTTTGAGGGGGGATGTATCCTCTCTGCCGCTGCTTGCAGGAACAATTCTATTTTCGGCCTGTTCGCCTCCCAATCACTGAATGTTCAATCATCCACTGGCAGAATGCCGTGAACCTATGATCCACCTGTCCAAGCGTCCCCGACTGGTAGATGACCGGGGCGTAGCCGTGTACTTCCGCGGGCGTGAAGATATCCTGAAGCGTTTCAAGGCCCGTCTGCTCCAGGCGGCGAGGAATCAATCCGGTACTACGATCCTGCTCCAGTCGGCCACCGGTGCGGGCAAGACCGCGCTGCTCGCCGAATTTGCGGGGGCGGCTGCCGAGCGGGGGTGGGCTGTCGCAAGTATTCACCCGAGGGTTCTGACGGACCCTTATCGGCTCTCTGATGCCGTGGAGGACGGGTGGAAGCAGTGGCGGCGGAGGCTCCGGCGGATGTTTCGGGATGTCTATCTGGCGGACCACGATATGGGGAAGGAACTGGGGGACGGTTCACGGGCAGCCCTGGATGTGCTTCGCACCGGGAGGGCTCCCCTGCTGCTGCTTCTGGACGAGGCGCAACGTCTAGGAGATCTCTCCGAACTGCAATGCGGGGAATTCGGCGCTGTACAGCGCCTGCTTCATGCGATCCATCACGGAACGCTGGGACGACCCGTGATTCTGGTTGCGTCGGGGCTGGAAACTACCGAGCGGGTCTTGGCACGTGCGCAGATTACGGAATTCGAGGAAGATTGCCGGATCTATCTGGGAGCATTGGATGATCAATTCGGGTGGTGGCTCTTGGAGGACTGGTTCTGCCCGGAACACGCCGAAGGCGATCCCAATGAATGGATCGATTATATCCTGCAGGCCACGCGCGGCTGGCCTCAGTTCATGATGGCCCATATCGGGGTCGCATTCCGGCAGATCAGGGACGATGGTGAGGTCATGACCCTGGAGGGGCTCGGAGCCGTGTTAGAAAAAGGGCGGGAGAAGCGGCGAACGCGACTGCATGAGCGGACCGGCAGATTCTCCACGGATGAACTCCACTGTTTTGCACGGGTGCTGGAGGGGCTGGAACCAGGCAGCAGTGTGCCCGAGGGGGAAATCCGGGGATCCCTGTCACTGGAGTTCACTGCGGAGGAGGTCGAGGAGCAGATCCTGTTTGCCATCCACAAGGGAGTACTAGGCGAGCGGGGGAACCGCTTTGTGATCCCGATCCCCACGATGCATGAATGGCTGGTGGACGGGTATGCTGACCACAGGATTCGCCGCCCCGCGCGGAAGGCCGAGCACTACCGTCCCAGCGGATTCCCGGTCTGATCCGACAGGTGGGGCAGGGACCGCACAGGTGCAAAGCGAAGCAGATGTACTTCGCATCCTGCAGTGATGATGGATTCGGGGTTTGTTTGGAAATTAGATCCGTGCGTCCCTGCAGATCTGAAGGTGCATGCTTTTTTGTGGAGGCCAGATATCCCTGCCATTCATTATTCATTCCCTGATGTGGCAGGGCGAAAAGATGTGTACGCATCGGCCCAAATGAATCATTTCGGATCGGATTCTCGGATGAATCCCATACGGAAAAGATAGGAAGCAAGGGGAGGTGCTTTTGAGCATCCGTTCAATGGGATTTCCTGAGTGCACCGCGTCTGCAGGCTCACGACAGAATCCCCTGTATGACATTCCCGCCCACATCCGTAAGACGTATATCCCGTCCACTGAATCGGTAGGTCAGATGCTCGTGCTCGAGTCCGAGCAGGTACAGAATGGTTGCATGCAGGTCGTGGATGGTGGTCTCCCTGTCGGTGACACGGTAACCATACGCATCGGTCGCTCCGTAGATGGTTCCTCCTTTGATCCCCGCTCCGGCAAGCCAGATACTGAATGCAGACGGGTTATGGTCTCGCCCGTTTGTGCCCTGGGCAAACGGAGTCCGCCCAAATTCTCCCGCCCAGACAATGAGCGTATCCTCAAAGAGTCCACGGCTTTTCAGATCTCTGATTAAGCCTGCAATCGGCTGATCTACCGCGTGGGCATTCAGTTCATGCCCTTCCTTGAGGTTGGAATGCTGATCCCATCGATCCGCCGCCACATTGGGGCAGGTAAGTTCAATGAACCGGACCCCGCGTTCTACCAGACGCCTTGCCAGAAGACACTCGGCCGCATAAATACGCGTATTGGGATCAGAGGAATCCATCCCGTAGAGTTTCTTGGTGGCTTCTGTTTCACCGGAAAGATCCGTCAGTTCGGGAACCGAGGCCTGCATCCGGTAGGCCAGTTCATAATTCGTGATTGCAGACTCCACATGATCGGCATGGCCAATCCGGCCGAGCAAATGCCTGTCGGTTCGGCTCATGAGATTCAGCTTTCGGCGTTGCAGGTCAGATGTCGGTTCCTGAGGCTCAATATTCGGAAGCGGCAGATCCCCCGCTCTGAAAATGGATCCCTGATAGGCAGCAGGCAAAAACCCGCTGTTGAAATTATCCAGTCCACCAGGTGGAATCAATCCGCCATCCAGAACCACATATCCCGGCAGATCCTGATTTTCACTGCCGAGGCCATAATTGATCCAGGCCCCCATAGAGGGACGCCCCTGAATTCCAATCCCTGTATGAAGGAAGTAATTCGCATTCGTATGTTCGGGGAAGTCCGCCACCATGGATCGGACCACAGCAAGGTCGTCCACACACTGGCCGACATGCGGAAACAGATCGCTTACCTCAATCCCGCTCTCCCCATAGCGCCGGAACTCCCAGGGGCTTTGCAGGATCTTGCCGATACTGTTGAACTGTGTGGCATCCACCGCAAACTTGTCATACGGATTTTCCCCGTTCTCTCTGGCGAGGCGCGGCTTCGGATCAAAGCTGTCCACCTGTGATACGCCTCCGTCCATGTACAGGAAGATGATGCTCCGCGCTTTCGGAATTAATCCTCCCGGCCTAGGGTGTAAAGGGTTCGTCTCAGGCAGGGCCACCTGTGCCACCATATTGCCGAAGGCGGAACTGCCCATGAGCCCGAGAAGGGCGACCCCTCCAAAGCCGTTCCGACACATGGTCAGCATTTCGCGACGTGTCATTCGGCAGGTTAACCGGTGTGGACCACTCATCAGATCAGATAGATAAATTCCTTCTGGTTAAAAATTACATGGCAATAGGCCGCCCAGATCTCCACTGAATCCATGACATGCTCCGGCCGCAAACCGGATTCTTCTGCTTCCGTGTTGAGAAAGGACTCCGCTTCCAGCAGTTCGTTTGAATCTGGAAGTCGGGCAAATGCTTTTAAGTAAATATGCACAATTCGATCCTTAAGTTCAAGGTGCTGCTGATTTACCAGATGCTCTGCCCAGTGTCTGGCCTGCTCCGCAATAAAGGAATCGTTGAGCATTGTAAGGGATTGTGCGGGGACATTACTGGAATTTCGAGCCCCGAATGCAGAGAATGGAATGGGCATATCAAAGGAGAGCATCATCGGCGAGAGAAAATTGCGGCGGATTGCAATATAAAGACTTCGCCTCCCGTCTCCATCTAGAGGGCCGCTGGTGGCAGGACGGCCCCGTCCCTTCATGAAGTCCGTCAGATGAATAGGGACCGGGGGGCCATACATCGCAGGGTTCAACTGCCCGGATACGGCCAGAATCCCGTCGCGAATTGCCTCTGCCTCCAGTCTGCGGACCGGATAATGGGATAGAAGCAGATTGGATGGGTCCACCTGAAGGATACCCGCGGGGGGGCCGGAAGATCGCTGAAATGCATTGGAGAGGAGGATTTCCCGGAGGCTTGACTTGATCGACCAGCCAGACTCCATAAAGTGCAGCGCCAGTTCGTCTAGCAGTTCGGGATGCGTCGGCAGGCTTCCCTGTGCGCCAAAATTATCCACCGTTTCAACGATTCCTCTGCCGAATGCATGATGCCAAAGCCGGTTCACCATGACGCGTGCAGTGAGCGGGTTGGCAGGATCTATGATCGCCTCCGCAAATTCTAGCCGGCCGCTGGAGGTCTTCGTAAACGGGGCGCCGGCAGTGTCCAGCGCGGTAAAGAATCCGTGAGGAACGGGCTCCCCGACGGGAGTTTTGTAGTTACCGCGTCCAAAGACAGCACTATTGACCTGATCCCCCTCAGTCATGCCGGTTACAAATTCTGCAAGGGGCATGCGCTGTGTGATTTGCTTTCTCCGATGGATCAATGCCCCGACTGAAGGGCGCTGGAGCTGCCCGGATTCCAAGGCATGATTGATTGCGGAAATCTGTGCGACGCTGGCCTTTTCTGCTGCCCAGGCATTGATGGCAGGGCCAAGCGGAGTGTTTTGATAGTCCGTGCCCGGCAAAGAGGGAGCGGTGTCATTGTAGGCTATCGCATAGGCGATTTCAAAGTAGGATGAATCACTGACGGTGAGCATGTGCTGATCCGTCACAAAGCGGTTCTTGTCGTAGGTCCCGACCAGTAACTCCAGATATGCTTTATGGCCCTTCCATAAACTCACATCAAATTGATAGGGCCGCAGTGCATCACTGCTGAGTTCCTGATCAAGTGCTCCATGAATGGGTGCACGGATTAATTGGAAATTATCAATCACCAGCCGCAATGCGGATTTGTATCCTTTGGCCATGACCGTAATAGAGTCATGGTCAAGTTTAAAGGTTGGCGAGCGAAGTGCACCGGGAAGCCCTTCCGAAATCTGCCGACTGCTTGCGACACCTTGTGTAACCTGGAGCAAGCGCTCTTCCATGATCAGGGGGGCACCGTGTAGGGGGGCATCCCGAAATGCAACACCATCGGGAATCCATCCACCCCGTGTACCATGCCGGAAATCCCCCAGAAATTCCCAGTCCCCGGTGGTGTCCGGTACGATTGGCAAAGAAGCGTTCACTTGACTCACAGCAACGGCCGGGGTTGTTTTCATGGATGACTGCCAGTTGCGGGCTATCTCTGAGCGCAGGGTTTGATTGAGATGGATGAGCGTTTCCACGCTTTCAAGATAGTCATCCGAGAGAATGGGAACCGGGGTAAAGCGTGCACTTTCTATAATGCCGTAGAGCGAATAGTAGTCACGAGTTGGGATTGGATCAAACTTGTGATCATGGCAGCGGGCACAGGCGACGGTTAAGCTCTGAAAGGTTTTTGTGGTTACATCAATAATGTTGTCAATACGGTCTGCCTCATCAATGCGCGTGTCCACCGGGCTGTGCTTTCCTTCTCCGAGAGCGAAGTGTGCTGTGCCGATTACCGACTCATTGAATCCGTAATCGGGATTACGCCGGGGATTTTTTAGAAGATCGCCCGCAAGGTGCTCCAGAATAAATTGATCGTATGGGACATCTTCATTAAATGCCCGGATAAGGTAGTCACGGTACTGCCACGCCCCCTGAATTGTGAAATCAAATTCATGACCTCTGGACTCCGAATATCGGACGAGGTCCATCCAGTGACGTGCCCAGCGCTCTCCGTATGCGTCAGATGCGAGTAGGCTGTCAATAACCCGTGCATAAGCGTCCGGGGATTCAGCCCGTTCAAATGCCTGGACGGAACCGGGAGAGGGCGGAAGGCCGGTCAGTACATAGGAGGCCCGTCGGATTAAGCTGGATCGGGATGCCGGACCAGCAGGCGTGACCTGTTTCTCTGCAAATTTTTCCTGCAAATGCTCATCAATGGAGCGATTTCCGCCTGTTTTCTGTGGGGGGATCAGTGCCCAGTGCGTTTTGTATTCCGCTCCCCGATCAATCCATTTGGATATCAGCGCAATCTCGTACCCGGTGAGCGTTTTATTGAGTTGGGGAGGGGGCATCCGTTTTTCGGGATCGTCCGCCTGAATACGCTGAATGAGCAGGCTGCGCTTTGGGCTTCCTGGAATAATTGCCCGCCCGTCAGGCCGTCTGGCAGTCGCACCGGCATAGGTGTCCAGACGCAGATCGGCTTCGCGTGTGCTGATGTCCGGGCCGTGGCACACATAGCAGGAGTTTGAGAGGATCGGGCGAATATGATAGTTGAAATCTACCTGATCTGGCAGTGCCGGAACAGGTTCGGGACTCGAACACCCCAGCACCGAAATCCCAAATCCCAGGGCAATCCAGATGGAACGATAGCGGGTCAGGTTTTTTTTCATGGACGAAGATTAATCCTCTTAACTTACCCTAAATATAGGATTTCAAAGACAGGATTGGTATTTTGAGGCTTGTAATTCTCAATTTGAAGTATTTTGACAGCACAATCATCCTGGAGGCAGATGCATCTCAGATATTCATTCTTTATTCTCTGTGCAGCCTTTATGATTGGGTGCAATGAGAGTGCGGTCACCGAAGAAAGCCCCGAAGAGATGCAGCCATATACAGCCCTGCGTTCCGTGGCCCCGTTTCCGGTTGGTGTGGCGGTTCAGTCAGGCCGGTTAGGCGCTGCGGTTCATTCAGGAGTTGTCCGTACGGTTTTTAACAGTGTGACTGCTGAGTATGAGATGAAGATGCGACATTTGACCGATGCCTCTGGCAATTTTATCTGGCCCCCTACGGATGCACTCATTACTTTTGCCAAAGAGCACGATATGCAGATTCACGGGCATACACTGGTGTGGCATCAATCTACTCCAGCCTGGTTGGCAAATTTCGGTGGGACGGATGCGGAATTTGAAGATGCAGTCAGGGACTATATCACGACCGTTGTCACACGCTACAAGGATGATGTTATAAGTTGGGATGTGATTAACGAGGCATTTGAAGACGGAACGGGGGCACTTCGTAATTCGGTATTCCGCCGCAGAATGGGGCCCGATTATATTGCCCGTCTATTTCAGTATACCAGAGCGGCTGATCCGGATGTTCTGTTATTCTACAACGATTATGGTACGATCTGGGATGCGGCGAAGCGTGATTCTATGTTTGCCATGGTAGACGATTTGCAATCCCGGGGCATTCCGATTGACGGGGTCGGACTTCAGATGCATATCACCTACACATTTCCTGCGCTTCAGAATATTGTTGAGGTCATGGATGCGATGGTTCAGCGGGGACTCAAGATTCATATTTCGGAGATGGATGTCCGCGTCAATCCTGAGGGAGATCTGTCGGTGCTTACGGATGCTCGGAGTCAGTTACAAAAGAAGCGTGTCAATGAAATTATCGCTGCGTTTATGGATCTGCCTGAAGAGTACCGGTTTGCCATTACGTGGTGGGGTTTGCGGGATCCGGAGAGCTGGTTAATTGACTTTTGGGGGAACCCGGAGTGGGGGCTGCTTTTTAATGCGGAGTATCAGCCCAAACCGGCCTATGAGGGATTTCTGGAGGCATTGACAGGAAGAGGTTGAGGAGTCTTCACAAATTTAGTCAGTGCAGTGTTTGAGCGGTTTTTATTTCTGAAGAGGGTGCGCTTTACGGGGATGGGTTGCTATGATTCATACATCCGAATGAAGCCGTGCGTGCGATTTTTGGGTTTTGGATGAAGATTAGGACCTATTCAAAATTCTTAGCACAGCGTGTTTAGATTCAAAATCTCTATCAGTGATGCCCTTATGAGGTTGCAGTAAATCTGGTTAATTCGTATCTTACCGTTCAAATTTAAACCTGCGAAAATATCATGCAGTTTAACCATTCATGGGGCCGTCACTCCCCGCTCAACTTCGTCACTTTACCCCCCCCCATTTTTTCGGGGGATTAAGCGGTATACGCTTTCTGCTGCTGCTCTTGCTGGTTATTTCGATTGGAGCATCGGCACAAGAAAATAGAAATATCGGGTTGGATTTTCCTCAGGGTTTGTCCGCAGGGCACATCCAGATTGATCAGTCTGGGGATGATCTACCGATCATTGATCATGATGCTGCACTTGTTAGGCATAGGGTTTCGGGCTACGATACATCAAAGCCTTCACTAGATGATGGGGGTGGTCTGACTGATCCTGATATACATACGGGAGGAGTCGGCAGTGGTTATATGCACACCGGGCCTGACGCTGGTCCCCCTGCTGCACCAACGGATTTAGAAGCGTTGGGAGGGCCAGACTCAATCGAACTTTTATGGACACCTTCCGCCGATGACGGCGGATCAGCAATTACGGGGTATGGTATTGAGTGGTCTTCCGATGCAGGGAGCAATTGGGGAACTTTGGTAGATAATACATTGGGTGGTCCTAGTAGTAATTCTGTTAGACATCCGAATCGTCAACGAGGCCAGACGATTCATTACCGTGTCCGTGCAATCAACGATGATGGCAACAGCGACTGGTCCAATGTAGCCAGTGCAACAGTGGGGGGACCGGGCGCCCCGACATTAGCTGCGACGGCTTCCGGCAACAATCAGATTAATCTTTCCTGGACGGCTCCCGATGAAAATGGTGGAGCAGCAATTACCGGGTACCGCATTCAGGTATCCCCTAATGGAACAGGGGAATGGACGAATCTGGAAGGGGGGAATACCAACAGTACGGCCACGACCTACTCACATACGGGGCTTCAGTCAGGCACGACGTATTATTACCGTGTCTCTGCCATTAATTCCAGAAGCGTAGGGCTTCTTTCCAATACGACCCACGCAACAGCGTCTGCCACTGCGACGGCACCGGGTGTGCCTACGGGGGTAACCGCGACGGCTTCCGGGCGCAATCAGATCAGTCTTAACTGGACGGCTCCCGGCATCAATGGTGGATCGGCCATTACGGGCTACCGCATTTGGAGGTCTCTCAATGGCCAGGCCCCCTGGCCCTGGAAGGAGCTTGTACCGAATACCTCCAGTACTGGCACAAACCATGTAGATGGAGCAGTTGACGCAGGCACAACGTACTATTACCGCGTCGCTGCCATTAATTCTGTTGGCGCGGGCCCTCCATCCGCGGTGGCCCATGCAACGACGGAGGCCAGTGCACCGGATGCGCCCAGGAATTTAACGGCAACCGCTTCCGGGCCGACCCGGATCATTCTTAAATGGACGGCGCCCAATGATAACGGTGGTGTCCCCATTACGGGGTATCAAATCGAGAGCTCCGCGGATGGGACAGATTGGCCGGATGATCCTCTGGTGGAGGATACCGGAAATAATAAGACAACCTACACGGATCCGGGTCTTACCGAAGGAACGACGCACTACTACCGCGTTTCTGCGATCAATCGTATTGGTACCGGCGCTCCCTCCAATGAGGCCTCTGCAACGACGCAGGCGATCTCTGCGCCGGATGCGCCCACGAATTTGACCGCAACGGCTTCCGGGCAAACCCGGATTGATCTTTCCTGGAGGGCACCTGCGAATAACGGTGCCGCCATTACAGGGTATCAGATTCAGGT
>JAJECE010000029.1 GCA_022822185.1 Rhodothermales bacterium | reverse complement strand
ACTGGACCGGAATGCGCCGGGAGATTTTGCGGGGGACATGGGGGCGACGGCCAGCGCTGCGGATGGGTATACGCTGACATATAGTACCGGGGGCGAACACGAAGCGGGCTCGGAACTGATGGCGGCGCGGGATGTGGTGATCAACGATGCGAAGGCGATGATCACGGTGAAGGAGGCATTGTCGATTCCGGGTAAGCTGGAAATCACCAAGGGAATGCTCAGCGTCATGGGGGACCTGACGGTCGGTACGTCCAGCGTTGTTGGATCGGCGGACCGGTTACTGAAGATTGAGGAGGGGGAACTGCATTCGAACGGTAATTCTGTGATGGTGCACGGGAAGCTGGAGGTCGGCACGGCAGCGAAGGCGGGCAAACTGATGACGGGGGACGGGGACCTGCATGTACTGGGGGAGAGTAACAAGGACGGAGTCTATACGGGTGGATCGGCGACGGCAACGGTGCATGCAAAGGGGACGATTGATGTGGGGATGGGCACCTTCCAACTGGGGCCGGAAACCACCGCGAAGGAGAACAACCTCCATGCAGTGCCTCCGCAGGCGGACATGCGGCCGGAAGTGATGCTGACGGCACACGGGACGGTGACGGGGCATCTTCATATCCCGAAGGGGAGTAAGCGCACCACCATCGGGGGCGCGGTGAAGAAGCTGGGCATCGTCACCTATGACGGGATGGCGAACCCGGTGAAGGATTCCAAGACGGCAAACTGGAACGGAGGACTCTTCCTCAAGTCGACCGCAGATGCGCTTACCATAGACAGTTTGTCCGCAATGAATGGAGCGATTGATTTTGGGTCCAATGATCCGATGCGCAAAGAGAAGATTGTGATCAATAAAAGTTTGGACCTCAGTTCTGCGCAGGGCTACCTTTTCGTGGACAGCCTGATGATTGATGGGGATCTGATGCTCAGTGGAACAGGTGGAATCTGGGGACAGTGGTATCATATGGACAAGCCCATGGGCGATCTTGTGATCACTGGCAACTTTACCCAGACGGCGACGGGCAAGGCGGATCAGACGGGGGTCAAACTACATCCGATGCTGACCAAGACCGTGATGGGCGATGTGATGGTGTCGGATTCGGTCAGGTACGACGGAGACGGTGCCACCTTGGTGTTGAAGGGGAATTTTGACTTCAGTCCGACGAATAAGAACTACATGCTGAACGCGGATCTTATGTTTTCCGGCAAAGCATCGCAGACGGTGATTTCGAGTATAGATCTGGGAAATGTCGAGGTGGACAATTCCATGGGACTCGTGCTCGGAAGCAATGTAATGCAGGGAACCATGAGTACGCTGACGCTGAAGCGTGGTGTGATCAGTACTATGGACGGCATGATGTATACATGGACGGTCAAGAATCCAGACATTGAAGAAGATGTCCGGGGGCGCAACAATGCAATGGGAGAGATGTCGGTGATCCGGCAGGGCTCCCGCAGTTCCCATGTCGCCGCGGGAGTTTCCCGTGTGGTGATGAACGGCAATTCGGGCGAAGGCGAGACAAGTGGCGGGTATCTGTTCCCGGTGGGGGGCATGGATGGCGACAGGGCGCAGTACCGGCCGCTCATCCTGCAATTGCCGGATGATCTGTCAGCAGCCGATACGGTCACGGTATCGCCCGTCATGGTGCCCGACGGTGCCATGCCTTCCTGGCCGGCCGAGAACATTCTGGTGCCTGTACAGGGCGGCTTACTGACGCTGGATGCTTATGCGGACATCTTCTGGAAGGTGGAACTCAACGAGGCGATGGATCAGAATCCGCATATCCGGATTGCCGCCGGCGGACTGGCAAATGTATTTGATGCGGATGGACTGCGCATGGTGCAGTGGGATTGTGACTGGAGTAATCCACGTCTGGCAGGAACCGCAATCATCGGAGAGGACGAAGCGTCTTTTGCGGAGAACGGGTATGTGAATGGCGTTCTGAACCTGACTCAGATGAGTGTGGATTTTGGAACCTGTGCGATTCTGGGCGTTGCCGCGAACGGGCTTGAGAATCCGATTCATCTGGATGCGCTGACCGGTGGACTGTCACGGGTTCAGTTCATTCACAATGTACCGCTTCCGGCCCCGGTTGACCTGTCCTTAGACGGTGTCCGTCTGCAGAGCGGTCTGGAGTTCCGGAATGCCACGGGCTATGCAGTGGTTGCCGCCGGTGCACATTCGGCGAGCATTCAGGTTGCAGGCGCACCTGCGGATCAGGCCATCACATTTGATCTGCCCACGCTTGCACATGAGAGCAGTTATGCGGTGATTGCGCACGGCGCAGCAACTGCACCCATGGTCGAGATTCTGGAAACCCGAATGACCTCTCTGGCCGACAACATGGTGGATGCGATTCTGGTACATGGATCGGCGGATCTGGGAGAGGTGGATGTACGTACGGTGGATATGACCTCGGACCATGCTGCAACGATGGTTCTGGCAAACAATATCAAGTTTGGGGAGGCCACGAATTATCTGGCTCTTGAGCCTGGATTGCACAATATTCAGGTGAAAGCGGCACAGGGGGAGGAGGAGATGGATGTGTTTGAAGTATCGCTGAACGGGTATGAAGGGGAGACGGTGATCCTGAATCTGTCGGGAACGAAGAATGTAATGGCCATCGGCTTTGAGATCTTCGGCGTAGATATCCGGGGAGATAGAATCTCCACGCAGACGGTGACCAGTGTCGTGGATGAGATTGCCGAACTGCCAACGGAGTTTGCGCTTCATGGGAACTACCCGAACCCGTTTAATCCGTCTACGCGGATCCAGTTTGATCTTCCAGAATCTGCACAGGTCACGCTGCAGGTGGTGGATATGCTGGGCCGGGAAGTGATGACCCTGCCGGCGAAGGAGTTTGAAGCGGGTGCGAACCGGAACATGGAGATCAATGCGGTGAACCTTGCATCGGGCACGTATCTGTACCGGATGATTGCAACCGGAGCAGAGAGCCGGTATGTGCAGACCGGTCGCATGACACTGGTGAAGTAACCTGCCAAGAGTCGCCTCACGACTTGGTTAAAAGAAACAGAGCGCTCCGGTATCGGAAGATGCCGGGGCGCTTTGGGTTAATCCCTGCGGTAAATTCTTTCCGATTGTTTATTGTGCACATATGTCGAGCACAGAGCATGTAGTTGACGCTAGACAATTCCCGAAATTATAATCCGGCTGAACCAGCTGCACCAGATTCGGTTGAAATGCCGAATTACGACCCGCTATGCTCCAGATGCGACACATACTTATCGCCGCCCTTGCCGTGACTGCATTTCAGGGCTGCGCAAATGAACCCGCCGGGCCCGTGATGGGGGAACTCGATTTTGTGCGGAGTGACGGGGAGATTGTCCGAACTATTGAGGTTGAGTTTGCCGAAGATGAAGAGACCCGTGCCACCGGATTAATGCACCGCCGTCAACTCTCACTCAGCCAGGGAATGCTGTTCATCTTCCCTGCACCGGATTCTCTAAGCTTCTGGATGGCGAATACCCCCATTCCACTGGACATCATCTTTGTGGGAGCAGACTCCACCATCGTGAACATTGCAAAACGTACCACGCCGCTCTCCCGTGAATTTATTCGGTCAACCGACCTTGCGCAATACGTGGTTGAAGTGCGTGGCGGCTTCAGTGACCGCTTCGGTATAGACACCGCAACACGTATACAGTGGAGAAAAACTGAAACTGCAGAATGAACTATCCCCTTGCACCTTGGATGCTCCTCTTCCTTCTGGCATCTTCATGCCAGAACTCCCCCGAACCGGCCCCCGCAGCACCCAAAATCCCGTTCCGGGTTGATGGATCCCTGGATTTTGTGCGAATGGGAGAAGCCTTTCTCACACTTGATATCGAAATTGCCGATACAGACTCCCTTCGTGAGCGAGGCATGATGCAGCGAACCTCCTTCCCGCCAAAGTCGGGGATGCTGTTTGTGTTTGAGCGTCAGGAACTCCGGCAATTCTGGATGGGCAATACCCCGCTATCCCTTGATCTGCTGTTTATCTCCAATGACTCAACCATTGTAGACATTGCAAAACAGGCAAAACCGTACTCCGATGAGCCCATTGTGGGCAGACAGCCTGCACAATTTGTTCTGGAAGTTTCTGGCGGCTTTGTAGATACACGAGGGATCGTGGAAGGAGATCAGGTGCACTGGATACGACACTGACCAGATCAACGAGCCCTGAATCAGAAACCCGATCTTTCTGCGTCGGATCTCACAGACCAAACGACTCTCCACATGCACAGGTTCTGGCCGCCTGAGGATTGGAAAAATGGAAGCCTTTCCCCTCCAACCCGTCCGTAAAGTCGAGTTCTGTGCCGTCCAGATACATTCCACTGCGCCGATCCACAACAATAGACAAACCATCCAGATCCATCTGAGAATCCCCATCCCTGACCTCTGTATCCCACCCCAGATCATATGTGAGACCCGAGCAACCTCCCTGAATCACTGCCAGACGCACATAGGCGTGCTCCAGATCAATCTTTTCCTGTATGGCAACCTTGCGGATCTGCTCGCCAGCCCGCCTTGTAATCTTTAGAAGCATGTTTGAATTAAAATTATGAACCGAAATGAATCTAGGAACGAAAGACAATGCAGAAAGTTTACCGGGTTGATCCAATCAAATTAGGCATAGACACATCTTAGATGCCTGAACCTAGCCGTCAATTGACATGAACACTGACACACAGTACCTGCACCAAGTCGCCGAAAGTGACTACGAGCATGGCTGGTCCACCGATATTGCCTCGGATACGATCCCCAAGGGATTGAATGAAGAGGTGATTCGATTGATTTCAGCGAAAAAACAGGATCCCGACTGGATGCTGGAGAGCCGACTTCGAGCATTCCGGCATTGGAAAACCCTGGCCTCCGATACCGACAAATATCCCCGCTGGGCACATCTTGACTACCCTGAAATCAATTTTCAGGATATCAGCTATTACTCCGCACCCGGAAGTAAACCCCGCTATGAAAGTCTGGATGAGGTCGATCCTGAATTACTGCAAACCTTTGAAGCACTCGGGATTCCGCTTGAAGAGCAGAAAGTGCTCGCCGGCGTGGCCGTGGATGCCGTCGTGGATAGTGTCTCCGTGGCAACCACCTTCAAGGAAGAACTGGCCAAACTCGGGATTATCTTTTGTTCGTTTACCGAAGCCATCGAAAATCATGGAGACCTTGTCCGCAAGTACATGGGGAGCGTCGTTCCCCATACCGACAATTTTTATGCCGCACTGAACGCGGCCGTATTCAGTGATGGATCCTTCTGCTATATCCCGCCCGGCGTTCGCTGCCCCATGGAATTGTCGACCTATTTTCGAATCAATCAGGCAGGAACCGGACAGTTTGAGCGAACCCTGATTGTCGCCGAAGAAGGATCGTACGTCTCCTATCTCGAAGGATGCACCGCTCCGCGTCGGGACGAAAACCAACTCCACGCCGCCGTCGTTGAGATCATTGCCCATAAAGATGCCGAGGTAAAGTACTCTACCATCCAGAACTGGTACCCCGGTAATGCAGAGGGAAAAGGAGGAGTCTTTAATTTTGTGACGAAACGGGGGATCTGTGAAGGAACGGGATCTAAGATCTCTTGGACGCAACTCGAAACAGGATCTGCCATTACCTGGAAGTATCCGAGTGTAATCCTGAAGGGAGACCATTCTATTGGAGAATTTTATTCGGTCGCATTTACAAAAGGAAGACAACAGGCAGATACCGGCACGAAAATGCTCCACCTCGGCCGCAATACCTCCAGTACCATTATCTCCAAAGGAATCTCCGCCGGCCAGTCCAATAACAGTTATCGTGGATTGGTACGCATCAATAAGCGGGCCGAGAATGCCCGGAATTTCGCACAGTGCGACTCCATGCTCTTAGGAGACCGCTGCGGAGCCCATACATTTCCGTATCTGGAAATACATAATCCAACCGCACAGGTGGAACATGAAGCAACCACGAGCAAGGTGGGAGAAGATCAGATGTTCTACTGTCAGCAGCGGGGAATCAGTGAACAGGATGCCATTAAACTGCTGGTGAGTGGATTTTGCCAGGAAATTCTAACCAAACTGCCCATGGAGTTTGCCGTCGAAGCACGGAAACTCCTGGCTATTGAACTTGAAGGATCCGTTGGGTGAACGCTCATTCACGGGTCGTACCTGTCCATATTATAAGGAATGACACCAATTTTAGAAATCCGGGGGCTGCAGGCCTCCGTTGAAGATATGCCCATCCTTAAGGGCGTGGATCTCTCGGTAAACCCCGGCGAGGTTCATGCCATCATGGGGCCAAATGGCTCGGGAAAAAGCACATTGGCCTCCATCCTCGCAGGGCGTGAGGATTACGAGATCGACGGCGGCACCGTACACTATCGCGGAGACGATCTCCTGGAGATGGATGTAGATGAACGCGCCCGCGAAGGTGTGTTTCTGGCCTTTCAGTATCCCGTTGAGTTACCCGGGGTCAGCATGATGAACTTCCTGAAGCAGGCCGTGAATTCCGTGCGTGAGCACCGCGGGCAGGAGCCCCTGGGAGCCGCTGCACTGCTGCGCCTAGCCAAAGAAAAAGCCGCACTGATTGAATTAAATCCGAGCCTGAAACAGCGCTCCGTGAATCAGGGCTTCTCCGGCGGAGAAAAGAAGCGGAACGAAATCTTCCAACTCGCCATGCTTGAACCCGCCATGGCCATCCTGGACGAAACAGACTCCGGACTTGATATTGATGCGCTGCGGAGCGTTGCTCACGGGGTTAACCAGCTGCGTAATCCTGATCGTGGCTTTTTGATCATCACACACTACCAGCGCCTGCTCAATTATATCGTGCCTGATTTTGTTCATGTAATGGTCGACGGGCAGATCGTTCAGTCTGCCGGCAAAGAACTCGCCCTTGAACTCGAGAAACGCGGATATGACTGGGTTTACGATCATATATCTGCTTAGACAATGCCTGAATTGATGGATCACCGTGTAGAAGATCGCTTTCTGGCAGTCTATGAGCGCTACCAATCTTTGAATGGTACGGCAGAGCCGCTTTCCGATCTCTCAGAAAAAGCTATTGAGTGCTTTGCAAAGACCGGTTTCCCCAGACCAAAGAACGAGTCCTGGAAATATACAAATGTAGCACCGGTCATCAAACGGACCTACCGGCTTGCCGAAGCGGGCCCGGCTTCCGCCAGGGGAATTGACACATTAGATACCCCCTGTGTGGCCGTATTCGTGAACGGCCGCTTCGCACCGGAGCAATCCCGGCTTGACCAAATGCCTGC
>JAJECE010000061.1 GCA_022822185.1 Rhodothermales bacterium | reverse complement strand
CAGACAGATGTAAAAACCACCTCAAATCAGATTGCCAGAATGGGGGAACTTGGGAAGGCCCGGATCCCATCAAAAAAAAAGCCCAAAAACGGGCCTGGAGGAACTCTGCGCCTAATAGCACTACAAATTGACGAACTTGGGCTGATGCTCATTGAGTTGAAATGCATGGATTTTACTTCCAGGTGAGATATTATAGGAAGGTGTCGCCCATTCAATAGATTCGGTTTCTCTGCGAATGTCAAACGACTTCCTGACCTTTTCCGCATCAAAGCATTGTGCGATACGTCCACACATCACAAATCAAATCGTTTAAAATTGAGATCGCCTGCGAGCGGATCTTCCGCCGGTTGCCGCTTCATTGAATGGTCCGAAAAATATTCAGTTCATCATTGTTATTGACCACAACAATACGGTGATCAATCTGAAGAATACGACGCATGTCTGAACGTATCCAGAATTCATCATGTCCATGATCCGTAAAGCCCAGTTCTCCATCTCCATATAGTAACACTCCCCGCCCGCTGCTCAGACGGCCCTCCTCTGCGCGATTTGCATAGTCATTGCCCACAAGGAGGAGGTCAAGATGCCCGTCGTCATTGATGTCCAGCGTAAGTGCGTCCTGAATGACTGAAAACTGCGCAATCAAAGGAAGTGGCTTCGGTTCAAAGACATCTTCGTCTGTGAATTCAAAGATCATGGAAGCACTCAGTTCAGCTTTAAGCATAATATCGGGCGGCTCATATCCTGCCATGACCTCCGCTGTCGTTGCAGCCGCATAATCTGCATACGTAGCAAACCGGATTCGTAGGTCCGGTAACTGCCGCACTATCTGATCCCGCGAGGCAGCCGGGACATCCAACCCTTTAACAAAGCCACTGTATAGAATATCCCAGGTGCCAGAATCATCAAAATCTCCTGCATATAGTGCTGATGGAGTCTGAGCAGAGATCTGGATTTGTGTATTGAGACCTTGATTCCCGGCAATCAGATCAAGATCGCCATCTGCATCCAAATCGGCCGGGATCACCTGATTCCAAAACCCTTCGGAGCCCGTAAACCCCAGTTCGTCACTGCAATTCTCCAGAACGCCTGAATCGCTTCGACAATACACCTGGATCGGCATCCAGTGCCCTGCAATAAATAGTTCCATTTGGGCATCTCCGGTTATATCTGCCCAGACTGCAGTGCGGATCATGCCGGGATATGCTAAATCAGGCCCCCACTCTACGGTCCGATCCACAAAACCATTCGGCGTATTCTCTAACAGATAACTGCGAGGAGACATCCCAAATTGACCAGGGAGATAGAGCCCACCGATAAAGAGGTCCAGATCCCCATCTGCATCCAGATCATGGGGAGCAACACTGCCGGTCACCGTTTGCATTGGCGGCAGAATGTCCGGGGCATGCACTAGGCCGCCAAAGCCTGTATTGAGATAGAGCCGATCTTGCCAGTCATCACTGATCGGCCCTGTCCCGCTTGCTACATAAAGATCCAGCAGCCCATCTCCCGAAAAATCCAGCATGACCGCATCTACATCCTCATATGCTGCATGCTCTGCAAAGACGGGGAGTGTCACCGCTGTATAGGTACGATCTAGCTGCTGAAGAAATAATGCCCCCGCCTGCCCCCTTGCCCCGCCGATAAAGATATCCGTGAGACCGTCCCCGTTCAGATCTCCGCTGGCAGCGGCCGGACCTTCCCGCGCCAGATCACGGGGCAGCAGCGGCTGCTGATCCCATTCCGAATAGTCATCCTCCCGATGCTGATAGCGGATCTGTGAGGATAAATCAATGTTAAGAAATCCTTCCTCAGAAGGGGACTCTGTCCCCTCAGCCGGGGTTGCCTCGCTGTACTTCATCTGAATCGTCTGCCCCGTAGCAACCCCCTCCAGACGTTGAAATTCGCCGCCCGGCCAATAAATCTCCACATCAACCTCCTCCCAGTCTCCGGTTCCAAAAAAGAGAGCCGGTTCCAGAGATGAGAGATAGCCGCGGACAAAAAAAGCCTCCTGCATGATGGACTGCCCCGCGCCATGAAGAATGGCTTTTGCTCCAATTCCATACGGATTGCCTGATGGCCCCTCCAGTATGATTCGGAGCGCATTTCCCCTACCCTGCTCCACAGCCTGATTCCGATATAGCAGCGCCTCCTGATTAAGGTTGTTAATGACCAGATCCAGATCCAGATCTCCATCCAAATCCGCCAGTGTCATTCCATTGGAATGCGTGGGGAGTTCAAGGCCCCAGGCTTCGGTCATATTCTGGAATCGTATCCCGTCCCGTCCTCGAAACACATAATTTGGAATTCGCGTAGAGGGCATGGCCTGCACCATTTCCAGGCCGGATACCGCCTCTCCAAGCATTTCCGCCTCCCGGGAGGCATTGGGGAGTGTCGTAGACAGAAAGTCTAAATCGGTATAGTCCCTCAGGTATCCGTTCGTCACGATTAAATCCTTCATGCGATCCCGGTCTAGATCAGAAAAGAGCGCCGCCCAGCTCCAGTCCGTGTTCGATACTCCCGCCAGTTGTCCAATCTCTATAAAGTCGGGGCCCCTTCGCAGGTGGAGCATGTTCCGCATATACTGCTCATGAAATCCATCCTCCCGCAAGCCTTGATAGAATCGGTAATCCTCTGGACCTTTAAGCACTTTCTGCCGGTAATTATCTTCAGCAAGCATATCCAGCACATAAATGTCCGGTTGCAGATCATTATTGATATCTGCAATATCTGCCCCCATGGAAGCATACGGAGTATGTGTCAGATAGGATCGGATGGATTCACTGAAGGTACCATCCTGCCGGTTGATATAGAGATAGTCATCCTCAATGTAGTCATTGGATATGTAGAGATCCGGCCATAAATCCCCGTTGAGATCACTCACCACCACGCTCAGACCGTAACTCAGTGGATTCCCGATGATTCCAGCTTCCTCACTCACGTCCACGAACCTTCCATTGTCATTGCGAAAAAGCTTGTCGCCTGCCAATGAGTCACGCCGTGCACGCATGAGGTCCACAACAAAGTGAGAATATCGGCGAATGGAATGATTCAGCAGATACATATCCAGATCGCCATCCTGATCATAGTCAAAGAATGCAGCATGATTGGAATAGGCAGCATCATCGAGGCCATAGGCGGCGGCTTCATCCTTAAAGGTCAGGTTGCCCTGATTGATATAGAGGGAATTCCGGCGGCGGTCTGTGGTTACATTCCCGCTCCGGCACACGTAAAGATCAAGGAAGCCGTCTCCATTTACATCCGCCATGGTCACACCTGTCGTCCATGTGGGCGCATGGACGATTCCGGCCTGTTCGGTAATGTCTTCAAATGACCAGTTGCCGCGGTTCAGATAGAGACGGTCCGGAGCCATGTTGGCGATAAAGTAGAGGTCCACCCGCCCATCATTATTCAGGTCGCCCGCTGCAACCCCGGCCCCGTTATAAAAGTATTCATACTCCAGCACATTAAATGCATCCTGTTCAACAATTCGGTTTTCAAAGGATATACCCGTTTGCTCCATCCGCGTAAAGAGCGGGCGCTCCCGTGTACAGCCTGCTAGGACTATCAAACCTAAACCAGTTCCGATGCAGAGCCAACGACCGATCAGCATGTACGTACCATTTTCCGAGATCTCCAATTGTATCCAACGATAATGAGACGTTTTTTTTCCATCTTCTGGCTTCCATATCTGATCCTATCTCCGCTTTGGGCGCAGGAAGCAGAAATTGCTCGAATTTTTATTGAAGAGGAAGTCGTTTCCTACCCGAAAGCGACACGGTCCTATCTCGAGTGGCTGAAGCAGGCAGCCGATCCCAATGTCGGCGATCCGGAAAAACTGGCGTGGCATCTGCGCTGGATTCTACTGATTACGCCGGAGGAATCCGCGGCCCATCAATCGGCCCGTTTACTCCTTACCGATCAGGGCACCCGTGAGGATACAGAAATCATTGTCATCTGGTGGCATCGTCAGGATCCGTTACCTGCGACCTACGATAATGAACGATTGGAAGAGCATTTATATCGAATTTACCATGCACAACAGAACTACCCCTACCGAAGAGATTCATTGGGCGTAGATGATCGCGGCCGGATATTTGTACGCTTCGGGCAGCCCTGGCGCCAGCGGGTGATTACGCTGAAAGATCCCAACCTTCAGGTTTTGCCACTTCAGTATCGCCTTCCGCGGAATGAGATGTGGGTCTACCGTAATATTCACGATGATGCCCACTATCTGTTTGTGCAGATGTCCCGCAGAAGACCCTATCGCATTGATACATCCGAATCGTTAATTCCGCCAAATCTTCGCGGAACCCGGCGGAGGGTTGGACTTCTTCTTCTCTGGATTGAGGATGTATTTGCTCAGTTAGCGCTGGAGCATCCGCACTATGGTACCGTCTATGACGCGGTCACCAGTTATAACACACTCGCAACATCCTCCCCCCTGCGTCCCTACGAATTCTCACAGAAAGCGATCCAGGATGCCGGAACAAGAGACGATCAGCATCAACTGAGCCGTGCGAAAACCGTCCCGCGCAGTACAACCAGGGCGTATGGCAACGCCATCGAACTTCGTCCCCCGTTACGATTCAGCCGCTTTTTAGAACGGGATGGCACGACGCGGTTAGAGATGTACTGGAGCATTGATGCGGCGGCCGTTCGTCCGAGCCGTCGCATGATCCGCCGCATGCGGCAATTGGAGCAGGAAGAATCGTCGGATTATATTTTAAGTGTCGGCTTCACCACGCGAGGGCCCGCATTTGAACCGCAGAATATCCAGGTCCGACGTTATCATCTGCCACAGGGAGCCAAGTCAGAGCAACGAATTTATTCCTGGATCACGAAGGAGTACTCCGCATCTCCAATCACTATGCAGTGGTCACTGCACTGGACGATTCCTGATTCGATCCCTCCACAGCCCGGAGCTGCCTGGGCGATTGGAGTTGCGGATCTGGATACACTGAAAACGCTAAATGGAAACGGCGCCTCACTGGAGGTCAGCGACCTGAAGTCGCTCCGATTAAAATCTGCAGATACTTTCGATAGCGCAGCCCCTTATGTCGAGCGTGAGATCGGCCCCGATACCCCGCTTGCCCTGTACTTTGAAATCTATTTCCTGCGTTTCAACGAGTTGGATCAGACCCGCTATACGGTTCAATATACGCTCAGCAGTGAGGGCGCAGATCCGATTACGGCCTCTTTCGACTACACGGGCGATGCGGCGACGGTTCGTGAATTTATGGTGGTTGATATTGGACAATGGAAAAGGCCAGGACCGCTCACACTCACCTTGACCGTCACGGATCAGGTTTCCGGCAGAACAAGATCCAGATCGCTAGACTTCGACTATGCAGAGTAACGCATATCGCAGGCTTCGGTGTTCATTTAGATGCGTAAGATCGCATCCTGTGATCGGCATAAAATAAAGCAGGGGCATCCGTGCTTGCGAATGCCCCCGTTTTGTGAGTAAGCAGGGATCAATTATTTATCCCACCACATGCGTGTGGTTAACTCATCTGCTCCCTGTGCGCTCACAGCTGCAGAGTAATTTTCCGGATTCGCGACTGCTTCATTCGCCCGGTAGCGTAAACGGCGAGGAATTGTACCGCCGGTTACATTGCCGGGATAATTAGTCGGTGTAAGTTCGGGATATCCGGTTCGCCGCCAGTTTGCGTACGCTTCGTACTCATTCAAGAGAACGGCCGCCCAGAGCTGCTCGTTAATCATCTTCAATCCCTGCGCAGGATCGTAAGGATTCGCATCCAGATAAGCGTCAATGTCTGCACCTGGAATCACGGCTGCCTCGCCATACATTGCAAGGTATTCCATGGCGGCACGAACACCATTCGCATAATGCATTGCAGCATCTCCGCTGTGCCAGCCGCGCACCGCAGCCTCGGCCTTCAGGAGTTCCACCTCGGCGTAGGTCATGAAGAACATCGGATCATCCTGTCCCTTGATCACATCATTGGGAACCAGATACACATCCATCCCGCAGGGTGTCACACCGGAATCACAATCCACCCAGGTGGAATGATTTTCAATGCCATGATCCGCATCGGATCCACCGGCAGTTTTGCCATTCGGGAGCCCAATCGGCGCAGAACCCGCAACCGGGCTTTGAGCGTAGACATACAGTCTTGGGTCATCATGGGCAACCATCCAGTTGGCAAATGTTTCGCTGATCCGCGGGTTACCGTCGGAGGTGAACACCTGCCCGTTGCCATTTCTCCAGCCGGACGGGTCGTTATGAGGAACATAGGCAATGTCATCATTACTCTCAAAGGTTCCACCGGCAATGGCTTTCTGGACCCAGCTTTGTGCCGCACCGGGGTCTATCTTGACTAGACGCATACCCAGCCGCAACATCAGGGAGTTCGCAAACTTTTTCCACTTCTCTACATCGCCCTGATACATCAGATCCCCGCTGCCAAACGATGGACTGCTACCACTCAGTGCTGCTGCTGCCGATTCAAGTTTTTGCAACATGTCTGGATAGATCGTGGACTGTGCATCATACTTGGGCTGGGTAATTCCTTCCGTGAATCCCTTCCCTGCTTCCGAATATGGAATGTCTCCATGGAGATCGGTCAGCCGATGATACATGACCACGCGAAGGATCTGCGTGATATGATGCATGTTGACCATTTCCGGGTCTTCGGCGGTCTGTACGAGAAGATCCTCCACATTCCGTGCAAGGTTGGCATAATACCGGTCCCACATTGCGGAGGAATAGGATGGATTGTAAAAGTACTTGTCCCCTGACCAATAGCCCGGTAAGGCCGCAAAATGCTGAATCATCGTGGAACTGTAGATCAGATTGGTCCGCCAATTCTCGTACCGCTCACCACTAATCCGAACCTGGATATTGGTCAGCTTAAAATTAGGATCAATCTGATCGGCCTGCGTCGGATTGACATTCATCTCTTCAAAACCTGAATCGCAAGAGATAAGCAGGAGAGATAAGCACAACGCGGACGCGAATGAAAGTTTATTCAATTTAGTCATTGTATTCGAGTTTTTCAAGTGATTAGATGCTACAGACGGACATTGAGGTTAATGCCAATGCTTCGTGTCTGCGGCACCCCTGAATGCTCTAGTCCAATACCGCGATTTGTACTGTTGTACAGGGATTCTGGATCAAGATTGTCTACGTTGCTGTGGATAAGCCAGAGATTTCTGGCAACCAGAGAAACGGAAGCATATTTGATTGGAGTGCGAGCAAATAAACGGGCTGGCAGATTATAACTGACCATCATCTCCCGAAGCTTTACAAAACTTGCATCATAGATGAATTCTTCCCCAATCGTTCCTCCGCCAATTCTTTGGAAGTAATCCTGCGGGTCAACCTGGACGGTATTTGCCGATCCATCTGCCGTGACACCATCCCCAACAATATAGCCGACATCACGGCCCTGAAGGGTGTTCTTGTGGAGTCCATTGCTGTACCCTGCACTGTTGGTTACCGAGAACAGGTCACCACCAAAGCGCATGTCAAAAAGCAAGTTCAGGGTAAGATTCCGCCAACGTAATGAACTCCGAATACCACCACTCAGGTCGGGACTGCCATTTCCCAGGACACACAGATCCGTGGTCCGCATCGGGAGTCCGTCTGCATCATGTACGATGGGGCCGGTTGCATCACAATCCGAGGCATCTTCCCCGGTGGGTACATTCTGGCGAAGATATTTTCGCCCCTTGATCGAACCGTAGGGCTCGCCTACATCTGCGGTCACGTAATTTCCTCTGTGCCGACTTTCTGCAAGCACCAGGGAAGTCTGACCTTCCACCAGTTCAACCACCTCATTCTGGTTGCGCGACAGGTTCAAATCTAAATTCCACCGCCAGTCTCCCATGCGAACCGGGGTTGTGGTGATCAGCAGTTCAACTCCCTGATTGGAAATTTCGCCTGCATTAATCACCTGACTCCCAAATCCTGATGCATTCGAGATGGTGGTAGACAGAATCTGGTCGGTAGCCGTTTCGGTGTAATACGTAAAGTCAATTCCAAAACGATTCTCAATAAAGCGTATGTCAAAGCCGCCTTCAATCCCAACCGTCTGGGAAGGCTTAAGATCTGCCAGGGGGATACTTCCCTGTGCAATGTTTCCGCGTGGCTGTCCAAGGTGACTTCCACTGAGTCCGTAGGTGAGCGCAAGTTGATAGGGGTTCGTATCTCCACCGACTTGAGCCCACGAGGCGCGAAGTTTTGCAAAACTGACCCAACCAGGAAGTTCCAGGGCATCCGTCAAAACCAGGCTACCGCTGATGGATGGATAGAAATAACTGTTGTTTTCTATCGGAAGAGTGGACGACCAGTCATTCCGTGCGGTCAGTGTGAGATAGAAGAAATCGTTATAAGCCAACTCAGCGGATCCGTACAGCGAGTTAATCTGCTTCTCGCTGAAGCCGTAGCCATGGGATCGGGTGTTCTGGTTGGTCACCACTTCCAGCCCCGGTACACTGTACCCGCCTCCACCTGAGAGTGTCAGGTTTTCACTTTGACGGTAGAGGATATTTCCTCCCGCGGTCGCCTGGAGTCCAATGGAACTGGTCAAACTGCGATCAATCGTTAAGAGAAAGTCGGTATTGATCTCGGTGACTTCAATATTTCTCTCAGATTGAGAGCCGTTTCGCTGATATGCCGTCCCCCAGGGGGTGAGCCCCGTACGGCGGATATCATAGGTGTCGCCGCCAAAACGGCCTCTCAGATTGATCCCGTCTGCAAACTTATAGGACAGTGACACAAATCCGAGTACACGAAAATCTTTGTCCTGATTCTTGTACTGATGGGCGGCCCAGTAGGGGTTCTGCTGGAACGTATTTCCAAACAGTCCCCGATGCAATTCTGTGCCGTCTATATCTGTTCCCAGTTCGGTACAGTTTGCGTCTTCCGGCGGGCACCGCAGGGATTCCACATCTACATTCCGGGCCAGTTGATAGACCGAATAGTTTGCATTCCCCGGTGAGTCACTGAGTCTCGGACGATTCACAACAAATTCCCGTATCAGATTGACTTTTGCATCTGCGCTCAGGCGTTCACCAAACTGTGAAGTTCCCCGCACAGAAAGTGTCGTACGCTCCAGTCCCGAATTGGGGCTGATCCCTTCATTTTGTAAATGCGAGAACCCGATCCGCAGTGAACTGGCTTCATTTGCGGTCGTCAGGGCCAAACTGTTGGTACTGGTCAGGCCGGTATTGTAAAAGGACGTAACCGGATCGGAAGCCAGACTGTACGGCTGCTCACTGCCATCCCAGCTGATCGTCGGCGCACCATCTAGTTTGGGTCCCCAGGAATCGTCCGCAGTTGAGAGGGCCTCGTCAGCCGAAGTAGGTTTGGCACCGCGGGTTCCCTGACCATATTCGGTTTGCCAGTCCGTGTTGACCAGAACATTTTCAAACGTGGTATTACTGGAAAACTCAATTCCTAGGCCCATGCCGGGGGATGCTTTTTTGGTCGTAATGAGAATCACTCCGTTTTTGGCACGGGTCCCGTAGAGTGCCGCCGCCGACGGGCCCTTCAAGACCGTCATCTTTTCGATGTCATCGGGATTAATGGAACCGATGCCGTCCCCGCCGTCACTGCCGCCCCACATACCTGCACTCCCCTGGGTTGTGTTGTCAATGGGGACACCGTCCACCACATAAAGCGGCTGACTGTCTTCGCCAAGCGAAGAGGCCCCGCGTATGATTACACGGCTGGAGCCTGCCGGCCCTGTAGCAGGTTTCGTCACAATGACACCGGCAACTTTACCCGACAATGCGTTAGCAACATTGTTTTCACGCACCTCACGCAGATCCTCACCGCCAACCTCTGTGACCGAGTATCCAACTGCACGCTCCCTCCGCTCAATGCCTCCTGCGGTCACAACAACCTCCTCTAAAAGGCCAGTATCTTCTTCCAGAGCAATGGTAATTTCATCCCGGCCCTCTATGGCAATGGTCTGACTTACAAAGCCGATGAAAGTGACCGAGAGGGATGCGTCCGGACTGGATACTTCCAGCGAAAATGACCCATCTACATCGGCAGCGGTGCCATTCAAGGTGCCCGTCTCTACGACCGAGGCACCGGGCAATGGCGAGTTATCTACCGCAGAGACCACTGTACCCTGGACAGAATGATCCTGAGCATGTACGACCTGATCTGCCGACACGATAGATGCCAGTAAGATACAGAGACTACACGCATAGATTCTGAGTATGTTTTTAAGCATGATTGTTCTATTTGATGATTTTGTTGCTACAAGAAAGACGCTCCCCAATCTAGAGACGGCATCGCTTCGGTGTACAAACCGCTCAAACCTCATCCACTGTTACGATCCAAAGCGCAGTCAATATAAGCGTTAGGATTCACTTAACTCCTATATTGCGATTAAAGTTCCATGAACTGTATTTGAAATTCTGCTTTGTCCGGTTACCGAGCATGTCATGTCTATTCAGAGTATCTGACTTTGTTCCATGAAGGATAGCCGCCTATACGGTGAAATGGATGCGAGGTTCCAGGAAGGCAGGCGAAACGACGGTTATTTCTCAGATCCGACCATCGGAAGCCTGGAAATCATACAATGGCCCGGCACCAAATCGCAACCAGTTTTTTTCTTGACAGATGATGACACCATTGATTTTTAATTTCGATGGAATCCACTTTGGAGATATCGTTAGAGACACGACAGAGATACTGAATATCTCATGGATGAGGCGATATTTGGGGGGCGGACTGCAGCGCTTTCCCCGCGGTGAAATAATCTTCGTGCAAATCAATATGATGAACAAGAACTCCCGCTCTTGTCATCCGGACCATCATGCGGGATGCCCGGCCGGGATGGATGTTGGCATACCGTGCAAAACGGGAGACCGTTACCCTGCCCTTTTCTTCAAGGAACTTGAGGAGCAAACGCTCTTTCTCTCCAAGCTGGATCAATACATTCTCGGTATCCGGCCTCCGCCGCATCAATTTTTGCGCTTCACGGCTCGCCGCAATGCACATATCCTGATATCGAACAAAGATGGATCTCTGACGGGTTGAAAGATCCTGAACATAGTGGGGACGGACCTCGCTGACCGGAATCCGGATCACGACCACCGTACGGGTTCGACTGATCTTGATGTACTCTGAGCGCAGACCGATCTCGGGTGTACAGTGCTCCGCAAGTGCATGGTTGAGTGCATACATCTCCTCTTCAGGATCCTTCACCCCACTCAGATTCCCGTTATCGGTCACCCCGATTAACAGATACCCCCCGCTGGTATTTGCGAGTGCCGTCACTTCGCGGGCAATCCGCTCGCTATCGGGCAGGCGATGCTTAAATTCAAGCAAAAGCCCCTCGCCCTCTGCCACAATTCGCTCCAGATGTGTCTTGGTCATGACTGCAAGTCACTGTTTGAATTGATGATTCAATGGAGAACGAACAATTCCCAATCCCGCCGCGCACTACTTCCAAATGATACGCATCACAACAAATAAGGCATCAACTGGAACCAGACACAGGCGTACCTGTACGCATCCGGGTTCCTAAACCTGCAGCCACTCTTCTTGTTTTGCGGATCGTGTCATTAACCGCTGAACCATATCACGGGGCTGCTTTCCCTCAAAAAGAATCCCGTATACCGCCGCTGTGATCGGCATCTCAATGCCAAGGTGCCGTGCCATCCGGTGTACCGCTTTGGTGGTCTTGACCCCCTCTGCAACCATGCTCATGGAGTTTGTCACCTCAGCGAGATTTGCTCCACGCCCGATTTTTTCTCCAAGATCACGATTCCGACTGTGTCGACTAGTACACGTAACGACCAGATCGCCCAGACCGGTCAAACCGGTAAAGGTCTGGGGGTTGGCCCCTAGTGCGTTTCCCAGACGCTGGATCTCCGCAATTCCCCGGGTGATGAGCGCCGCTCTGGCATTATCTCCATAGCCCACCCCGTCACTGATTCCCGATGCAATCGCCATGATATTTTTCACACTTCCCCCAATCTCAACTCCCTTCACATCACTGTTCACGTAAATCCTGAGCCGGTCCGTCATAAAAATTTCCTGCACTGCTTCGGCCTGCCGCATATCGGTGGATGCAGCAACCAGTGTGGTTGGTTTCCGGGTGCCAACTTCTTCGGCATGGCTCGGCCCGTACAGCACCACCAGGTTCCCCTGGGGAACAGGCGGGCTGACGACATCGGAGAGTACCGCGGTGGTTGTCTGTCCAGTTCTGGACTCAATCCCCTTGGCAACCGAAATCAGCAAAGTCTCCGGATTACAGTAGGGACGCAGATCGGTCGCAATCCCGCGCACGACATGGGACGGCGTTGCAATTACCCAGCAGTCTGCCCGCTGCGCCGCGAATGCAAGATCCGATGTTGCGGTTACCGATGCCGGAACAGAGATCTCCGGCAGATATTCGGGGTTGCACCCCTCACGCTGAATCGAACTCGCCAGCTCCTGTCTCCGTGCCCAGAGTGTGACTGCGTGTCCCCCGCCAGATAGACTCACCGACAGTGCGGTGCCCCAACTGCCCGCACCAAAAACAGAGATTGCACGTGACATGCAACTAGTTGCGACTACAATTCACCCCGCCCACGCATACCATGGGCCAGCCGGAAATTCTGCACCTTATTCTCCGTGCCGGCAAGAAGTCGCTGGATATTGCTCCGGTGCGCATAAACAATGGCAAGTGCGAAGATACTGCCAAACAGGAGCAGACTCCGGTCCAGTGCCTCAATATCAAAAACAAACATTCGGATGGCCACGGTCGCCGGGAACGTCAATGCTGCAATCATACTTGCCAGAGACACATACCTTGATCCGAACAGCACCAGCATGAAAATTCCGATCACAATCCACATCGTTTTCGGGGTAATTGCAAATAGAACCCCCGCGGCGGTGTTGACCCCTTTGCCGCCTTGAAAACGGGCCCAGGCCGGAAGCATATGGCCAATGATCGCCGCGATTCCGGCCAACAGGCGAATGACCGATTCCACCTGCCAGAATGCGAATCCTGACGGAAGTTCATCAATCCGGATGGTCGCAATCACACCGGCGGCCAACAATCCCTTCCCGACATCAATGACGGTTGACAGGATACCTGCTTTCCAGCCCAGTACCCGGAAGACATTCGTTGCCCCTGCATTCAGGCTTCCATGCCTGCGCACATCCACCCCGTAGAGCAATTGTCCCACCCATACACTGCCGGGAATGGATCCCGCAAAGTAACTCAGTAGCAAGATCAGAGTAATTGATCCCATGAAAAATCAAATATTTTATGGCGGTTACAGCACTGTAATCGTAAGATATGAACTAATATACGGTTCCCACTGCGATGATCCTCTCATGATGCACCGCTGCAATCCGCCGGATCTCCTCTTCGGCCGATGGAGGTGCAATCACAATCAACCCAATTCCCAGGTTAAAGGTCTCCCGCATGTCGTCTTCGGGAACTGCCCCACGCTTCTGAATAAGTCTGAAGACAGCCGGACGCTCCCAATTTTCATAATTCACCCGAATCTGGAGTCCATCGGGAAGCAGGCGATGTGTATTCCCCTCAATGCCGCCCCCGGTCACATGAACAAAGGCATGTGCCCCCTCTTTCAGATCACGGATCAAATGTAGATAACACCTGTGGATGCTCAATAATTCCTCCTGAACACTTTTCCCGTCCAGTTCCTGGGGCCGCTCGTCCAGCCGGTATCCTGACAGGGTTCCCAGGAGC
This sequence comes from Rhodothermales bacterium, assembly GCA_022822185.1. Taxonomy (GTDB): domain Bacteria; phylum Bacteroidota; class Rhodothermia; order Rhodothermales; family Bin80; genus Bin80. The sequence goes on along the minus strand of JAJECE010000061.1, from coordinate 53,370 downwards.
ACCTTGCGTGCAAGGGAATAGCCGTTGGTATGAAGCCCTGAGGAGGGGATCCCCCAGAGTAGGTCCCCCTTCTGAATCCTGCTCCCGTCGATGATTGCCTCCTTGTCCACCAGACCTACGATGACCCCCGCCAGATCGTAGTCGGTGAGCGAGTACAAGTCGGGCATCTCCGCTGTTTCGCCTCCAATCAAGGCGATACCGGCATGTTTGCATCCCCTGACCATCCCCTGAACCACAGCCTCCAAAATTTCAGCAGATAATTCCCCCGCCGCAAAATAATCAAGAAAATACATCGGCTCTGCCCCGCACACCGCGATATCGTTGATGCAGTGGTTCACCAAATCCTCCCCCACCGTATCATGCACGCCTGCCTTGACCGCCACCTTCACCTTTGTCCCCACCCCGTCAATAGAGGAAACCAGTATGGGCTGCTGGTACGCGGAAATGTCGAGTTGAAAGAATCCGCCAAACGCCCCGACATCCCGGATTACTCCGGGAGTGTGCGTTGAGCGGATGAGTGGCTTCAAGCGCTTTAGCGCCTCATCCGCCGCCTGAATATCCACACCTGCATCCTTATAGACTGTCATCAAATTGGTTTCCCTGTATAGACCCTTAAATATATGCGTGTTTTGTGTAGCAAGGTAAGTTTGACCGGCTTTGACCAGACATCAAACTTTCGTGATTCAATACGTGTCAGAAGATGGAGTCCGCCTGCCCAGTAAATCCGGAACCGCCGTCTGCACCATCCACTGAGGTCATGATTTAGTGCTCTGCATGAAGCATAGGCATCTCTTGCATAAACGACCTGCTTCCATAATACGGATCGGAGTCCATCCGAAAGCCGCCCGTGCATCAGATCTGCATGAGTTACATTCTTACGGTGTAATCCATCCAGCGGGATAAAATGTCGTCCTGACTGAAGATCCTCTTTGAGCAGGCAAAGGGAGCGTGTCAGAAAGACGGCCCGCCCAAACTGCCGGACTGGATCCTCAATCCAGTTTGCAGTATATCCCGCCAACTTGGCCAAAAGCAGTGCATGACTGCCTGCCAGGCGGTCCCCATAGTCAAAAAGATCGGTCATGGCCCGGATCACAGGAAATCCGTCCTCACGAAACTGCGCATCCACCAGATGAACCGGCAACTTGAACTTCTCGCACACACGGTGGGCACGACTGCGATGGATCTGCGACGGTGCACCGGCCTGCACGGCATAATGCCAGTGCCAAAGCACTTCTGCTGCCTCTCGCAATTCATTCCGCGGCCAGTCCGATGGAGCAAAAGGGGGCATTCCGTTAATTCCAGGATTCCAGACTCAAACGGAGTGCATCCGATGTTGGTTCAAGGGATTGAACCCGAATCGGCAGGGACTCCAGCCCCGTCAATGCAGGGACGGAACGGGGAGCATGCCCTAACGCACGCTTTACGGTATCTGGAAATTTAGCAGGATGCGCCGTTGACAGTACGACCACCGGATCCGTCTGATCCCCTGCAGCAGCAAGTGCCACCGCGGTATGCGGGTCCGCCATATAGCCGGTTTCCTCGTAGACGCGCCGGATGGAGGTCAGCGTATTCTCATCCGAACATGAACTGCCTTGAATTCTGCAGCGCATCTCATCTTCGGGCAGCAAAAATTTGAGGCGCTCAAAATTACTCGGCCGGCCTACATCCATCGCATTCGACAAGGTCCGGACAGATTCCCCAAACGCATCCCTGTGCCCGGCCAGGAATTTTGGATATCCATCATTTGCATTATGGGCAGCCATGAATTTACGTACGGGAAGCCCGCAAAGCGAAGCAAGCACCCCTGCCGTCAGATTTCCAAGGTTGCCACAGGGAACACATACATCTGCCGCGTCCCACTGCCCTTGGGCAAACGCCCAGTAATAGTAGAGCATTTGCGGCAAAAGGCGCCCTACATTGATGGAGTTTGCGGCAGACAGGCGCAGACTGCCGGGGGAAACAAGAAGTCCCTTGACCATTGCCTGACAGTCGTCAAAGGTGCCACGGACCGCAAAGGCGCGTACTCCTTTGCGTCGTACAATGAGTTGTTTCTCCTGGGTTGCACTGACCTGGCCTTTCGGGTACAGCACCGCGACCCGCAGATTCGGAAGATTCCCAAAGCCGTCTGCCACTGCACTTCCGGTATCCCCGGAAGTGGCGACCAGTATCGTAAGCGGATCCTCCTTAACGAAGTGATTCATGAGACGTGACATCGTACGTGCACCAAAATCCTTGAACGAAAGGGTCGGGCCGTGAAAGAGTTCCAGAACCCATGCATTGCCTACCTTGACTAGGGGGACCGGAAAACTAAGTGCCTGACTGAGTACCGATGCCAGCGTTCTCCCAGGAATTTCATCGGCCAGCCATGGCGTGAATATCCGGGCTGCCATCGCCGGAAAATCTGTTGCGGATTTCCATGCCTGCGGCTCAATTGCCGGGAGTTTTTCCGGAACATAGAGTCCACCATCAGGGGCCAGTCCCTTTAATAAGGCTGTCGAAAAGTCAACGGCCGGTACGTTCCCCCGCGTACTTAGGTATCTCATGTGTTCAGCTGCACGGTCGGACACCATGCATATCTGCCTGTGTAACGATCCCTTTTGCGCCCTCTCCCGCTGCTTCCACCATTGCACTGCAAATTGCGGATCCCGACTCGGCATCTTTCATAATCGCAAACATCGCAGGTCCGGATCCGGTTAATGCCACCGCGCATGCGCCGGCATCTAGTGCGGCTTTACGCACCTTCGTATAGCAGGGAACCAGACTTGCTCGCGCCGGCTCCACAATACGGTCCCGCATCATATAGGGGGCAAGTGTATCCCAGTCTCCCGTCATGAACGAATGCAGCATAAATGCCAGATCACTTGCATTATGCACGGCTTCCAGCCTTGGCACAACCCGAGGCAGGATCGTTCGCGCATCTGCTGTGAGAATCGTTCTTTTGGGCAGGACAACCACCAGATGCATAGGACTTGTTAATAAGATACGCCGGTAGTCCAGCGGTTTGACGGGAGACGTAAGGATGAGCCCTCCCAGCAGGGACGGCAGGGCGTTATCTCCATGAAGCGTTCCACCGCTGGCGAGGCGCTCCGCTTCCAGCACCTCATACGCCAGTTCATTTTTGGTGAATGGCCTGCCTAAAAGAAGGTTTGCCGCCCATGCGCCTGCGGAAGCACTGGCCGCCGATCCCCCGATGCCCGATCCAATCGGGATTCCTTTTTTGATATGCAGATGCAGTCCCCGCTTATCCGCAGCTTTGGTCATCACCAGATGCGCCGCACGGCCTGCCGTATTGTTTTTGGCTTCCAGAGGAATGGGGGCATCGGAGGTGATCGTGATTCCCGGCTCCGCGGAAAACCGTGCATCAATGATATCTCCGATCCCCTTGATGCATAGTCCCAGCGTGTCAAATCCCGGCCCCAGATTAGATAATGAGGCGGATCCAAAAACGCTGACCGTATGATTATGCGAATGATTCACGGATCAGAGCGGATCGTTTATGTTTAGATTGCTGCATCTGCATTTAAGCCGTCAAGCACTTAGATGTCGTATTTTGCTTTCAACTGCTTTAGAATATTCAGCGTATTCACCGGCACGATTTTTTCGTCTGAAGCCAGCCGGCGCAGGTCATCCGGTGTATCCACATCGTACCACCTCGGCAATTGAACGACGTTCGCCCCGGATTGATACATCCGCATCAAGGTCTGCTCAAAAACATCCGGCCGGCTGTAGGTCATCCCGTCAAATAAGCCGTTAATCAGTGGATTCATCCCTAAAAGATAATACCCCCCGTCCTCTGCAGGACCAATGCACACCGCCGGCGGACTGGATAACGCCTGAAACGCATCACAAAGAAATGCATCCGGCAGGGTCGGATGATCCGTTCCGATAATGATCATTTGCCGGTATCCCGCTTCGGCGGTCTCCTGGAAAGCATGCTGCATACGCGGCCCGAGTCTGTCTCCGCGCTGTTGATGGATCGTTGCCTCATAAACAGGCACATCGGGAGGGATGCCGTCTGACATATAGAGGCGCACCGCTACATTCAGAGATGCATACTGCTCCAGACTGTCCATCAGAAACATCTGATAGAGTTCGGCTGCCTCTTCCCCTGAGATCAGTCTGGTCAGCCTGGATTTTACCGGACCGGAACGGGGAGACCGGGCAAAGACAATCAGCGCCTCACCCTTCATGCTGTCTCCGTGCCTGCATGTGTTTTACCACCTTATCAATACACTCCACGGTCCTGCGGATATCCTCTGCACCGGTTGGACGGCCAAGTGAAAGCCGTAATGATGCGCGGGCAGTAACTTCAGGGATGCCCAGTTCAAGCAGGACATGGCTTGGGGTAATTGCCCCGCTGGTGCAGGCAGAACCGGCAGAGGCATAAACACCTTCTAAATCCATATTCAGAAGCAGCATCTCCCCATCCATTGGATGTCCATTTGCCGGCTTGAATGCAACACTGAGGATGTGAGGCGCGGCATTGGCCGGTGTGCTGATGACCAGTTGATCTCCAATCGCAGCAAGCAGCTGCGCCTGCAGATCCTGCCGGAATTGCCGGATGCGAGCTGCATGTGTATCCCTGTTTTTTTCAATCAGGCCCATGGCCGCTGCCATTCCAATGACGGCGGCAACATTTTCAGTCCCCCCTCTGCGCCCCCGCTCCTGGGAGCCGCCAAGAATCTGCGGGATGAGTTGTACACGGTCCCGGACATAAAGGAGCCCCGCCCCTTTGGGGCCATACATCTTGTGGGCCGAAAGGGACATCAGGTCCACTCCGAGTTGATCCACATTGAGCGGCAGCCATGCTGCCGCCTGTGCTGCATCGGTATGCAGAAGGAGGTCATGCTCATCACGGAGCGTGGAGATCTCTTCCAGCGGTGTCACCGCACCGGTTTCGTTATTCACATACATGACCGAGATCATGCGCGTATCCGGGCAGACGGCATCAGCAATCTGGCACCGCGTCAGGGATCCTGTTTCTGGATCAGGCACAAGACGAGTTACCTGAACTCCACAGGCCTCCAGTACTTTCACGGGTTCCAGGACCGCTTTATGTTCAATACTGGATGTGATCAGATGTTCTTGGGTCCCTAAGAGATTGCATGCGAGGTTATTCGCTTCGGTGGCCCCGCTGGTGAAGATAATTTCTTCCGGTTTTGCATGGAGATATGCGGCAATCCTCTCACGACTCTCCTCAATGGCACCTCGCACAGATCTGCCGAGAGAATGTACCGAAGATGCATTGCCAAAATTGTGCGTATAATACGGTTGCATCGCGGCCATGACCGCGGGATCCAGAGGGGTCGTCGCCGCATAGTCCATATAGACGGGCGGAGGTTGGGGATCACTTCGCTTCATTGTTGGATCAGTTGCTCAATGAGCCCATTACAAAATGTGCACCCATCGTATCTCAACATATTTGGTCCACCCGGGAAATGTCTGCACGGTTCGCACCGATTGACTGAAAGTCAGGTTCATCCGGCGAATGTCTTCTATTCGGCCGGATGGCCATTCTCCATTTTACGACGAACCGAGAATTCGATTCAAATGCCATCGTATCCGACTTCAATAAAATGCGCCCCGAATGTGCACTCAATTGCTTTATGCAGCGTTGAACGGGAGAATTTGGAATGAATACCGAATCGGAACCAATTCCCCGATATGGACTGTAACGGATGTGCACGCGGAAATATCCCGTGAAGATGCTGCGAATCCTGCTGAGACGGTCATTTCACCGGACATTCTGAGCGTACAATTTGACGCAAGGCGGCGTACCTCCACCTAGGATGTTGCCGCACGAAAAATTCTGACTGATTATGGAAAAACTTGTCATTCACGGAGGACCGCCGCTTTGCGGTACGCTCCCTGTCAGCGCGTCCAAGAATGCTGCCTTGCCGCTCATGGCTGCTGCAATCCTGCCCCGCGGAGTCACACATCTGGATCATATCCCGCATCTGCGTGACATTACCACCTTTTCTCATGTGCTCCGAATTACGGGTGCTTCGGTGGAACGTAAAGGCCGCGGTCTCCAGATTGACGCAAGCCGGATCGGCTTCCCCGAGGCACCGTATGAACTGGTCAAGAAAATGCGGGCATCGTTCTATATGCTGGGGGCGCTCCTTGGTCGCTGCGGCCAGGCACGCGTCTCCCTGCCGGGGGGATGTGCCTGGGGGCCCCGCCCGGTGAATCTGCATCTGGAAGGATTGAAGGCGCTGGGGGCCACCATTGATCTGGATGAAGGGTATGTGGTCGCCAGACTCCCGCACGGGGGACTGCCGGGCGGGTCCTATCGGTTTGAGCCCTCCAGCGTCGGTGCAACCATCAACCTGCTTCTGGCGGCCAGCGTGGGCAGCGGCGGCAGTCGCATTGAGAATGCTGCCATTGAGCCGGATGTGATCGTCTTTTGTGAAATGCTCCAGGCTATGGGAGCAAAACTAAGCGGCATCGGAACACGGACAATTGAGGTGGAGGGGGTCCGCGAATTGCAGGCCGTTGACTACAGTAACTGCCCGGATCGCATTGAACTGGGGACCTTTATGATTGCTGCCGCAATCGCCGGTACACCCGGCGAGCCCGTACATCTGACTCGCACCCGGCCGGACCATCTAGGAGATGATTTTCTGGAGGCATTCCAAAAGACCGGCGCGGAATATGTCATTGAAAATGGTTCAGTGATCGTAACGCCGCCGGAAGCCGTAAACCCTGTCTCCATTACCACCGCAATCTATCCTGGATTCCCGACCGATCTGCAGGCACAGTGGACGGTGCTTCTGGCCTGTGCACACGGCAAAGCCACCGTAACCGATCAGGTGTACGGAGATCGGTTCAATCACATTCCTGAACTGGCCCGCATGGGGCTGCAAGCTTCCGTAAACGGGAATCAGGTCACCGTCAACGGAGGTGCCCGGCTGACCGGTGCACGCGTGATGAGTACGGATTTACGTGCGAGCGTATCGCTGGTTCTTGCAGGATTGGTGGCCGGCGGAACCACGCATGTCGGCCGGATCTATCATTTAGACCGGGGATACGAGAAACTGGAATCCAAGTTCAGCCGGTGCGGGATTGATATCCGGCGGGAGCAGTACGACGAATTTTCCACCCCGAATCAGGGCTGATATCCGGCGGGCCGTAAGCGGTGCCGGTGAATGGGCTGTGCCATCATATTGTCTGACGGGTGACGCTGCTTATAAGGGCCGGTGACAGCAAGTGCTGTCTCGTCTTCTTTGTGGAATTCATACAATCGCTGTGCCTCCTGAAGTTCTTCTGTCCGCTGCAGTGCGCCGAGCGTGAGCATCCGGTTATACAAGCCGCCCAGATCCTCCGGATCAATGTTCAGTACGTGGTCAATCCATGTGAGCGCCTCTTCATACCGTTCCATCAGGTAGTGCATGCGGGCGATGGCAAGCAGCAGTACGCGGTCGTTCGGATACGTCTCATATACCTTCAGCCATTCTGTGATGGCCGCATCATATTCCCCATACCCCCGCAGGACCTCCCCTCGAAAATACGCGGTCTTGAGGTAACCGGGTGCACGCATTTCGGCTTCCTCAAGCCGGGTTTCTGCGGCTTCCAGGCTACCCTCCGCAAGATATACCCGTGCCAGATTGATGGGCCCTTCCGGGCTTTCAGGAGCAATTACGGAAACCTCTCCAAATGCCTCCAGTGCTCCGCGCGTATCGCCTTCAAGAAACAGCCCGATCCCATAATCATTCCAGCGCTCCCAGGTGTCGTAGGTCGTATCGGGCTGCACGCCTTCGGACCGCCTGGCGGAGGCCATGAGCGTAATCGGGATTTCGGGTGCTTCACCGGGCCCTAGTTCCCATTTTCGCAGATCTACCTCTTTGCGTGCAAGAGAATCCGGCTGGCCGGGGGCTACACGGCCCCGGAAGGTCCAGTTATGGAAGTACCACTTGAATTTGCGGTGATACAGCCGGGCCGACAGCGTATGGATCATGGTGCCAGGCGGTACGCGGAACCCATAATGTACCGTATGTGCGGTGCCCGGCCCGATCATACGGGCATAGATGGTCGCAATCCAGTCCTGAGCATTCCGCCGGTTAATGGGCTGACTGGCACGATCCACCTGTACGGCTCCCCAGAAATGGGCGGTGGAATCGACCTGCCCATCTGCATCCAGATCACCGGAGATGAGGATCCTGCGCCCGGATGAATCCTTTGCGGCAAACTCCAGCCACATCTCATTGGAGTCGTTCGTCCCTCCGGGAAGCAAATGCCCGACACGCCGATTGCGTACCACTACACTCACCTCCACCTCTGCACCTGCCCGCAGGAGCGGCATCACTTCATCCGGGCCATAGATCCGGCCATCCACCGTCACCGAAAAAATATCTACCGATGCAGATGACTGGAGCACTTCCTGCACCTCTTCAACCTGATCGGGATATCCCTTAATGGAAGGGATTGCTGTATTTGCCGCCGCAAATGTATGACTGCGAATGAATCCATCCAGGCCCCCCTGATCATCTGAACGTACTCTTGGCATATGGCAGTCAATACAGGAAAGCGGTGATTCCGGCAGGTAAAAGGAACGAACGGTGTTCCCGCTTGTGCCACTGCTTTGCCAGGCATCATATTCATTCTGCCCGCGTTTCCATCGGTAATTATTGACTTCAGGGGGCAGGCCGACCTTATGACAGGTGCCGCAGAATTCCATGGTCTGATGAACCGGCTTCAGCATCGCCTCCCGGTGCGGGCCCGGATTTGCACGGACCAGCGTATTATGAATCCACTGGCGGGTATCATCCTCAGCCCGGGCAAACGGATATTCATCCGGCGAAGAGATGACATATCGGCCATTGCCCCTGACATCTCGCAGTGCCTCAATTGCATGACAGGAAAAACAGGTAATCCCCGCCTGCGAGGTCGGATGCTCAAAATCCAGAATCTGTTCATCCGTTAACCGTCCAGTAAAGAGGACCAGGGGATCATGGCATGACGCACACCACCGGGCAGGATCATTGCCGCCCCGCTCAATTAATGCTTCAATACTCTTCAGATAGTAGGGGTTATTGAAGGATGAGAACCGGTGCACGGATGCCTCCCATTGTGCCACCACATCCGGATGGCATCCCGCCTGTCCACAGGACTCCGACCGCCCTAAATCCTCCTCACTCAAGTATTCCTCATGGGCCAGGATTGCCTGAGACGCGGCCAGGGGGTTCTCGCCGGTTTCTTCCACATAGATGGAACCACTGCCCTGCAGCCAGGGCAACAGACCCACCAGAAACGTCACCGCCAGTCCGACGACCAGGGTCAGCGACAGTGGATGGCGCCATAGATGGATCCCCCCGGAACGAAATGCCTGCCCCCATTCAAGGAATCGGTACCGGATCCCTTCTTTCAGGGAAATATGGATCACAAATCCAACGATGGACGAGACGACAGAAATCACATGAACGTACAGGAGTGCGCCGCCCGCCCAGGTGGAGCCCAGAAAAACCAGACCAAATCCGCTGGACAGAAGCGTAACGAGCGACGTGCCGGTAACGGTTCCTGCCAGAGTCGCTTTCCAGTTACTGCGCAGGGGCATCTTGGACAGGTGCAGCATCAGGAATACCGCGGAGGGAAGCACAAAAAGAGTTCCCAGACCAATATGCAGGAGCACATTGCTCATATAGAGCAGCGCCGTGGATCCCTCTACCAAATACAGGAACAGGCTATTCACCAGGAGAACTGCAAAGCCCCCCAACAGCACCGCGACCAGCCGTCGCTGCTGTTTTGGCAATCGTATATAGCGGGTACGCAGACGCGCCATGCCTTTAGTAGATGGATTCGGGCCATCGAAGCTGCACCCCCTGACCGGCCAGTAAGTCCTGGAACTCGCTCAAATGACGGGTACGCACTGTTCTGGGTGTGGTGGATTGTAAAATCGACCAGGCCGCAAGGGCACCCGCGGCTTCCCCAATCCCCCACTCAACCGGATGGAGGCGGTAGCATCCACCGGTTATATGCGTCGCACCGATATTTTTTGCTGCCGGCAGCAGGTTTTCCATACGGACCGGAATTAATGCGCCCAGTGGAATCTCGAAGGGCAGCGAGGCGACATCAATATAATTATCTCCTCCGGTGGACGGATGTAAATCTATCCGATAGCTTCCCACTCCGATGGAATCGTGAAAGGATTCTGCCCGACTGCTCCCCTCTCTGGCTTCTGCTCCGACATGATCCTCGGCGACGGTGAACTCGGCCTGAATCCTTCTGGATTCCCGCAAGTAGGGTGCTTTGGCAAGCCCATCTGTTGTCCCCATCACATCTCCCCGTAACCGGAGTCCAGGCCAGCCCTGACCCCCATCCTCCCGGGGAATCTCCGTCTGAAGCCAATAAAAGAATGACAGACTGAGATCATGTGCGGCCTGCCGGTGCAGGTCGCTGTCCGGTGTACCAAAGAGATTGCCTTCAATATAATCATTCTGAGGCCAATTCACTAGGGAAATTCCCCCTGCGTAGGTGCCAGATGGGAATAATGCCGGATCAATGAGTCTGCGATAGACCCATAGATTGAAATTTTCGGTGACGGCTTCTGGACGGGGATCAAACGATGCCGTCCTCGGCTCCAGTGTAATGGGATGGCTATAGGTCAGACTGAAGAGTTTTCCCGGCCATGGAGGATCAATTGGAGGGATATAATCCCGCCAGTACCCGTAGGAAGCGGGCCGCTCAATGGTATGATCTTCCCCCGGCCGGTAATCCATTGCAAAGCACCATGTCGGAGCCTGCATATTCTGGGGACCGGGCCGCGGAGATGCATGCAGTTCACCCGTATCCGGTTCTGCCCCGGTCACGTATTCCGTCTGCGAGAGTTCAAGCAGCAGCCCATCCTCTGTTGCATCAATAAAATACTTTGCCCGGATGACCCCCGCCATGGGCGATACATGAACTGCCTGAATCCGGTCGCCGGAGACCTCTGCAGAAGCGGGCCGGGTATTGAGCATGATTCGGAGTTGTCCGCTACTCAAATAAGGCGCAAACCAGTTGTTCAGGATCGCAAGTGCGGCCCGGGGTTCGTGGCAGAGTCTCGAAACCCCGCAGGTGCCTGGATTGAGAAGCTCTGCGCCAGGGTTGCGCAGAGGGTAATGCCTCTGGTAGTAGTTTCGTATTTCGCTTCGAAAGGCGAGGTAGCTTGCATTCGCGCCATGTTCTTCAATCCATTGGTGCTCATCCGGCGGGACTCCCTGCTGCGTGAACTGCCCGCCGATCCAGTCAGTCTCTTCGGTGAGAATCACGGTTTGATTCATTTTCAGCGCGGCCAGTGCCGCCGCACATCCCCCGGTTCCCCCCCCAATGATCGCAATATCCGCCTCCCATTCACGATGAAACTGGGACAATGCCAGCAACCCCCCGCTGGATAACTGCAAAAAAGATCGTCTTGAGAACATGAGATCAAATTAGTCTGGAATGGATCAGTGGATTCTTCTGGAAGTTATTTTGGCTATTGGATGAGCACCATGGAATGCACAATCTGGTCTCCCCCGACATCAACCACATAGCGATAAATTCCCGAAGTGAGTCCGGCGGCGGGAACCGGTATGACATGCTTACCCGCGCTCATGATACGCTGAACGAGCGTGAATGTCTCCCGGCCGGTCATATCATCGCAAATTATGGTTTTCAGCCGGCTAGGCTGGTGCATTACGATCGGGATGACGGTTTCTGTTTGAAAAGGGTTGGGGGAATTCTGACCAACGGTGATCCTTTCGATTTTCTCCGGCAAATAATCGTTACCTGCAGAGATGGCATCGGTTGACTTGACCGTGCTGGTGAGCGTCAGACATTGGCAGCATATCGTTGGTTATCTTACGGTAATACTCCGCGACGGGTTCATGGATGCTGATACGTACGGAGGCTGAATTTGCGCCATTCAGGGCGTTTCCGTTCCGATACCATGGGTAGGTATTTCCAGCCGCCGAATCGGCTGCGCTGAACATTCTTTCGGTTCCATTTCCTGTTACCCGGGTGACTAAAGAATCCTGCGGTGCATACGAAAATAAGCCGCGATGGATCAGTCCGGCATTCGGCAGCAGATCTGTAAAGTCAAACTGATTCCCCGAAACCTGGATCGTATCCCAAAATTCCCATTCGGTGAGCTGCCTGATTTCGCGGAGTTTGTTATGAGCAATATCCAGATGCTCCCGATAGTACATTGTCCTGTGCGCGGGTGAAAATGCGCCGGTAAACCGGTTATTGCTTAGCCGAATTTCAACCAGTCTCTGATGGCTGTACACACCTTCAAGGGTTCCCGAAAAGGAATTTCCCCGAAGATCAATTTTGCGGAGCGATGTGAGGGGACCAACGACAGCGGAAAACGTGCCGGTCAGTTGATTCTGGCGTAAATGGAGCTCATCTAATGTGCGCGGCAGTGAATTGACCGGTCCTTTGAGTTGATTACGGGAGAGATTCAGGTATCGCATATTTCGGCTGTCTCCTATATCTGCAGGCAGGCTTCCCGTCAACTGATTTTCCTCTAAATCCAGGGTAGTCAGCAAAAACAATCGAGCAAATCCTTACGAAATGGGGCCCGTGAGTCGATTATGTGCGAGATGTAATTTGGTCAGATTTCCGGTCATGGCAAGTTCCGCCGGGATATGGCCGGTATGCTGATTCCCCTCCAGAGACAAATTCTCCAGTGCTGTCAACTCTGCCGGAACCGGGCCGTCCAAATGATTAAACCCGGCAAAAAGTGAGACGAGGGAGCGTAACTGCGTCAGTTTCACCGGGAGTCTCCCGGTCAGGTTATTTGCATCCAGAAACAATTCCGTGAGCCCTGGAATCTCTCCTGATTCAGCAGGGATCCTGCCCTCTCCAGCCCGTTGAAATCAAGGTACAGTTGTTTCAGTGTCTTCATTGCCCCTAATTCCGGAGGGATCTTCCAGCTTAACCGGTTCTGGAAGAGGGACAATTTTTCCAGTGCAGGCATTTGCCTTGGTTCGGGAGGAATTAGGCCGGAGAGCCGGTTCGCCAAAGAATCAATTCTTTCAGTGAGGTCAGGTTGGCGATGGACGCGGTGCTCAGAAAATCCAATTGGTTCTCCGAGAGATCTAGGACTCCCATCTTATCCATTGTCCATATTCCGGGTGGAATGAACCCGACCAGTCCATTGCCGCTCAGATCAATTGAGAGAACATGCCCCTGCTCATTCAATACGAGCCCATAGCACTGTGAGACCGGCTTCCGGAGCCGCCCAGATTGATCAAACCAGGAGATGCCTCCGGAAAAATTATAAAGGCTCACCAACGCCATCAAGTCTGCTTCGGATGCAGCGACCTGTGCACCGTGTCTAGACACACCGATGATGCTGCTCTGTTTGGAGTTTGCCGTCCGCTCCTGAATACGCTTCTGAGAGAATTCTCCGCTTACGCGCACTTCCCTATCCTGCGCATGAACCTGTATCGCCGTTAACCGGATACACAGCACAGGCAGTCCATAAACCGCCGGATCAGATAGCGGGGAATGGCAAAGGGGCGATTTCCGTTCTTTCGCAGAGCCGGACAGGCCGGATCGCTGCTTAGTCGTGATTGCATGACATGCAAGAAGATGGAATATCCTGAGGTTCCCATCAAAATAACGATCCGTCCGGTATGGGAGACTGTCTGCTTTGGAGCCGAACTGCCAAATTCGCGAATGCTTTGCGATTCCGCTTAACAGACGTTGAAGGGATCTCTGTCGGCCAGGGGTAAACGACTGGGATCTTGAACTTCGGGAGATATTGCGCAAGCACATGCGGGAGGCGTTCAAATTCGACATCCCCACAGATAAAGGCGACTGGACGCTGACCAAATTTCGGATCAGGCACCGGGACCACAATGGCTTCCTGCACCTCAGGGAGGCGGTGCAGTGCCTGTTCAATTTCTTCAGGGCTGATATTTTCCCCACCCGAAATAAACACGTTGTCCTTGCGCCCTAGAACATAGAGTTCTCCGGTTGGACCGAATCGGCCCAGATCTCCGGTATGAAGCCAGCCTTCGTCATCGGTCGCGCTTTGCAGACTGCCTTCACGTAAGTATCCCAGACAGACCGCCGAACTTCGGACAAGGATGGTGCCATCTTCGGCAATCTTAAGTTCATGCCCCTGAATCGCCGGTCCTGCGGAGTCAGGGGGGGATTTTTCATCACTGAGCGTCACCATGGAACTCGTTTCGGTCATGCCGTAGGTAGTCCGAACCGGCCAGCCGGTTCTCAGCGCCTGTTCCAGAACAGGCGGAGGGGTCGGGCCGCCTCCTACGATGGCAGCACGCAGACTTGCAGGGGGCGGCTGATCCATAATCTGCATAAGCTGGGCGGCAACCATGGATACATGGGTGATCCTGTGAGTGTGCAATGCCTTGATGAGTGGCATTTCCGGGTTAGGAATCACGATGTCGGCACCAGAAATCAGGCATCGGAAGACGATACTCATGCCGGATACATGCCACAGAGGAAGACGTAACAGCCATCGATCCTTGCGGTTCAGATTCAGTTTCAGACAGGCATTCCGGGCACTCGCAAGATGATTGTCCAGCGTATGCACCACGGCTTTGGGCTCATTAGAGGTGCCTGATGTATGCAGGATGGTCGCAATTTTGTCCGATCCCTGAAGGATCTTCTCGTAATCTATGCGACTGCTCTCACAGGAGTCTGGATGGATCTGACTAGTCTTGAGATCTTTTCTTGTCGTGATAACGCTCTCAATCCCCAACCTGCTCAACGTCTCATCCACCAGAACCCCCGGCCACTGCCAGCTTAATATGCACGCGGGCATTTCTTTTCTGATACATTCTAGAATGATCCCAACGCTCTGCCAATTGGCTCTGAGACAAATTCCCACGCCGAACGGAGAATGGTTGGACATGTGTTTGCTGCTCAATTAGAAAATGTCAGATCTTTTATTCGGTTCGGAATGTATCAAGACGCATAGTACTCAGTGGTGAACTTTATCAGATCGTACTATTATCCTGGAGATTGAATGCTCCGCATCTGCATAAATATTTATTCTTCTCTCACTCGGCTGGCAAGAGTGTACAATTGATTTTCAATGACAGATCTACTGGCACCATCTGTGCCGGGATATAATTTCGCTGCGTTAAAGCCAAATTGATTGCATAACCTATATAATCCTACGGATTCCTTTATTGGTACAGTTAGTTTCTGAACCGATATCTTATCAGGCAGATATTCCTCTAAACTTCTGATCATTAAGGGTTCGCCTCTTTTTTCAAGTATCGGGTGAACTGTGAAAAGCCCTTGCTGAGCAACAATATTCTGGGAAATAGCACCACGTATACGAAGTACTTTTATCGGACCGAAGTTGTCAATAGTTGACAATCCCTTGTTGAACACAAGTATGGAAAGCTTCTGCGATCCATCCCAATCTCGTCTCATCCTTAATGCCTGACTAGCAGCAAAGTACACAGCAACATAAGGATTTTTTGTCCAATCAAGAAGTCTTGTGGGAAGACTATGGAGTCTAGCCATAGCCATCGTTTCTAGTAATTTCTCACTGGGCCATTTTTCGGGGTGTTCAATATATTTCTCCAAACTTAACTGCGTAAGGTTTTCCCTGCGAAACATCACAGAGTCATTTGGGACAGTAATACCTGTTTGATCGCAACTATGTATAAAATCTTGTAATAGTTTAAATTCTTTTGATACTAAGTGCTCACAATTGATGGAATCTTCGTTAGCTTCCTTCAATTGACGCATTGATTCACGACGCAAGACAGTTGGCAGAAGATTCCAATTAGAATTTGAATGTCCTCGATAAATAAATTCATTATTAGAACCGGAGGCTTTCTGAAAGTTAGTTACTTCATTCCATAAAGAATCTGCATCATCGATATTTATTTCTTCGATCATTTATTCTGTATTTTGCAGAGACGTTTTTACTTTATCTGCTTTACTCCCACCTTTCTTCCTGAATCAAGATATTCTATGATCGTTACATAAGGATAAAGAGCTTGGGTCCCCCACTGCCAAGGGTCAAGCTGATCTCGCTGCCATACAATGACCCAGTTGGTGGGTGACCATCTGGATGATGTAGGAAGATCATCGAAATATACCTCCCATTTAGAATTATCATCAAGAATAATCTTCCTGCCGGTATCTTCTATTTTAGCGATACGAACTGGAGACATAGTTTTCATGGCAGTGAGTAGTTTGAGGACAATGAAGCACTAAGGACTGCGGGACATCTTACAGTGATCGGCCGATGTGATTGCACAAAGGGGGATCGATCACCGTAGCAGGAAAGTGTCATCCACAAGTCGGTTTCAAGGCAAATCACCACTAGCATTGGCCATTCTAGTCGCATACAGTACCGCGTTTTCCTCATTGAATCAACAAAGCCTATGATAGGACTCCGCTTATTTAATGCAGATGGCGAGATTTTGCCTACTCGCCCTCTTGCCTGATGCGCTTGATGTTCTGACATAGTCAATTCCATCAAAATCTCCGTTGTTCCAAGATCATTCGTCAGTCACCTTAACGCTTGCAGTTTCATACCTGTATCTGGGGCTTATTCCGTTGTCATTGATTGGAACCGACGCAATCAGCATATCCCAATTATCCAAGGCATTTACCCTAACATCTAATTCGGTTAGATTCTGTCCCTCCTCAACCACTGAAGTCCGCCTTAGTTTTCTATCGTAGTTTCCTTCGTGGATTTCCCGTATAACGCTATCCACATCAGCGATAATCTCTGTATCATCTCTGGCATTATCCAAACGTACAAACGAAGCGCGAGCTCCCGTTTTATAGTTAACAATGTCAATATGGTAACAAATAATCCGTTTCATTCGCTTACTGATATGTTCTTGTCTTATCTTCCCGCATTTGGTGCCAGAGCAAATCTTCCACCACTATATCGTTCACGCTCTGACCATTTAACCCTGGGTGTACTGCTACACCGAAGACTGCGTGATGACTACTTGGGCATCCATCATGCAGTTGGTTAGATATTCTTACTATTGGTGGTTTCATCCCAGATCTAAGTTTGACTCCGTTACCATGATTGGAGACATCAAAGTTACACAATCATAGCATCCCAATACGAGCCTATACAAGCAGAGATGTCCGATGTTCCGTTTGCGGCCAGATTAACTGTACCGCCATTATGGATGCACTCTAATCTCTCCAGACAGCATTTATCAGGTTTCACCGGCTATCCCTGCCGGATAAAGTAATTGTTGATTGAGGGAAACCGAAATCAGACATGGATGTATCCCAAGCCAGGAATTTTTCAAAATGAGAATCATTGATTCGGTCAGGCTCTATCGGTATCAATTGCCGCTGACTCGTTCCCTTGAACTGGCCAGCCAGTTCTATTCGCATCGGGATGGGATACTGGTTTGCCTTCAGAGTGGAACGGATGAAGGCTGGGGAGATATTGCACCACTGCCAGGATTCAGCCGGGAATCAATCATGGAAGTGCAGTCCCAGGCAATCATCCTCGCAAAATCGCTTCCAGATATCCCGGCAGCGTCCACTGATTTTGACATCTACAATCTCTTCCCCTCCGTTCAGTTTGGATTCGAACTTGCTCAATTTAACCTGAAGGCAGCAATAAGAAATCAGGCAGCAACTGAACCGTCGCCGGTTACCTGTTGCAGATTATTGAACGAGCAAAGTTACAAAAATGCCCTGCCCACGATTGCGCTCCAGGGATACCAAGCTGTAAAGATTAAGGTTGGAAGGCAGGCACTGGACGATGACCTTGCATTTGTACATTCGGTTTGTCGAGAACATCCCGATCTGGAGATCCGTATTGACACAAACCGGACATGGACACTCAAAGTTGCCAAGATATTCCTTGAGCGTACACGTAACCTGTCCATCGGCTATATTGAAGAACCGCTGAAGGATCCGGCTGACCTTGCAGCGTTTGCCCGATCCAGTCATATTCCCCTGGCCCTGGATGAAACCCTCCGAGAACCTGGAGCAAAACAATACCGGCAACTTGCAGAGGTTTATGTCCTGAAACCCACCCTTTCAGGAGGGATCACCGGAACCATTGAAACAATTCGCCAGGCGCAGTCTGATCGCATTCGATGTATCATCAGTTCGTCCTATGAATCCGGTGTCGGAATGCTGGGGCTAGTTGAATTAGCGAAAACCATTCCTGATGAAGCACACGGTCTGGATACCTATAATGTATTTGAGCACGATGTACTCAATGATCCACTAGCATTGAATCGTCCGGAACTGCTATCGGGTAGACGTATGATCAAGAAATCTGATCTGGACTTATCCGTTCTGCACGCACTCTGATCACCGTCATTACCATTTGTGGGTTAACCGAATGGATCACCGGATGGCTTCAACCGCGTAGTAATGAGGTGTAAATCGGCGAAGAAGCGGGCGAAGTCCGTTACAGTCTCCATAACTTGTCCATTTTTCGGTATGGATGATTTTCCAGCCGGCATGCTCCAGGAGCCAGTCAAACTGCCAGTCTTCAAATTCATGGAAATGCCGATCCCATGGATCCAACGGGTTGCAATACGCGGAAGCAAACCACAGACGGAGGGGCACGGTCGCAATCAGTATGGGGGCCTGGATTGAACGCAAAACATTGGAAGGCGAAACCAGATGCTCCAATATTTCAAATGCGGTTACAATATCCGTCTCCTTCCCCAGAGGAGTCCTAACCTGTTCCAGATCGCCTTCCGTATTTGTGACTTCGTATCCTGCAGCCTGCATGCGTATGCCGAGTTCATTTGAAGTCCCCAGGTCAAGAATTCGTGCCGGTGGAGGAGATGCAGTCTGTAAAAATTGGAGCGAGTTACTAAATCGCCTCTCCAGTGTTCTATTCATTTGATTTGCCATAAATGATTTGCGAATTTATCCATCTGGATTTTCAAATGATCTATGGGATGAAGTCAAATCCCCCACCCCAATGCAAAGATTACACTGTGCACAAGAAGCAAAAGCGCTGTCTGTCCGAGAAGTGGATTCAGCAGAGCAGAATCGTGAATGGTAACGAGCTTATGCAGTGTGCTCATGGCCGGAATTAAAATTAAGACGGTCATCCCCGCCCATACATGATCACCTGTAGCACGAACAAATTCCAGCGGCAGCAAGGCGGCAATTGTGACACAGCCGAGCCATAGACCGATACCGAACTTACGCCCAAACCGAACCACCAATGTTTTTTTATTTACGTTCCGGTCCTCCTCTATATCACGGATATTATTGACGGTCAGGATTGCCACAGATAATAAACCGGGGGCAAAGCCGGCAATGATCACCGTTGAGGTAAGTTCAAGGGTCTGGACATAATAGGTTCCTGCAACGGCTACCGGGCCAAAGAAAATCAGGACAAATACATCTCCGAGACCTTTGTAGCCGTACGGCCAGGGACCGGCCGTATAAAGGATTCCTGCCATAATTGACGCAAGACCAACAAGAAGAACGCCCCATCCTCCCCGATCAACCAGATACATTCCCAAGACGGTTGCAAGGGAGAATACCAGAATGGTTGCCGCCTTAACATGACCGGGAGCAATTAAACCGGCCTGTGTGACGCGTGTAGGACCTTTTCGATCCTCTGTATCTGCACCGCTGATAAAATCAGCATAGTCGTTGCACAGGTTCGTTCCAATTGTGATCAGAAGCGCACAGGCCGCTGCAATCAAGGCGGCACCAGAATGGAAGCCTCCATCATCCCAGGCCATTGCGGACCCTATCAGGATGGGAGCAATTGCAACGGGCAGCGTTTTCGGGCGGGACGCTAAAACCCATGCACGGACACGGTTTCCACTCATGGCTTGTACCCGTCCTTGTCAAAGTTTGGCGGGCGTTTACTCAGATATGCATTTTTCCCCTCCTGTCCTTCCTCAGTCATATAAAACAACATGGTTGCATGTCCTGCCAATTCCTGCAACCCTGCCTGTCCATCGCAATCTGCATTGAACCCAGCCTTCAGCATCCGGATGGCAATATTGGAATTCATCAGAATTTCTCTGCACCACTGAACCGTGGTACGTTCCAGATCATCCAGGTTTACGACCGTATTTACCAGTCCCATATCCAGGGCTTCCGCCGCATTATAAGGGCGGCACAGGAACCAGATCTCTCTGGCTTTTTTCTGACCTACATGCCGGGCGAGATAACTTGCTCCATACCCGCCATCAAACGAGCCCACTTTCGGGCCGGTCTGCATAAATTTGGCATTATCTGCAGCAATGGTAAGATCACAGATGACATGCAATACATGTCCGCCGCCGACCGCCCATCCCGCCACCATGGCGATCACGGGCTTGGGGCAGGTTCGGATCTGCCTCTGCAGGTCAAGGACATTTAAGCGCTGGGTTCCCGAGCCTTCCTCTGTGTATCCGTGATCCCCGCGAATGCGCTGATCTCCACCGGAACAAAAGGCATCCGGCCCTTCTCCCGTCAAAATGATAACCCCAATGGATGCATCGTCACGCGCCTTTGTAAAAGCATCCTGCATCTCGGCCACTGTCAGCGGACGAAACGCGTTACGCACCTCAGGGCGATTGATCGTCACTTTTGCGATCCCTGCGGTTTCTGTATCTGGAATTCCTGTTTCGTACCGGATATCCGTGTATTCGCCCCCCTGCTCCCATACTATGGGGCCCTCAACGGCTGGGCGGTAGGTAAAGTGATGTTTTCTGTCAGACATATTCAAGTAAGTCAGATTTAATTCGTAATCAGTGTATGCATGCTGTTTGAGTTTCAGCGACACGCAGAAGGCTCAAAAAAGCCGTTTGGCTCCGTTTGAGTGTCTCCAGTTCATGGACGATCATGGGATTGATTTCGGCATACGCAGCCCCCCTGCAATGCCTGTCGGACATGGATTCATGACATGTCATAGATGTAAGATCAAATTTGAATGAATTCGGATGCATATTGGATTTCCTGATAAACCTGTTCCAGATTGATCTCCCGTTCTTTCAATTCGGGGGAAAGTCCTAACCTCTTGATTCCCCAAGACGCAAGTTCCACGGGAGAATTGAATTGGCTGTTCAGTTCTATGGGGATAGCGCTTCGATGGCACTTCATGTGCTGGTGACAAAGTATGCGCCTGTCTAGAAGTACAAAAAGTCCCCGATCCTCTTTTTTCCTTATAAGACGTCCAAATCCCTGGTTTAGCTTACGCCGGGTATTTTGTCCATACCAACGATGCCAGAATTTATCGTCTGACCATCTCTCTTCGCGTTCTCTCACAAGCGGGTCTCCTAAGGCAGCATTGGGAAGTCGTACAATAATGAGCTGGCTTAGAGTTGGCCCGGGAAAATTGACCCCCGTCCAGAACCGGCCGGTTCCCAAAAGCACACTCTCCTCCAACCCGTCAAACTCCTCAATAACTGTTTCGCTGCTTCCCGTTTTGTCTTGCAACAGAACCGGAATATCATATTTTTCCAGCATAGCCCGGATGTGTTGATACATCATGGGCATTTTCGCCCAGCCCGTAAATAGGACCAGTGTTCGCCCATCCAGAGCGATAGACAACAGGGCGATAGTCTCTATTACTTGCCGCTCCCATTCTCTGTTGGAGGCACCATATTTGTAGCATGGAATGAACGATGTTACGGCTCCACCAGCCTGTTTAGAGTATTCAAACGGAGTCGAAATCCGCGTTTCCGCCGTAAACGGAGATTCGGAAGTGAGATCATCAAACAGTTCCAGAACAAATAAGTCGGTAACCTGATCTACGTACAGAGTTGCCGATGTAAAGATGGTGGTCTCAAAACCCTTTACCAAATCACGCGCCTGATCGCCAATCTTGAATGGCATTTTGGCCAGTGTCCAGTTAAATTGAGATTGCTGATAGGTAACGATAAACTGCCCGTCTCCGTTGTAGATGGAAGGCAGGATTGCCTCCATTGAATCCAAGAGCCCTATAACTTCATAACGGTATTGAACCAATCGATCTTTTTCCGACGATAGATTCCGAGATAGATCCTGGGTTTGGCGGTACCGATCAGAGTCTAAAATTTTCTTGATCTCCTGCTCAATCATGTTCAGATGTCTCCCCAAGTCATCTAACATGTCCTGAAGCAGATCCTGCTGTCTTTGGCCCAAGTCCTTCCATCGCTTTGCATACTGATCCTCCCCTACGAACGTTACGTCCCTGAGCCGAAAAAATATTTGATTACACGATTCTTCAATTTGTCTGAGGCTTCGGAATAAGCCATCTGCGTTCTCTTTTTTGAGTTTGCCCAGCTTCACTTCTTTTTTGAGTTTCTCCTGTAGTACCTGTACAAAGCCGCGGCGTTTTTCTGTTCCGGCTACTCTCCGAATAAAATCCCATACATCCTCTCTCGTAATGCTTTCGCTCAGCGCTGATCGTAGATTGTCTGGAAACTGGTCGGACTCATCAATGATACAGACCGAGGCACGTTTTTTGATTTCATCATCAAGATTCGCCAGTTTGTGATGATTGGTGATCACTACATTGGCATATTGAGCACGCCGAACGGCCTGAGGGTAAATACAATCCTTCCCCATCTTGCATAATTCCGGCTTGCATGCGGTCTCTGCATCCACGGGATACTCCTTTGCGATTCGGGGAAATCTTTTATGAAAATCAGCTGCACTATCCCATTGGCCATTCTTTCGAGTGAGAATCTGAAACAGATAGAGGCAGGCAAGTCGGCCTTCTGCAACAAGGTCAGCGAATCCCGGTTCGGATTCATTATGCTTATCTGAATTCAGATCGCTGAACAACTTCTTTAGCGGCGTTACGCACAGATAATTCCGCTTTCCCTTGAGCGTTGCAATTTTCAGGTTACGATACGGAGATCCTCGGGGTGAAGTCAGGGTTCGCCATTCTTTGGTTAGAATCTGATCCATCAGGTTGATCGTAGCCGTCGCCACGACCACCTGTCGCCTCTTATTGATGCGTGAATGCTCACATGCAGGAATAAGATATCCTAGTGTCTTTCCTGTCCCCGTTCGAGCTTCCGCAACATATTGATTGCCAAAATTAATAGCCTTGCTGATGAACTCGGCGTACCATCGCTGTTCTGGCCGTTCATCAAAGCGATGGTCAGAATACAGCACGTTAAACCCCAGTTCAAGGTATTCATCTTGAATGGAAGCATCCGATGCGAAGTATTCTCTATTTAATGTCTCCATATCCTTAAATACCCGCTTCACCATACGGAGAACTGCTTGATCTGGAAGTGATTTGCCGGGTTTCGAGAATTTCTTTCTGGTCTTCAACAGGGAACGTTGCAGTTTCCCTGCTTGACCGGATGCTTTAATCCATTTAGATACCAGATCTAGGTGCTCATCATTGACAATGATTGGCGGCAGTTGTGACAGTTCATTGACTTGAAGCCGCAAGGATAAGGATTCAAATGTTTTCAAACAGTTGATCAGTTCATGATATGCGGAACAAATGTCCTCATATTTTTCACTGTAGCGATCAGAATGGTCCGGTGACTTTTTGACCTCTGCAATCCAATATACCTGTCGCAAAGTCCGAAAAATGTGCTTCTGTAGTTCCTGACATTGAGATTTTATCGCATCTAAATTTTGCTTGACCCGCCCCACATCCTGAGGTTCGGTTCCCGGAGACTTCAGGATGAACTCAAGTACTTGCAAAAGAGATCTGGTGCTCTTATCCCTCAAATACCGCTCCGGTATTTCGCCTGCCATGAAATCCTCATTATAGGGCTTGCGATCCTCTTGAATTAATCTGGATGGCTTCCAATTTTCAATAAAGAGCAACAATTCTTCATTGTCCATGTTCACGGGAGCGCGGTAGGAAGCCCCCTCCATCTGATCTGTTTCCCACCGAATTCCGGCAGCCTGGGCGGCAACTCTCTGTAATGTCTTGAATGCGGGCGATGCTCCTTCAATGGCAAGCGACCAGTCAAGCAGGTTATAGACTGGATAGTGGGACTTTGGGGTGCGAAATCCATTCCGAATCTGTTCAGGCTTCAGAATGACTTCTAGCACCGCTTCCAGCATTCTGGACATTCCAGACAGCACTTTGTTCAGCTTCCGAGTGCCGCTGTGTTGGGGAATAGAAGCCTCCATATCCACGATTGCGAGATCTGAATATGGAGGAGACTTTTCTGGCAGGAAAAATTTGTACGCATCCAGTAAGTCAACAATATCCGGCGGAGCAATGCCCCCATAGACTACATCACGGAACCATCTTTCTGCATTGGAATCAAAGACAAAAAGAACATCCACCCCGTCCAGAAACAACCTTACCTCTCCACGAACATCATGCCATACCGGCTTTCCCGCAGACTCTTTTGTACTGATCCCCGTATGACGGTAGACACGCCGCGTTATCTTGCGTTCAGGATTTACAATCCAGTCTCTCTCCTGCGGGTTTGCGCCTTGTTCATATCGTTTGCAGGCAAGATGCACGATTGCGTCTCTCTTTGTGTTCCTTCCGGTAGTAAACAGATGCGCAACTGCAATACGGAGAGGCTTGTCTACATCTTCAGACATGGATGCTTGCCAACCGTTCACGTTTTAGCGGAGTACCCGTAAAGCGGGGCACTCCTTTTTGGCACAGGAAGTGCCCGATCTGGACGCTCTTGGTACATATAGATCAAGGGCATTTTTAATTCACTGGAATGCGGGAAATTCGGTTACGATCTGAGATGATCCTCCGTCTCAAGTTTCTGGATCACTTCCTCAACGGTTTCGATGCTGAGACGATAGAGTTTGTTATGTAATTCGGCATTCTGTGTACGATCTGTTTGTACTTCAATCAGATATGGGCCTGATTTAGGCTTCAGTGACCACCAAATCTCCCGAAATTGGTCACAGGAATTTACCAGAGAATAGGGAATCTGAAACTGCTCGGCAACGCGCCGAAAATCCATGTCATGGGGAGTCCCCAGTACTTTTTCAAACGCTTCCTGCTCCAGCGCAATCGGAAGCATGTGAAAGATACCGCCTCCATTGTTGTTAATCACAATGATGACAACTTCACAATCTCGCAGAAGGCTCAAGGAATTCAGGTCATGCAGCATAGCCAAATCTCCCAGAAGAACCACTCCGCGCCCCGCCTGTACCTGGGCGATTCCCGCCGCCGTTGCAAGTGTACCATCAATTCCGCTAGCACCACGATTCGCAAAAAAACGTGGAGAATCTTTGCTCCGATAAAAGAACATCTGCAAGTCGCGAATCGGCATACTGCTGGCCGCGAATCCCCAATTCATACGGCTCAAGAGACTGGCAAGCAGTACTACCAGCATTGGTTCCGAGATGTCTTCTGTCATCTCGTCATAAATCCCTCGATGGATCAGCGGATATATACGGTTCCACATATTCAGCCATTCCGTGTCCATCTGATCGCTAGAGGGTAGATCTGTCAATAGAGCATCACAAAAACCTGCAATGGTTGCGTGAATGCGATCTGTTACGACATGGCATGGATCAATTCTGCTGTCTGACGGGGCAACCAGCACATACGTTTTTGCAGGGGAGTTGGCTAAATAATGCTGCAACTCCCTGGACACCAATGGGCCACCAATATGCAGGATCAGATCTGGAGAATATTTTTCTGCAAATAATTTGCTGCGCACAATCAGGTCGGAGGAATTGATGAAATTCTCCGCAGTATGGACGGGAGCACAAATATCTGCCAATAAAGGCCATTCTAAATAATCGGCCAGTCCATGGATCGCTTTTGCCTCCTCCATGGTTTGCAATCTCCCGGATACAATCAAGCCACGCCGAGCCCCGGATATTTTCTCTAATAACTTATCGTCTAAATCAACGGTGGATTTAACGGTGGTTTGATAGCGGGTCTGAGGATCCCCTGTATCCGGCCATGGAATTGCCGGGATTGAATGGGTTTGGTCATTCTTCTCCAGTAACGGTTCCCGGAACATACAATTCAGATGGACAGGGCCGTTCTGTGACCGGTGCACCGCATGATCAATGGTTGTGCGGATAAAGGACTCATCCTGCTCTTCGGTGGGAGCAGGCAGATCTGCGAACCATTTGGGGTAACGTCCAAAAATATGAACCTGGTCAATCGTCTGGTTCGAACCTGTATCACGAAGTTCAGGAGGTCGATCTGCTGTGAGGCAAATCATGGGCACTTCATCCATTGCAGCTTCGATTACGGCAGGAAGACCGTTCGCCACAGCAGTCCCTGATGTGGTCATCCAGACACACGGTTTACGGGCTGCCCGGCCGTATCCCAGTGTAAAGAAGGCACTGCCCCGCTCGTCAAAATGGACCTTTACCTGTGCAGATGGATGACTGGCTGCGGCCAAGGCAAGCGGCGCACTGCGAAACCCCGGAGCAATAATGAACTGCTCAATACCACAATGCACGAACTCCCCAATGATCAGGCGTGCTCGTTCCGCATTACTCTGACTCATCCGTACTGGAATTCTGGCTGAACGGCAGAAGCATACAACCCTAACACCTGTGCCAGATCACCGATCTTGTGTCCGATTTCATCCCATTCATCCAGAGGTGTGGATCCCCGGACGATCCCTGCACCTGAATAGAGTCGGATTATGGATCCAGACACAAGCCCGGAACGGATTGCAACCGCGAACTCTGCTTCATTCACGCCCAGCCAACCTACCGGCCCCGCATACCATCCCCGATCAAAGGGTTCCTCCCTGCGAATTAGATCCAGTGCCTGTTCAGAGGGGTACCCCCCGACTGCAGGCGATGGATGCAGTGCCTGCAATACGTCTAGACTAGTATACTCCCGCCGCATGATCGCACGCAGCCGGGAAACTAAGTGGATCTCTGAAGCCAGACGCATAATGGATGGAAGGGTATCCATCGTTACATATGCTGCCAGTGAGGAGATCTCTTCCTGTAAGCTGATTCGGACAAATTCATGTTCTCGCTGCTCTTTTGCACTCCGAAATAATTCCTCAACCATTCTTGTGTCGTCGATATCCGATGTGCCGCGTGGACGGGTGCCTGCCACCGCTTCACTCTCAACAGATCGCCCTTCCCGTCTGAATAACCGTTCCGGTGATGCCCCCAAAAATGCTTCGCCCACAGCGGGCTCAAAAAGAAAATGAAAACAATTGGGGGATATCTTTTTCAGGGCCTGAATAATGGATCCCGGATCAATTGGGTCTGAAAAATCTGCCGAAACCTCTCGTGCAAGAACCACCTTGTCTAACGGGGTGTCACTGAACGCCTGCAGGGCACTATTCACCATCAGCCCCCAATCCTCAAAATCCGGGCGAAAACGATGACGGAGCGGACGGGAATAGGGGTTTGTTTTCCAGGCGGAATCCTGCAATCCATCCACCTGCTCAAGAATCAAGCCTGTTTGTGCCTGATCATTCGGAAGCACAAGATTACAGCGCAGTAGGGTGCCTTTTGCGTTCCTGCGAACCTCAAATCGCGGGAGTACAAATCGCCAGGCACCAAAAGATGACCACTGCTGCTCGTCTGATTGATTCAGATCAAATCGAATTCCCCCGTAATAACGCACCCCGTGCTCACAGCCTGCCAGCCTAGTTCCCAGTCCACTGCGAAGTTCGTCCAGATCTGCAGCCGAAGAGGAATAATGACAGTCTGCCTCGCCAAACGCCGCGACTTCAATTCCATAATCCCTTCCCGACCAGTAAATACGCCCTCCCTGCGGCCGGCTCATCAACCAGTCCAGCGGACTTCCCCCATCTAGCTCCACTGAAACACTGGCGATCCCCGTTGATGGTATATGGTTCGCCCTTTCAAGTAATTGTCTTACCCCTGTTCGCAATTCATCAACTGAATTGCCATGCACATGATTTATCATCTACGATTTCCTTCTTCCAGATGTCTTCTTCCGAAACATATTCTCGATAACACTTTGTTCAATCTCCTCAAAGCCGGTAAGATTGATCCCACATTTTAATGCGCTCCGAATCATAAACGCCCGCAATATATGATCTGGTACGGGAAGTTTGTACATTGCTTTCCAGCATCGGGCGACAACGGGGCGCGTCAAATAGGTCAGGATTCCCCAGCGAAAGCAGATAAATCCCCCTATTCCGACTGCGACGGCCACATACTGGCCGGACATGGCTAATACGGACATCGTCCCTGCATAGAGAATCGCCTGAAGCAATACGGCATCCAGTACTCTCAGTAAAAAGGATATACTTCGGGTAACCAATGCCGGGGACAGAATCTGCCAGACAAGAAAGAAAACGGGAACGGCAATCGCTAGTTTCCAGGGCTGATAGACCATGATCCCGAATGCAAGTATCCAGATCGACAGTGTATGAGGAGAGCGGATCCAGGTATCTGAGCGGGCGAGATGTAACCCAAGTGGCTCACGCTCGAAAAGTGCGCCTGCATATTCGTTCAAAAGGTCTATGGTCGTTCTGTACCAGATCCCCGACTCAGTGAGAATCCCCTGCGGAGTACTGTGGTATTCAACGTTGCTTTTGGGCCAAAGCGGCCAGACCATCGTTCGCAGTTGTCAGGATCGGCCCATTGAACCATGCCCTCACTTCAATGTTGCCGGATCGTCAGATTATTGGGCTCCGATATTGATGAAATATCGGAGCCGCTCCGGCGAAACGGCGACTTGGCGTAACATAAATTCGTCCGGATATTCTACGGTTGGCTTCACGCGCCCGGTGGTGTCGTCATAGATCTCGGAGTAGGAGATCACGGCCCGGATCAATTCTGATTGCTCCGCTTCAAGGAATTGGGGCAGGGGGACTTGATAGGTGATCGTTACGGACTCGGGGGCCAGTTGAACGACACTGTTTGCGTTCGGAATGCCCTCAATCTCTACCCGTACCTGTTCTTTCTGCCCTTCTGTGAATGACGGGGAAAGTCGGGAAACGGTGGTTGTTTTCGTCCTTAAACTTATCAGCCCGGAAAGAGAATCCAGCAGATCAACCTGATAATGAACGCTATCGCCTACTCCCGCAATCGTGTCTGACTTTGTGGGCCATGCCAGCAGTTGATCTATGACCGATACGGGACCTGAAACCCACACACTATCTGGATCAAGCTGCGGCTCACCGATAAAAAAATGTGGCGGTCTGGCGACAAACTGGACCCGTGATTCAATGGGGAGCCGAAGTTCGCTTCGTGCTTCTTTCTGAAAGCTGACACTCTCGGGTATGATACTTTCAATGCTTACTTCTTCGGGGATCCGAAGCAATAATTGTGCGTCCACTATTGGCTGATCCGAGTCAAAGGTGATTGGACTATTCCAGTAGCGTGCACGAAAACGCTGAACCAGCAGATTAATTCCTGGACCATACAGGGTTGCTCGAATGGACCCCGGCAGCGGTTGCGCTAACACGGAATCTTCATCGATTCCTGAAACACAGGAAGGCGAAATGTCCTCGACCAGTGCCGCACAGGTTATATATTCTACCGGCAGATAATAATTCTCCGACAGGCTGAGCATCAGCCAGATCATGAGCGATGCCACTAAACTGAAGATCATCGCTCGCCGCCGGGCACCGGAAGACTTTCCCTGTTCCCCCAGAGTCAACTGGCGGCCAAAAACCGTCCACCGGATGCCGTGCCAAAGTTTTTCTAATTTGTCCAGCATTTAGCTATCAACGTTGAACGTTGATTCTGAATTCTGCGTTAAATGAGTTTGATTCGCTGAGGACTACCATTAGAGTGCTGTCAATCGGGATTAGGATCAACATGAAATGACCGTCCATTGAACACATGATGAATTCATCATGCAGATGTGAACCGTCCAATATAGGCTGACTGACCTGAACTCGTCATTCCTCATTATGATCTCTACATCTATTGGATCTAATATAGATAATTCCCAAGAATGCCTGTACCCCCTCCAGGAGAAGTAAGTTGCGGATGAGTTCCAGTCGTACCCTACAAACAGTTAGCGACCCAAAATCAGGCAAGTCTCCCACAGTTATCGTAGTGTTCAGCACCAAGAGCTCTTTTGTAGAAAAAGATCTTGCTTTGCTCAGAGCCATGGGATACCAAGTTGTGACGATCTTTTCACCACCCAGGAAAAATCTGCTTTCTTTTGCCCTGAACAGGGTAAGAGAGTTTGCAATGATCCTTTTCCGTGGACTAAATGCAAGGGCCACCATAAGTTGGTTTAATGATTATCACGCGCTACTGCCCATCATACTGTCAAAAGTCCTGAAAATTCCCAGCTTAATCATCGTAGGCGGCTATGATGCCATTAATTACAAAAACTATCATGGCCTGTTTTCCCGAAAGAATATCCGACAGGTTATCGGCAGATTTAATTATAAAGCAGCAGATCTGATTTGGGTAGTGCATAAAAGCCTTCAAGATGGCTGCCCTGTAACGAATCAATCCGGCAACAATATTGAATCCGGGATCCTCCTCTTTATTCCTGAACTCAAGACCCCCGTTAAAGAAGTGCCAACCGGATACGATTCAACCTTCTGGACGCTATCGGCAAGAAAAAAATCTCCAACCGTCCTGACCGTTGGAATCATCAGGAA
The DNA here is from genome assembly GCA_022822185.1 of Rhodothermales bacterium. GTDB lineage: Bacteria > Bacteroidota > Rhodothermia > Rhodothermales > Bin80 > Bin80. The sequence continues at coordinate 22,987 of JAJECE010000061.1, read as the reverse complement.
CGAGGAAGTTTTTCGGAGAAAAGGGATTCCCCTGTTTATTGAATTGGCGCAATTGATGCCGGATTACAATTTCAAGATCATCGGGCTTTCCTCTAAACTTAGGGAGATAGTGTCTATTCCACGGTTAGACAATTTATCTATTCGGGAACCCGTAGGTCAGGATGTGCTGCTGAACGAATATCAGGATAGCAGTTTCTATTTTCAGGGATCTATCATTGAAGGGCTCCCGAATGTCTTGTGTGAAGCAATGCTTTGCGGGTGCATTCCGATTGGACGGCCTATTTTTGGTATCCCTGATGCAATCGGAGATGCAGGACATCTGATCAAAAACCCAAAAAACCTGGAACCAGTGGTAAGCTTTATACGAAATGCGAATCCTGATCTTGGACACCGGGCTAGAGAGCGGATCATCCGAAAATATCCCTCTGATCATCGGATGAGCAAATTCAGTTCTCTATTGAAACTACAACAATGAATACTGCCATTGTAGGTTATCCGAACTCAGTCAACCTGGGGGACTGGGTCCAGTCACTCGTCATAGAGTTCGTATGGAAAAAGGAATTTGTGGCCATCAATCGTGAGCAACTGCACAAATACAGAGGCCCTAAGGTGCGATTGATCTGTAATGGCTGGTTTATGGAAAACCCCGAAAACTGGCCTCCAGCAGATAAAATTGAGCCGTTATTCATTTCATTCCATATCAATCCGACCGTTGAAAAGGAGTTCACAAAAAAGGAATCTATTGATTATTTCAAAAAGCACGAACCCATCGGCTGCCGGGACGACTATACTTTAAATCTCTTGAGGAACCATGGTGTTAAGGCCTATTTTTCCGGTTGCCTGACGCTATGTTACCAGAAATCACATCTATTCCCGAATTCCTCCCCCAAGCCATCCGGTATCTTAGTGACAAGCGTTTTTGATCGCTTAAAGCCGATCATCCTATTCTCACGAGGTCCAGTGGTGATGCTTCGCCAACTACTGAAATACCCGCTGAAATATATTGCCTATAAGATTGCCTGCCAGAGACTAAGGCGAATTTTGTCTAAGACGGGCCGGCCGATTACGTATGCATCCCAGATCATTGATCGGCACACCCTTGAAAATCAGGACTCAAAGCAGATTGCGTTGGAGTATATAAGACAGGTCGCTTCGGCTGAACTAGTCATTACGTCACGAATCCATACGGCCCTTCCTGCAACCGCCATGGGAATCCCTGTTCTGTTTTTAAGCGATGGACTTAATCATATTAATCACCAAAGCCGCCTGCGTGGACTAGTAGATTATTTTGAAGCCTGTTCCTCAAAAAATCTGCAGAATATAGATTTGGAGACCATCAAGGCAAAATCAAATCACATAGAGCAAACTGTCAAACTTAAAGCAAGGATTGACCGCTTTATGGAAACCGGATAAGGGGGGCCGTACTATCGGTATCCAGCATCTTTGTTCAGTAATGTTCTGGGGATAAACAGGTTCGGATTTAAGTCGAGTCGTTTTTTGCCTCCAAAAGTGCATGTGCAATCATACGGGTAGGCCTCCCCTCTGGCCCCTGACCAAATCTACATTGGGGACCGGCTGGTTCGCGCGTCACAGCATTAAGGATAGATTGAGGATTCACACCGGCACATGTATTCCATCCGTTTATGAGCGTTTCGGGGAACTCCGTTTCTTCACGAAGGAGTACGCATGGAACCCCCAACCAATAGGCCTCTTTTTGGAGTCCGCCACTATCGGTGAGTACACAGCGAGCATTGGAGGTGAGCATTAACATGGTGAGATAACTGACCGGCGGGGTGATCTCTACGTTATCTGGAACGGTAATGTGACCCAGTACGGCTTTAGTTCGGGGATGAAGTGGCAAAATTACCGGTAGCGCTAACTGCCCGAATGCAGAAAAGATGCTTTGAAGATTTTCCCGAATATCTGTATTGGATGGGCGATGCACGGTTGCCAGATAATAATTTCCGGATTCATGGCGGAGAATGGATTCCAGAGGGAACTGTTTTTTTGCCCGATCCGCAAACATGCGTGTGGCATCCAGCATGACATCTCCAACAAGTACAGTCTTCTCTTTTAATCCCTCCCGCTCCAGGTTTTCTACGGCCGTCTCCGTTGGTGCAAAAAGCCACTGAGAGACATGGTCAGTAAGAATTCGATTAATCTCTTCGGGCATCGACGAATTAAAACTGCGCACCCCTGCCTCAACATGTGCGATGGGGATATTTTCCTTTGCGGCGACCAATGCTCCGGCAAGGGTCGTATTTGTGTCTCCATAAACAATGAACGCATCGTACGGCCCCGTTTTATGGATAAATTGCTCCAGTCGAGCCATGATCTTTCCTGTCTGGACTGCATGAGAACCGGACCCGACCTGAAGATTTGGAACGGATGCAGGAATTCCAAGCTCGTCAAAAAAGACTTGGCTGAGCAACTTGTCGTAATGCTGCCCGGAATGGATCAGTTTCTCTCTGATTCCAACTTCCCTGAGTGCTGGGCTCACCGCGGCCGCTTTCACGAATTGCGGCCGGGCTCCAACTAACGTACATACACGCATTCGTTGATGTTACGAGTCTGATGAAAGCTGATGAAGCAGATGCGCAAGTCTGCCTGTGAGACGGGGACGTTCATACTCCGCCAAAGCATCATCATTAATTGACCAGACCTCAGATCTGGATTCTACACAATCTTTCAGAAAACCAAGTATTCCCTCTTCATCTTCATGGTCAAAGATATGACCTGCACGAACCTGATTCAGAATATCCGCCAGATCTCCATTTGTGGGTCCTAAAGCCAGAATGGGCCTGCGAGCCGACATATACTCAAAAACTTTCCCCGAAACATCTCCTGCACCATGATGGCCGTCTACGCGTGGTAATGGCAGTAAAAGAACATCCACGTCCTGCATGTAAGCAACTGCTTCATTATGAGGAAGATAGCCAACTCCTTTAACGGGAATCCCGTTCGTACGATAATCCTCTAGAGCCGCTATATCTACTTTTCCTACGAGATGAACCTCTAATGGCATAGTTTTTTGTAATTGCTGCAGTGCGGCAACAAGTGCATTTGAGTGCCTGCGCAGATTATACGTTCCAATATATGCAAGCGTGAATACATCTTCCTTTCTGGTTCGCGTGGCCTGATTGTGGGAAATATCGGCGGGATCGAATCCATTGGAGATCGTTTCGTGGTGCTGTATCTCAACCCGGCGCTTAAGGCCAATCCCGACATGCCTGCTCACGGAAACCACCGCACTGGCCGTGCTCAAAACTCTGCGCTCCAGTACAGACTGGATTTTTTTCGCAATCTTTCCTTCGTACATCTGATCACGATAGTAGATCTCAACCCACGGATCCCGCATATCCACCACCCAGGGAAGGCCGGACGCTTTGTGTGCAGCGAATCCAACCAAGTGGCTTGAATGCGGTGGTCCCGTGCTCATGATTGCATCGAATTTCTGTTCCAGTACTAGTTTTCGGGCAGCCCGGGATGCAAAAGGAACCCACCCGATTCTGGCATCTGGAAGAAAAATATTTCCTCGGAGCCAACGGGCAATCTGCTTGAATCTGTCTGTATTGTCGCCGACATGTCCAACTTCCACCACATCCCCCTTCTTCTTCCCCTGAAAGCGCCCATACAGCCTGAATGGATCCCATGCCCGCGTACGGATCACCTCCATTTCAGGAGAAACCTCATGAAGAAGAGAGGCATCCACTGATGGGAATGCTGCGAACTTTGGGTCAACCGTCAACACTGTAGGTGACCATTCGTAATCAGGGAGATAGCGTGCGAACTTAAGCATCCGCTGCACACCTGATCCTCCAGATGGAGGAAAATAATAAGTAATCAACAGTATCCGCTTCACTGTTTCGCCAAAGTAACAGCGACTAAATGGATGATGTCTGGACTCCCCTGTGAGTCCCTCTAAAATAGCGATAACCACTCAGCCCAAGCAGGAAAAATACGAGGCCGTATACCATCAGTGTAGAAATCATGCTGATTCTTTTTCCCCAGACATAACTGGCGGGGTTGAAGACCATCTCAAGCGTATGTCGGCCCGCAGGTATGACGACCCCACGCAACAGATAATTTGTGCGATGAATTGGCACAGGCACGCCATCAAGCGTGGCAGTCCAGCCTGCGGGATAGTATAGTTCACTGATCACCAGAAGTCTTGGTGCATCTGTCTCCACCTCATGGATAATTTGCCTCGGCCCATACTCAATTGGATTGACGAGGATCGTACTGGACGAATCAATAGGGTGAACATCTTCTTCAATGGGTCCTGCGAGTAATGCCTGAAGCGCTGGATCAAAGTCGGAATCGAGGAGACGAAGCATTGCATCATCTGGATCTTCAACCACTTCTGTCTCTCCAATAAAGTATGCCCGCGGAAGAACATCAAGATTCTCATAGACACTCAATCCCGACTCAGAGCCATATTCTACATTGAGCGCCCCCGCAATGGGAGCCTGGGAAAACACATATCGAACATTCATCATATCCAGTACATTTTCGTTAGGCATTCCGGTACTTCGATCAAAAAGAAGGTTGTCCAGAAAGTCCTGGTATAGGCGTAATTTCGCGGCACTGTAGCCACCTAACGATTCATGATGGAATGATGGACGTGCAAGTCCAGTCTGATCCTTACGCTCCAGTGAGAGAACACGAAACTGCCCTTCTCTCTGGAGTACATACTCATCAACATCTAATGTTACTACACGGTTTGCAGAATATTTTGACACACTGAGATTGTCGGTATTCAAGTATCTCTTAGCCACACCTCCTAAATCAAGAACGATCAGGATCGTCAGAACTATCTGCAAAATCCAGGCGGGGAATACTCTGCGTTGAAATGCAATCAGCATGAGGCCCGCCAGAAAAATAAACAGAAATGAACGACGTGCATCCGCTGTAAATGACTCTTTACGTGGGGGGATGATTTGTTCGTCAAGCAGTTGTTCTGCAGCGGCAATAACCTGAGAATCGGATGGATTTCTCCCGGCAGACTGGGCGACATAGGCGACGGCCTGCTGAAGTTCGCCCTCTTTCTGAAAGTCGAACAGTGAATTCCCGGTTGCCATTAAGAATAACAGCACACCGCCTGTTGCCCCGAAAACAATCAATACGGAACGCCATTTGATGCGCTGTGCCACGGCAGATGGTTCAAGACGCACAATGTAGGCAAGTCCCAGTGCTGCCAGAATCGCCAGAACGAGTGCAACGGCAATCAGCCAGGTCTCCGGGGCCCGGAAAGCGTCAAACAGCGGGAAGTAATTGAACATGATCTGATTCAGCACTTCAAAATGCCGTCCGAATGCAAACAGGACCATCAGGCCGCCCGCAATTCCCAGTATGGCAACAAGCCGTGACCGAATTCGCCATAATGCAACGGCGGCAAGCGCCAGTACAATACTGCCCGTATAATGAGGACCACCTGTAAAGGGCTTGGGGCCCCAGTAATACGTAGACCCACCGTAGGCATCGGCAATAAGCAAGGTCAAGAGTTCCCCCGGGCTCTGGCTCCATCGCATTGCATACTCCCAGCTCAACCCGCCTGCCCCTCCTCCGGCAGATGCTCCCCGAATACTGTACTCCTTGTATTCAAGCGTCGGCCAGTAATACTCGGCAACCATGAGTAATGCCAATACACAGCCAATCGCAAGGAGTCCGGTAGACTGGAAAAACTGCGGGAGTGTCTTACGCCTTCGCGCCTCCAAAAATAGTACAACCCACCATACCAGGATCAGAAACGTTACGTAGTAGGTGATCTGTACATGCCCTGCCCTGAGGTTCACGGCCAGAGCAATGGTAAACAGGAGACTTGAAATCATACCGGGCTTCCGTATTGCATGAACAAAGGTCAACAGTAACCAGGGCGCAAAGGCTAATGCAATGAACTTGGTATTATGGCCTGCAATCAGAATCACGGGCAGGTAGGTGGTCATGGTATACGCACATGCCGCCAGCAGCGAATTCAAGGTGTCACGCGTGAGATACCAGACCAGCCAGTACCCTCCCAGCAGCATGAAAATGACATGCGAAAAAGGCCAGGAAATTTTACGTAATGCACGGGGCAATTCGTCAATTTGAAGAACCAGATCAGGCCTTGAGATAAGATAACCCGGCATACCTGCAAACACATTCGCTGCCCAGAGAGGCTCCTCCCCGGTTTCTTCGCGGTGCTCCATCATGCTCTGGGCGGCGGCTCTCCATTCTACGGTATCTCCCCCGACCAGGCTTTTTCCGCTGAAAAGGGTTGCCCAGGAAAAATAAAAGGCAACCACAGTGAGCCCCGCAATACAGACAATGTGCTGCAACACAGGAGATTGCGCCGCCCACCATGATTTCTGCAACTGGCGGGACTGCACCGCTTTAGATCTGCCCATAGAATCAACTGCTACCCAATCACTTTCGGAACCCGAAAATACTCCCCATCGGTATCCGGTGCGTTACGGAGTGCTTCTTCATGCCCGATACGCTCCTGAACAGAATCTGCACGTACTGCATGCGTAAGATTATGCACATGGGTGACGGGCTCTACCTGGGAGGTATCAAGCTGATTCAGGGTCCCCATGTAATCAAGAATCCGGCTCATGTCATGAGCCAGCACCTTCTCTTCGGCCTCTGTAAATTGCAGTCTGGCCAACTTCGCAATATGACGAACTTCTTTCCTTGAGATAGACATTTAATCCGGGTATCCCCCGCTTACGACAACCGGTGAATGCGGTTCCATGGATCGCATTCATGGCCACCTGCCGAAATGTAAAGATAGAACCGAATCAGGAACCCCGAAACGGCAGGCTTCCTTCTCAAATTCCCATTCCTGCCCGAAATCTTGCAACGTCCCCTATCTTATCCTGGCGAGTATTAACTTGAATCGGATCAACCTACGGAATACATGCGAAGTTTTAATCTGCTGATATTATTTGGGCTTTTCCTGACCGGAACGACCTCGGTCAATGCTCAACGCGTTACCGGGTCCCTCAAATTCGGCATGATCAATACAACCTTTGCAGGCAATCTTGCCACAGGAGAAACGACGTGGGAAAGCATTACCGGGGTTGCCGGTGGAGGGGCCGCTGAGTTACATATTGCCGGTGGACTTAGCGCAGTTGGCGAAGTACTCTATCTTCGTATGGGTGCAAAAACCCGGGTGCAGTACAATGACTTCCCCGGTTTGTTAACTAGCAGAGCCTCGTATCTGTCTGTGCCCGTTCTGGCGCAATTTCGGTTTGCTGCCTCAGGAATTGTCCGTCCCCGGATTTTCCTTGGAGGTGCAGCCTTATTTGTAGTGCAGTCCGCAATTCTGGTGGAATCCAGCGATACCGGGCAGATTTTTATTGAAGAAAACGAATCCATTGAAACCCTTGATTACGGTTTGATGAGCGGGATCGGGATTGATTTTGATGTAGCCGCACAGCGCTTAACACTGGAGGCGAGATATTACCGGGGCCAACAGGATGTCACAAAGCCTGATTCTGCAACGGGCGAATTAACCGTCCTGAACAATCAGGGATGGGCGATCCTGGCTGGTGTTCTCTTTTAGCGGATCTTCAAGTATGAGAGGCGGCAATCCAGACCAGCAGGATGGCATTAATTTTATAATTTTTCAACTTTATCGTCGCATTTGTGTATAAGAGAGATACCAATTGCTCTGTTTCTTCAGCCATAAACCTTGAATCCTCACATGTCGGAGAACCAACCCGCCCAATTGCATCTCCCTGATCTGTCCATTAGGAATTTTCGGGGCATTCAGGATCTTTCCATCAAAAAACTGGGACGCGTCACGCTAATTGCAGGGCGGAATGGGGTTGGTAAGACCTCTGTGCTTGAAGCAGTGCGTGTATACGCGGCTAGGGGCAGACATGATATATTTGAAGAATTGTTGCGTAAGCGATATGAATATGTAAGTAACCATGCAGGAAATTATGATCCGGTTCTAGACTACATGACTCTCTTTTTTGGTAGAGATGCCTCGCTGGATCAAACGATCTCCATTGGTCCGAGCAGAGAACAGGATCAACTTCGTATTGAAATGACCGATGCGGAAGAATTGTCCTCTATACAACTTGACCTGTTCAGTGAAATTGCCCATCTAGACTCAAACATCAAGGCACTGAGAATCACCATTCATGGTTCAAAATCCATGATTCCCTGTTTCCTGGAATTACCTGATTTCCCCGAAGCTGAATCGTTTCGTCGTGTACCTCGGAGATTACGAAAAAGGATGCTGGGTGATTCCGATTTGCCCCATCCCATTGCATGTGAATCACTCGGTCCAGGACTTCCGGGCAGTTCTATGCTGGCACGTTTTTGGGATAATGTTGTTTTTACCGATCTGGAATCTCTCGCATTAATGGCGATCAGGCTGACAGACACACAAATAGAACGGGTTGCGGCGATTGGAGAATCGAATGGAAGATTTCATGGCGGGGGCCGTCGTATCGTGGTAAAATCTGATAATTTTCCGAAACAAATCCCCCTGAGTAGTCTCGGAGATGGCATTATGCGCCTATTCGCTGCTGCCCTTGCCCTGGCTCATAGCCGTAATGGTTTTCTGGTCATTGACGAAGTTGAAAATGGAATTCACTACTCCGCATTGAAGGGTTTCTGGGAAATGATGCTTGAAGCTGCAGAAAAATATAATGTGCAGGTCTTTGCCACAACTCACAGCTTTGATTGCGTCAGGGCCTTCGCAAGGGCGGCAGTTGACAATGAAAACGCTGATGGAACGTTGGTGCGCTTAGACAAGAAAGATGGTCAACTACGAACCGTTGAGTATTCCGAGAAACATCTCGAAATTGCAGCTGACCAGGACATAGAGGTACGATAAATATATGTCCAAAGAAGTAGATTCCCAAAAAGTGCTACTCGTTGAGGGGAGTAATGATAAGCATGTCGTCATTCATATTTGGAATTCCTATTACGGTGACGACATTCCATTTAAAATTATTGAGAAACAGGGTATTGATCGGTTGTTTGAATCTATCTATCCCGAATTTTCAACTTTTGACCGAGAGACAATCGGCATTCTCATTGATGCGAATGATGATCCAGACAGGAGGTGGAAACAACTTGCAAAACTGTTGCAGAACCACATTCAATTTCAAGTTCCTACGAAGCCTGAAAAGCCCGGGACGATCATTGATTCTCAGCCCCGGGTCGGGATCTGGATGATGCCTGACAATCACTCTTCGGGCGAATTGGAGAATTTTATCCGTGAACTAATTCCTGATGAAGACCCGATCTGGCCTCTTGCCTGTGATTATATCAACGGGATTCCACCCAATGATCGTAAATTCAAACCACATAAAGAGTTACGGGCACAGATTCATGCCTGGCTGGCAGCACGTGAAAGACCGCGTCCCATGGGAACGGCGATTGGCCGTGGCGATTTGGACGTACATCAACCCGCCGCGGGTCATCTATATGAATGGCTGTACCGCCTCTTCATTGAAGAGTAAGTGTTGGGATCTGCGGGCGTGGAACATGATCGACCGGTATTATTTAGTTTGACGGGGCCGCTCATTGAAAAATAACAGGGAAACAGGCCAATCATCCGTGATGATTGATGCCCGGTTTTGATCGTGCAGGCCGGTGCACTCACTTTGGTCCGCTAATTCTCCTCCAACTGCTGATCATCCAAATACTTTAATTTACCGTGAACGTCCTCCAGGATCGCTGTAATCCAGGCATCCAGATTATCGGGGGCATGGAGTTCGGGGAATGTGTATCCGAAAACAGGGATCGTATCCCTGCCGACCTGCAGATGGCCGTTCCCAAATCGTCCCGGTGTTACGACCGTGTTGATATTTTGCCGCGGCCATACCGGATACTCCAACACGGCCTGCAATGCGGCCCCGGTTCCCGTAGCAACCAGTAGAGACCGCCGCGGGAATAGCCCCCCTACCCTTGCTGCTGAATATATGCGTACAAGTTCCAGCAGAACGGCCGAGGGCATCCACTGCAGAAAATCGGAATCCGAAGCACTCGACATTGGATCTGCAGCAATCACGATGAGCTGTGATGCATACTGCGGGTCCTGACCTGCAATAAATCCCATTACATTCAAAGGGGATTCATAGGTATTGATCCAGTTCTCTATGTGTATCGGTTCAGGAAGGCGGTATCCGCCCACAGGCAGCACTCCCTGGACAAGGCTGTCCGCAGATAACCCGGAGAGATTCGCAAGAATATGTGGTGCAATCTCCAATATGAGGGCATTGGCACCTGCCGCAGATGCAAAACGCCGGGTCACATCTCCGATGCTCAGAATCGCCTCCGTACCATGGCGGATCACTTGCTGAATACGTTCAGAAGTCAGTAAGTGGCGGGGCAGCATGACCGCTGATCCCTTATTCATCGGGAGATCTTCCAAGGATCTGAGTTCCGTGATCATGTAGGCACCTGAATCTGATCTTGGATCCGGCCAGAACGAATTTCCCAACCCCGCTGCATCCCCCAACCTGCCTCCCTGAATTACACGCCTGGATCCCAGTAAAGAAAAGATCATGGAGTCACCGAATACCGGCTGTACTCCAACCATTCTGGCCTTCATGTAATCTACGATACCTTCAGGCGACCCGGATGCATCCTGTAATGCCAGTTGTCGAGCATCCTGAATTACATTGGCAGGCTGCCATAAAGAGGGAGACGAAAAATTCTCCGAACCGGTTTGGTTCAATGTAGCACAGCCGGCAATGAGCAGCGCCAGTGCGAAACAACGATGATAAACGGTACGACAGGGTTGACCGCTCATAACACATCCCCCCGATTACATGATGGATTCCACCGCATCCAGCAGCCTGTCCCAGCCCAGAGACTGTTTGTGGCGCTGCACACCCCGGACAAGATCGTCCTGCATCCCCTCCTCAAAATACCGCAGAATGGCCCCGGCCAATGCTGACGGATCATTCGGAGGCACAATGAGGCCGGATTCTTCGTGGAGCACTACTTCGGCAAGCCCCCCGACATCTGTCGTAATCACAGGCGTATCAAACTGATAGGCAACCTGTGCAACCCCGCTCTGAGTTGCAGATAAATACGGCTGTACGACAGCGTTGGCCACCGCAAAATAATCCGCCACTTCCTTTTTGGGGATGTATTCATTAATAAGCCTCACCTGGCCGGTCAACCCCAACGAGGCAATCGTATCCCTGTAAGATGCTTCATCCTCATAAAATTCACCGGCGACGATTAAACAGATATCCGGAAGTCGATCCCGAACCTCCCGCATGCTGTCCAGAAGAATCTGAAGCCCCTTATATCGCCGCACAAACCCGAAAAAAAGAATGACCGGTGCATCCTGATCAATCTGTAATTTTGAACGTGCCTGGGTGGGATTGGCCGCCTCACCGAAGATGTCATAGATTGGATGGGGGGCAAATGCGCGGGGGCAGGAAACATTCAGGTGATCCAGATCCTTTTCCACGGAGGAAGACATGACAACACAGCCCTGTACCGCCTTAAAGAAGTAGCGTCCCAAAGCCACATCTCCCGGCCTGCGCTCATGTGGGAATGCATTATCCACCACAGCCACCGAATGAATTCCACTGCGAGCAAGCCTTCGTACCATTGTGCCAAAAACAGGTGCAAAAAATGGCATCCAGTAACGAAAAATCACCACATCTGTCCCTATTTCCTGGATACGCCTGACCGCCTTCCACCACGAAAAAGGGTTGATAGAATCAATGATCCGCTCCGCTTCCACCGCCCTGTCGGAGGGAGCGACTTCTGTTTCATATTGTGTTCGTCCTGGAAAAAGAAATTCCGGGTACTGGCGGGTGAAGGTGATTGCGGAAACTTGATGCCCCCGTCTGAGCAGGCCGGCGGCCAGAGTTTCGGACAGATGGGCAATACCCCCCCGGTAGGGATACATCGGACCTATAATCACAATCCTTTGGCCTGTATCCATGTGCCCGTATTCAAAAAAAAAGAAAACTAATGAGTTCCATCCTCTGCCCTGAGTTTTGCGTACATCCCAGGATACCAGCTCTCTCTGCAATCTGTATGGAACCCCCGTTTTTATTCAGAAATACCCAATACATTTGTCCAGTTAGATATTCCGGAGAAGGATGCAGGAGATGTTTTCCGTATGCGGAGAAACTTCTCAAAATCCATGCATTCACGGCGGATCTGATCCGTGTCAGATCGGCGAACTGCATCTTAATCCAGGGACCCGGCAGAGATAGTGGACGCGGGATGGTGCGCTCACAATACGTGCTCAAGTTTACCGTAGAATCGTATGCCGGGAACCTGTGTGACATCTCTACCCAAAAGATACACACTCCCCGGCAAATTCCCCCTGCCCCACACTTTATAAGTCTCTCTATCTGCAAACGCCTGCTGTATGTATCTAGGTGTACCGTACCATATCATTCTACACCTACAGCGAAAATTGTATCCAAATAGAACCCGATTCCGCAGATTTCTGGTTTTGCACTATAATCTTGCAACATGAAGCAACCGTGCCTCCTAAATCCCGCAATCCGTATATTTTGAGTCATTCCCTTTTATTACACATGCAACTACAAGCGACAAACTGCGTACCCGACAGCAACAACATTCTACTCCACCATGACCTCACGAAACAGTAATATCGGAGAACGACTCGGAGAGCGCTTTGAAGAAATCAAAGTCGAAGGATCCCAGTTGGTTGACAAAGTCAAAGAACTTGCACGAGAAGGCAAAGCACGTAGGATTACGATCCTTAAAGATGGGCGGACCCTTGCCGAATTTCCCATGTATGTTGGGCTTGTAGGATCCGGTGCCGCCGTTTTGCTTGCGCCAATGGTTGCCGCCGTTGCCGCAATCGCAGCGCTCGTGACCGATGTCACCGTACGTGTTGAACGTGAGCCGTCCGAAGGTATCGAACGGAGTTCCTCACAAGACCCGGATGACCTGCCGTGACGGTACCCTATCAGATAGGGTTTGACGAGATCCGTTCGGCCGCCGAACGGCTTCAGGGAGTTGCCCATAAAACCCCCGTGCTCACCTCCAAAACCGTAGACGCACATCTTGGCGCATGCGTGTATTTTAAGTGTGAGAATTTTCAGCGATCAGGAAGTTTTAAATTCCGGGGTGCCTACAATACCTTAAGCCAACTCCCCGCATCCAACAGGAAAATCCTTACGTTTTCCTCCGGTAACCATGCCCAGGCCGTTGCACTTGCCGGAGCACATTTAGGGATCCAGCCCACAATTATCATGCCCCGTGATGCTCCGTGTGTAAAACGAGCCGCTACCGCTGAATATGGGGCCGAGATCATTCTCTATGACCGTAACGAAGTGAGCCGCGAAGTACTGGCTGAAAAGTTGGCCGCGGAACAGGGCCTCCCTGTTATTTCCCCGTATGATCACCCGCATATTATCGCGGGCCAGGCAACCGCAGCGCGGGAACTGCTGCAGGATTGTTCAGATCTGGAAATACTTCTGGTCCCCTGTGGCGGCGGCGGGCTATTGTCGGGGGCAGCTCTTGCTGTCCAAGGATCTGGACACCATACCATCCAGGTGATTGGAGTTGAACCCGAAGCCGCCAATGATGCCGTGCGCAGTTTTAAGAGTGGCACACTGCATACGGTACATAATCCGGATACCATCGCAGATGGTGCCCGCACCCCCTCACTCGGTCACCTGCCCTTTCAGATTATCCGTGACCTCGCACACGATATCGTCACTGTATCCGATAAGGCGATCCTGTCTGCAATGCAGCTGCTGTGGGAACGGATGAAAATCGTTGTGGAACCAACGGGAGCCCTGGGGATGGCCGCACTGCTGAGCCGCGCCGTGAAGGCGGAAGGGAGGAAGGTGGGGGTGATTCTGAGCGGCGGGAATGTAGCCCTTGATCAGATGTGCGGCTATTTCAGGGGGATCTGATTTAGTCCAACTGCTCAGACCAGCGCCAAGTCTTGAGTACATTGATGCATCCGTGGGCCGTGCGGTCGTACTGGAGCGGTGTCACCGATACATACCCATCCTCCAGTGCCCCGGTATCGGTGTCATCTCCCTTGTCCAATACATTCATCATACCGCGATACCAGTAATAAGACCGGTTGGATGGATCCGTACGCCCGACAAATCCCTCCTCCCATCTTGAGCGGGCCTGACGGGCAACCCGGATCCCTCGGATCTCATGATGTGGAAGATTAGGGATGTTTGCACTGAGAACCACGCCCCGGGGGAGCTGGCTTCGGAGCACTTTCTGGGCAATCACCTTGGCATAACTGCCGGCGGGGGAGTAATCCGCATCGGAATCCTTTGAATCAAGGCTGAAGGCAATGGAGTCAATCCCGTTCACAGATGACTCCGTTGCAGCACTGATCGTGCCCGAATAGATCACGTTAATCGCAATGTTGGACCCCCGGTTGATTCCGCTGACGGCTAAGTCCGGCTTACGGTGCAGTAACTCGTGCAATGCCAGTTTCATACAGTCACAGGGCGTTCCCGTAATTCCTAATGCCCGTACATGACTCAGGTCACCCCCAAAATTATGGGCCTCCACCCGAAGAGGCTCATCCAGGGTAATGGAATGCCCCACCGCAGTCTGATCATCCACGGGGGCCACAACCACCACATCCCCCACCTCGTCCATCGCTTTCGTTAAAGCGCGGATACCGGGTGCATGAATCCCATCGTCATTCGTGACCAGAATGAGCGGGCGGCGGCGAGAACTAATCATGTTCGTTTGTTTCGTACTTGATACGGCGAAATAAATTAATAACTTTCCTCCGATGACGGAAAAGAGCGGCTGCGCACATCCGCCACATATCCCCGGACAGCCTCCGAAATAGACTCGGTCAGATTCACATAATGCCGGACAAACCGTGGATGAAAATCATTGTTCAATCCCAATGCATCATGTGTCACCAGCACCTGGCCATCACACGCATTTCCCGCCCCGATCCCAATCGTCGGGATCCGCAGTGATGCGGAAATTTTCTCAGCAAGTTTTGCAGGAATCTTCTCCAGCACAATCGCAAAGCATCCGGCTTTTTCAAGTGCAAATGCATCCTCCTGGAGTTGATCAGCTTCTACAGGATCCTGGGCACGCACCTTGTACGTCCCAAAACGATAAATACTCTGCGGGGTTAACCCCAGATGCCCCATAACCGGGATTCCCGCCTCAAGGATGCGCTCAATGGCTGAGACAACAGCCACACCCCCTTCAATCTTGACTGCATGGGCACCGGCTTCCTTCATTACACGAATAGAGGAGATCAATGCTTCCTTACTGTTGCCCTGATAGGTGCCAAATGGCAGATCCACAATGACAAGCGCCCGCTTTACCGCGCGAACGACACACTGCGCATGATAGATCATATGCTCCAGTGTGATAGGAAGGGTCGTCTCGTGGCCGGCCACGACATTGGACGCAGAGTCGCCAACCAGAAGTGCATCCACGCCGGCACCGTCCAGTATACGCGCCATCGTATAATCGTACGCGGTCAGCACAGCAATCGGGCTGCCGGCGGCCTTCATCTGGCGGAACGTCTGGGTCGTAACCCGCCTAACGCCTTCCATGAAAGTAATGGTTGATTTCGTTGAAGGCGATATGAACAGAGATCTTACTGGCTGCCGGCAGACTGCATCGCCGCATCCACATCAATCCCCAGTTCCCGGGCAACCTCAAGCGTGATATCTACGATCCGGTCCTCGTTTGCATAGAGCAGGATCGGCTGTGCCGGGCCTGCCTGGGTGCGAAGTACAAGGTCAAGGTCTTTTTCTGCCGCAATCGTCTGAATTGCGGTATCGACCTGCTGATAGATCGGCCCCATGAGATCCAGTTCACGCTGCACCAGATCCTGTTCTAATTCGCCGGCCTTGTTACGCAGTTCCTCTTCCAGACCAATCAGTTCCTGCTGACGCTCCTGCCTGCGCTCCTCCGATAAGAGCGCCTGCTGCTTTTGATAACGATCCACCTTGCCGGCGAGATCCTCCTGCATACTTTGCAGAATCCGCTGCCCGCTTTCGAGTTCCGCCTGTAATTCCTCCTGGATCGTACGAGTCTGGGGCATATTGGAGATCAATACTTCGTGATCCGTATAGCCAATCCGCAGCGCCGGAAGCTGTTGTGCCTGCAAAGCGGTTGCAAAGCCGAAAAAGAAAACAGCGAGAAAAAATCCTGCACTGTGTTGAAGCGAAAAGAGTCGCATAGAATTAATGAAGTTAAAGTGTGAAGCTTACCGCCCCAAAGTGGTGCGGGTAATGTCAATGCCCAACTCCTCAAGAACGAGGTCTGTAATGTCGAGCCTTTCATTGGTGTACAAAAAAACAAAATCGCCCCCCCGGTCAAATACATAATCGTAGCCCTCCGCCTCGGCCACCTCCTCAATCGCGATCAGAACTTTTTCCTGGATCGGACGCAGAATCTGCTGCTGCTGCTCAAATAACTGGCCTTCCGGCCCAAAATACTGCCGCCGCATGCGTTCAAGCTCTTCTTCGGCGGCAATGATTTCGTTTTGTTTCTGCTGCCGTGATTCGGCCGTATACAACAGTTCTCGGGCCTGATACTCCTCAAACATCTCGTCTAAGCGATCCTGCCGCTCCGAGAGTTCCTGTTCCCACTGCTCGGCGACCCGGTCTAGAGACTGCTGCGCCGTGGAGAACTCCGGGTAATTTTCATAAATCAAATCCGAATCCACATAAGCAATCTTGTGCTGTGCAGCCGCCGCCAGAGCAGTCCACACAAAAAGCATCCCGAAAATGAAAAACGTTCTCATACGTGCAAAAATTTGTCCGAAGATCTAGTTAAATCCCTGGCCAAGCGTAAACTGGAAGAACCACTTCCGTGAACCGTCATGATTCGAACGCTGACCGGAAATGGGAGCAAACTCATCAAAGTTATACCCATAGGCAATTTCCAGCATACCCAGGATTGGCAGGAATAAGCGCGCACCTACCCCGGCCGAACGATACAGCTGCCCCGGGTTATACGTCTCAAATGTATCCCAGGTATTGGCCGCATCCATGAAAAGATACGGCGCAGCGGTGAGTTGCGGGGTCTGAACGGCAAGCAGCCGCAATTCCGACGCAAACTTGTTCAGCACACGACCTCCCACGGCTTCATTTCCTCGACGCGGGCCAAGCACCCGGGCGGGATATCCCCGCATATAGATAATGTCTTTTCCAAAATTATTCCGGTATCCCTGATGATCAAAGGGGGATCCGCCAACCACATAGCGCTCAAAGAGAACATCCCCGCCGGTGAGTGAGCCGATATAGCCAAAGTCGGCAGAGAAGCTTGTGGTCAGCTTACGCAGAATCGGCACGTTCCAGGAGGTGCTGAGCTTCCATTTATGGTACTGGATAAAGTCCGATACCGGCAATGCCAGCTCCCCTGACAGCAGAAATGTTGAGCCTGCAGTCGGGAAAATCGGATGGTCCACCGAACTGCGTGATAACGCCTGACGTACGGTCACCTGCTGACTCCGTCCAATCGGAAGCGCCGAGGTATAGTTCCGGTTGGAATAGAACTGATAGCCCAGTGAGGTACTGGTGCTGAATTTATCATCCGGCCACCGCAGCCGCTGCTCATAAAAGACGCGGACAGAGGTGTTCGCAAATCCGAGATCGCTTTGACGTGTGTCATCATCATCGTAGATACTGCTGTAGCCATAGAATCCCAGCCCGCTAAATCTTGAATGCGACACCTGGAAGCCCACCGGTGTCGGCCGGCCGCGCAGCCAGGGCTCGGTAAAGCCCAGAGAATAACTCTGATACTGCCGCCCGCTGGTCTGGAGGCTGACCGAGAGCTGCTGGCCGTCTCCCGACGGCAGCGGCCGCCAGGCACTCCCCTTAAAGAAATCCTGCGCACTGAAATTGTTGAACGCAAAGCGCAGCATCAGAATCACCCCCCACCGGCCGTAAGTACCGCTCAACTCCAGCTGATCACTGCCGATCTCCTCAAGGTTATAGGCCAGGTTTACTTCTTTTTCTTCCTGATCCAGATCAATGGAGGGGCCTGCTCCCAATTTTTCCTGATCAAAGTACTTCAACTGGGACAGCCTGCGGATCGTCTCCTGAATCAATTCCCGGCTGAAGGTCTGTCCGGGGATGGTATACAACTCCCGGCGCACCACATGCTCCTTGGTCTTATCATTGCCGGCGATGGTGATCTCCCCGAAACTGAAAATATCCCCCTCATAGAGATCATAGTACAGGTCCAGCGAATCGCCTTCCAGAACCCGAACCTCCGGCTGTACACGAAAGAGCATGTGTCCCCGGTTCATGTACAGGCTTGATACGTCACTGCTGGACTGGTTCCCGTGAAGGTTTTGCTCGATCCGTTCCGAGTTGTACACATCTCCGGCCTCCACCCCTAGTGCAGAGGACAGGACTTCATCTGGATAGATCGTATTGCCTTCCCATTCAATATTTCGGACATGGTACTGCGGCCCTTCATGCAGTTCCATGGATACAATCATCCCCGGCTTCTCGCCCGAGATATCCAGCCATACGGAGTCTTTCAGCACACGCGCATCGTAATATCCCTTCGAGTTAAAGTGATTGATCACATTCACCTTATCCTCTTCATACTGCATGCGGTCAAAGCGGGCCTTGCGCCAGAAGAGGAGCGGGCGCCGGGGTTTGGTTTTTTTCATCTTCCGGCGAACAGAACGACCGCTGATATTTTCGTTCCCTGATACTATCACCTCCCGGATCCGAACCTTCTCGCCCCGATCAATGGCAAAGTCAAGGTTGACCGTATTTTCGGGTCCGGGGGTCCGGGTCACCTCCACCTCCGCCAGAAGATATCCCTTCTCGGCAAAGTGGTCTTTGATCACCTGCTTGGAGCGTTCCAGGTCTGTCGGACGAACACGGGTGCCCTTGAACAGCGTCACCTTGTCCTCCAGTTTGCGCCGATCCCTCTTTTTGATTCCTGAAAACGTGAATTCCGCCAACTGCGGCTCTTCGGTGAGATGAATCACCAGAAATACCCCGCTGTCCACTCTGCGCTCCTCCACAATCTTGACATCCGAGAACACGCGCAGGCGATAGATATTCCGTATCGCCTCCGAAATCGCAGGATCTCCCGGCAGGACCAGAGTCTGTCCAACGGCCAGTCCACTGCTGCGGATTGCGAAACTCTGCATCGTCTCCGTCTCCACCCCCGCGACCGAGATTCCCATAATCTCAAGTTCTTCGGGGGCATAAGAACGGCTGCTGGCCAGCGTGCTTCCAGAAAGCCCCTGAGCCATTACGGCATTCGCGCCGACCAATGTAATAAATAGCGGAAATATGATGCGCATCACGGTTTTCAATCAGAATGGAGATGAGAGTATTGTAGCGCAGACCCATAGAACTCCTTTAATGGAGAACTTGTTTCTGCATCCGTGTACAAACGAAAAGAACCCGCCCGTTAGTACAAATTCATT
Organism: Rhodothermales bacterium; assembly: GCA_022822185.1. Taxonomy (GTDB): domain Bacteria; phylum Bacteroidota; class Rhodothermia; order Rhodothermales; family Bin80; genus Bin80. The sequence goes on along the minus strand of JAJECE010000061.1, from coordinate 3,615 downwards.
GGGGGATCTATTACTCCGCTTCGGCTTCAGTTTCATCCATCTGGCAGACCACAGGCTCCACATCACGGACTTCCTCTTCATCGGAATTGGTGATCGCACGGATCACATCATTCGTAATCAGGAACGCCATCAAGACCAGCAGTAGAATCATTCCGGCCTGCTGCAAAAAGATTCGTACCTTCAGCGGGGGCTCCCTGCGCACAATCAATTCATAGAAGAGGAACATTAAATGTCCGCCATCCAACACCGGGATGGGCAGAATATTTACGATTGCCAGCGTAATGGACAGCACAGCCACGATATACCAAAATGGACGTATTCCGCTACTTGCCGCATCTCCAATCACATTCGCAACCATCACCGGTCCGCCCAGATTATCCCGCACACTCTCCTTGCCTGCGACGATCCGCCATAGACTGATGACGATGGTCTTGGTGTTGTCCCAGGTATCGAACAGTCCGATCTCCGCAGATCTGACCGGGCCATAACGGATCTGTGTCTGCGGAAATCCAATCCCGATTACATAATCACATTTCGGATTCATGACGGGTACCACGATGGCCTCATGCAGGGCCGTACCCTGCTCCTCCATGCGCTCCCAGGTCACCAGAAGCGAATCGCCGTTGGATCTTCCAATATGATCGACCAGTTCCAGCCAGTACTTTACGGGGGTGCCGTTCACGGCGGTAATTCGGTCACCTGCCTGTAATCCTGCTGCATCCGCAGGCATTCCCTCGGCAGTAGATCCAAGCGTACTAGGCCATGTATAGATTCCCAGTCCATAGAGACCGCCTTCGGGTAACTCCTGGATTCGGGTCATCAGGTTTTCCGGGGCAGGAAGGGTCAGGATTTGACCCTCCCTCTCCACTTCAAATGTGAGATCATCGGCCAGAAGCGAGTTCAAAGGGACCGGGTCTCCACCCGGCACATAGGTGTGGTTCCCGATGGTGAGCAGGCGGTCCCCGGTCTGCATCCCGATATCAACCTCGGCCACCGAACTGTCGGCAACAAACATAGATCCGTCTTCGGTATGCGCAATACGGCTGCCCCCAAATCCCCAGGTAAGCGCAAAGAAGATGACGAGGGCCAGAATCATGTTCATGATCACACCGGCACTGATGACAATCATGCGCTGCCAGAGCGGCTTTGACCGAAATTCATCAGGTTGCGGCTCTTCATCCTTAAAATCGGTATCCAGACTCTCGTCCACCATACCGGCAATTTTAACATACCCTCCAAGCGGGGTCAGCCCAAGAACATACTCGGTCTGCCCGAATCGTTTCTTCAAGATATTCGGAGGAAACCCGATCGAAAAGCGGTCGACTCGCATGCCGAACAGGCGTGCGGCCCAGAAATGCCCCAGTTCGTGTACAAACACGAGAATCATCAGGGCAGGAATAAACGTGAAAAGAATCCAGAGAATACTCACAGGAAGCACCAACTATTTTTGTTTGGGTACGGTATACTTCACAGCGTGCAGGTGTTCCGTCTGACTGCCTCTAATACATGCCTTCGGGTGCGATGATCAATCTCCAGCACCTCCTCGTATGTGTTCAAAACGGGGCCAGACAGTGCACTGAGCGCCTTTTCGATCCGATGGGGGATCTCCATGAAACTGAGTTTTTCTTTCAAAAAAAGATCCACGGCCGCTTCATTGGCCGCATTCAGAACCGCAGATGCATTCCCTCCCGCCGCCAATGCCTCCATGGCCAGACGCAGGCATGGGAATCTTTTCAGGTCGGGTGGATGGAAGTCCAGCGACTGCGAACTTGTCCAGTCAATACGCCCTTCAGGGAAGGGCCACCTGTCCGGGTAGCTGAGTGCGTACTGAATCGGCAGCCGCATATCCGGCAGACTGAGTTGTGCTTTTACCGACCCATCCCGGAACAGGACCATGGAATGGATAATGGACTGCGGATGTACAACGACCTCTATCTGCTGTTCGGTCACCCCAAACAGCCAGTAGGCTTCAATCACCTCCAGTCCCTTGTTCATCATCGTAGACGAATCAATGGTTACTTTCGGCCCCATGTCCCAGTTCGGATGCCGGAGTGCCTGCGCTGGAGTAACCCGCTCAAAATCTGCGCGGTCCATATTTCTGAAGGGGCCTCCGGATGCAGTCAGAAGAATTTTCTCCACATTCCGGGCTCCCCCCTCTTCCAGACATTGAAATACGGCAGAATGCTCGCTATCTACCGGAATGATCCTGGCATTATGTTTTCTGGCCGTTTCCATAGTAAGCGACCCGGCAGCAACGAGTGTTTCCTTGTTGGCGAGCGCTAAGATTTTTCCCGCCGAGAGTGCCGACAGGACGGGCTTCAGTCCCGCAACTCCTGTGGCAGCCCCCAGAACAATGTCTGCCTCCGGCATCGCTGCACATTCGCATACGCCATGATTTCCGCCGAGTACCTGAATTCCTGTCCCGTCCAGTTCGCATTGAAGTGCCTCCGCTCTGGACGGATCGGCCATCGCAACTGCATGCGGCAAAAACTCCAGTGCCTGTCTGGCCAGCAGGTCTACATTCCGGTTTGCACAGAGCGCGGCCACACTTAGTCGTTCCGGGTTTCTGCGGACAATGTCCAGACATTGCGTACCAATGGATCCGGTGGATCCAATCAGACAGATCCCCTGCTGCTTTCTGTTCATCTGAACGTATTTATCCGAGAATTGAGAGATGGTTCCACTTATACAGATTATGAGTTTAACGGTCAACTTCGGGCTTCAATGTCTTTCCCCCATGCACACTGGGCTCATTGCACCACTGTTCGCGCAGGATTGTGAGATGATCCAGCAACTGCCCCTCCAACCCCAGAAGATCCACCAATACGGCCCGATCCAGTGCCATGCGCACCTCATCCCGGTAGGCTTCATTGGCGGGCAGGAAATTTCTGCCTCGAAAGTCGTCAAACATTTTCCTGCACTGATCAAGTTGTTCTTTGGTAAACTGTCTGGCATCCAGAGAGAAGAGTTCAGGAAGTCGGGAGATCGTTAATCGGGAGCGTCCAAGTTGCTGACGTGTTCCTGCCCACCAGAAAGAGATCAGCCCAATGGTTGTGTTGGCCCAGAGAACCAGTGGGATCTCCCACTGCTCTCTGGTGATCAAACTTGGCCAGGCTGTTCCGCCAATACACGGTTTTTCGGTCAGGCACGCGGCCAGTGCCTGTGATGCAAGCCCAAAATCGCGATTAAAATGCAGCCGGGATGCGCCATTCCGCCAGAGTTCTGCGGCCTGTTTCCGGTAGCCTTCCCGGCTTCGCCCCTGCGAATCCGGTGCCACGATCAACTGACGCTCACGCCATGTGTCGTGTCCCCATAACACTGGATATTCCGGTGACGGGGTCAGTGCCTCAATATCCAGGGGACCGCGAACTTCTCCACTACGGGTTCTCCCATTAATGTCCCGGTCTAAAAACCCTCGTCTGCCAAGTTGGCCCAGTTCACAAACCGGTACAGACATTGCCGAGGCCATCCGAGGCAGCAGCCTGCCCTCTTCAAGTGACTCCATAAAGACCACCAGAGACGGTTCCCTGATCCCAAATCCACCCCACCCTCCGGAGCGAAAGAAACTGCCGGCATCGTGACCTGCCGTGAACCGAATTCTTCCCGCGGCGACCC